>JBFKVA010000036.1:0-21909 GCA_041635475.1 Acidimicrobiia bacterium | reverse complement strand
AGGGGAGCCGCCTCGGCCATGTCGATCGTCAGGCCACCGATCCAGTGGACGGCGCCCACCACGAAGTCGAAGGGGTAGGCGGCGACGTGCTCGACGACCCGCTCGATGGTGGCGGGGAAGAAGTCGAGCTCGAGGCCCAACCGAACGGGCAGGCCCGCGGCCTTGGCGGCAAGGACCGCCTCCACGTAGCGGTCGAGCGAGAGCGTGCGGTCGAGGCGCACCATCTCGGACGTGAGACGCGACGCCTCGGGTGTCTCGGCCTCCCAGAAGGGGCCGAGTGTCTCCGCCGACTCCACGCACCGGTAGTAGTGCTCGGTGAGACAGACCTCCGTGACTCCCCGGGCCGCGGCCGCGACGACGAACCGCTCGATGGTGGCCACCGAGTAGTCGGGCGTGACGGCTCGGCCCCCCACCGCGTGGGGGTGGAGATGGAGGTGATAGTCGGACACGTCAGTCCTCGGTCGACGGGATGCCCAGGAGCTCCCGGATCTCGGCGATGCGGGCCTCGAGGCGGGGCCGGTCCATTGCCTCACCCATCTTGGTGTTGAGGTTCTCCGCGTCCCGCGGGAAGTCGTAGTCGCCCCACAGGGCACCACGCAGGAAGCCTCGACCGGCGTCCCGATGCCGGATCTCGGCGTCGACCATGGCGGCAACCCGCGCCTCGAGTTGGGCGAGCTCCCGCTCGAACTCCGCCCTTCGCACCTGTACGTCGTAGGCCTTGGCTCGCTCGTTGAGGATCGCCCGGCGCCGGTTGAGGTCCGCGGCCTCCTCCGGTGGGGGATCGGCGGCCAGGCGGGCGGCGATCCCGTTGAGTTCGGCGATGACTGCGGCGAGATCCATGGCCTAGTGGTCCACCAGCCGGCCGGCCACGGTCCTCCCCGGCCTCGGGGCGTCCGGGTTGTGCACCGTCAAACCTCGCGGAAGAGGAACGGTCTGATGGCGTTGATGCGTTCCTCGCGGGTTTCGGGATCCATGAACCACAGCGTCGCCGCGATCGACGACAGGAGCGAGTTCCCATCCTGGCTCGTGAAGCAGAACCCGATGAGCTCGGTGCCGTTGCGAACGGCGAGGGACTCCACCGGGACGACCGCCTGGTTGAGGATCCGGCCGTAGAAGCCGTGGTCGCGGCCGAACGAGAACACCGCGTTCGTGCTCTTCTTGTGGGTAAGGGCGATCCTGGGGTTGGCGTCGAGCCGTTCGACGGCCTCCTCGACGGTCATCTCATGGTCGAGTTGGAGGCTGAACCACAACGAGTGCATGTACTGCGTGTTGAGCTTCATCGCCGACGAGTAGATCGGTAGGTCGTAGCCCATCGTGGCGAACAGGGTGTGGGCATCCCGAGCGTGGTGGGTGCCGAACTGCGGGTCACCGTGGGCCCCCACCGACGGTGACGGAACGAACGACCCATCCTGGGAGATGTCGTTCGAACGTCGGAGCAGCACGAACCGCCCGTCCACGAGGTGCGAAGTCCCATCGGGGTCCTGGCTGAGGGTCTTGATGAGCGCCGACATGTTGTGCGTGTTGCACGACACGATGTGGAGGTACTTCTCGCCGGTGACGAGCGCTTCGTCGTTGATGCCCCTGGCGTACATCTTGCCAAAGCCGTACTCGGACCCCTGGGCGAGGAAGCCCACGGGCCCCACCGAGTCCTCGTAGAACTCCGCCTTGTTGGCGTTCCCGGCCGGGGTGCAGTCGATGACGACGGTGGCGCGCTCGATCGCCTCCACGTCGGTGAACGCGACCGTGTGTCCGAGTTCCTCGAAGCTCGCCCTCCGGTCCTCGCGCACCGCCAGGCGGGCACCGCGGCGGATGAGGTCGTCGACCTTCCCCCGCTCCTCCAGGAGCGGGGTTCGCTTCATGAAGGTGATCTCGTCGATCCCGAAGGCCTCCTGGTAGTTCTCGAGCAGGCCGATGAGGGGCTCCCCGATCGTGCCGGTTCCCACGACGTGGACGATGCTGGACATGAGTGTGTGCGGCTCCCGTCTGTACTGCTGTTCGCTGAGACTACGTGGTCACGAAGACACGAGCGTCGAGCGTCAAGGGACAAGGGACAAGCGTCGAGCGTCAAGGGACAAGGGACAAGCGTCTCTCGTCTCTCGTCTCTCGTCTCTCGTCTCTCGTCTCTCGTCTCTCGTCTCTCGTCTCTCGTCCTCTCGTCCTCTCTTCCTCTCGTCCTCTCGCCTCTCGTCCTCTCGTCCTCTCTTCCTCTCGTCCTCTCGTCCTCTCGCCTCTCGACGCTCCCTAGAACTGCTCCTCCTCGGTGGAGCCGACCATCGCCAGCGTCGAGGCCGTTCCCCCCGAGATCACGGTGGCGACATCGTCGAAGTACTGGGCGCCCACCTCCCGCTGGTGGCGGGTGGCCGTGTACCCATCGCCCTCGGCGGCGAACTCGGCGTTCTGGAGGGCGACGTAGGACGTCATCTGGTTCTCGCGATAGCCCTTGGCCAGCTCGAACATCGAGTAGTTGAGGGCGTGGAAGCCCGCCAGGGTGATGAACTGGAACGCGTAGCCCAAGGAGCCCAACTCGTCCTGGAAGCGGGCGATCTGGGCGTCGTCGAGCGCGGCACTCCAGTTGAACGACGGCGAGCAGTTGTACATGAGCTTCTTGCCCGGGAACTCGGCGTGGACGGCGTCGGCGAACGCCCGCGCCTCTGCCATGTCCGGGGTGGAGGTCTCGCACCAGAGAAGGTCGCAGTACGGGGCGTAGGCGAGCGCTCGAGAGACGGGCGCATCCAGGCCGTTCGTGACGTAGTAGAACCCCTCGGCCGACCGCTCCCCGGTGAGGAACCGCGCATCGCGGGGGTCGATGTCGGAGGTGAGCAGGGTCGCCGACAGCGCATCGGTGCGGGCCGCCACCACGAGGGGGACGCCCATGACGTCGGCCGCCAGACGGGCAGCCACCAGCGTCTGGATGTGCTGCTGGGTGGGGACGAGGACCTTGCCCCCCATGTGTCCGCACTTCTTGGCCGAGGACAGCTGGTCCTCGAGGTGGATGCCGGCCGCTCCCGCCTCGATGAAGCCCTTCGTGAGCTCGAAGACGTTGAGGGGACCGCCGAACCCGGCCTCGCCGTCGGCCATGATCGGGGCGAACCAGTCGGTCGCCTGCCTGCCGACGGTCTCCTGCCACTCGATCTGGTCGGCCCGGGTGAGGGCGTTGTTGATGCGTCGCACGAGCGCCGGGGCGGAGTCCGCCGGGTAGAGGCTCTGGTCCGGGTACGTCTGGCCGGCGAGGTTGGCGTCACCTGCCACCTGCCACCCGGAGAGGTAGATCGCCGTCAGGCCCGCCTTGACCATCTGCACGGCCTGGTTGCCCGAGAGGGCGCCGAGGGCGTTCACGTACGGCCGCTCCTCCATCTGCCGCCACAGGCGAAGCGAGCCGAGGCGGGAGAGCGCCGAGTCGGTCAGGACCGAACCTCGCAGGCGCACGACGTCGGCGGCCGTATAGGGCCGCTCGATCCCCTGCCACCTGGGGTTGTCACGCCAGTCGGCTTCGAGGGCCTCGATCTGTGCTTCGTAATCGATACGCATGGTGGTTTCCTTGTCAGTCGATGAGTTCGTAGGCGGGAAGCGTGAGGAAGTCCGGGAAGTCCCGGTCGAGGGCGACACGTTCGAAGAGCTCGGCCGCTTCGTCGAACCGACCGGACTCGAAGGCGTCGGTTCCGATGTCGGCTCGAATGGCCTCGAGCTCCTCGTCGGCCACTCGGCGGACGAGGGACTCCGTGACGGTGCGACCGTCGTCGGTGACGGCCGCGTTCGTGACCCACTGCCACAGCTGGGACCGGCTGATCTCGGCGGTGGCGGCGTCCTCCATGAGGTTGTTGATGGCCGCCGCCCCGTTGCCCGTCAACCACGACGCTATGTAGCGAATGCCGACATGGACGTTCGTGCGGATCCCGGCCTCGGTGATTCGGCCGCCCTCGACGGTGGTGTCGAGGAGGTCCTCGACCGTGACCCGGACCTCCGGGCGGAGTCGATCGATCTGGTTGGGGCGGTCCCCGAGCACGTCGTCGAAGATCTCCTTGACGACGTCCACGAGGTCGGGGTGAGCCACCCAGGTGCCGTCACACCCATCGGCGGCCTCGCGGCGCTTGTCGGCCCTCACCGCGGCCAGGGCCCGCTCGGTGACGTCCGGTTCACGCCGGTTGGGGATGAACGCCGACATGCCGCCCATCGCGAACGCCCCCCGCCGATGGCACGTCTGGACGAGCAGCTCCGTGTAGGCGCGCATGAACGGGACGGTCATCGTGATCATCCCCCGGTCCGGCAGGACCCGGGAGGGATCGTTGCGGAACTTCTTGATGACACTGAAGATGTAGTCCCAGCGGCCGGCGTTGAGCCCACCGGAGTGGTCCCGCAGCTCGTGGAGGATCTCGTCCATCTCGAAGGCGGCGAGGATCGTCTCGATGAGGACCGTGCCCCGCACGGTGCCGGGCGGCAGCCCGAGGGTGTCCTGCGCGAACACGAAGACGTCGTTCCACAGCCGGGCCTCGAGGTGCGATTCCAGCTTGGGCAAGTAGAGGTAGATGCCCGATCCCTCCGCGACCCGCTGGGCCGCGTTCCAGAAGAAGTAGAGACCGAAGTCGAAGAGGCTTGCCGAGAGTTCCTCGCCGTCGACCGTGACGTGACGCTCTGACAGATGCCAGCCGCGCGGACGGACGAGCAGCGTGGCAGGGTGCGGGCCGAGTTCGTACACCTTGGCCTCGGTCTCGAGGCGAATCGTCCCCCGGTGGGCGTCCTGCAGGTTGACCTGCCCGTCGATGTTGTTCTCCCACGACGGGGACGAGGAGTCCTCGAAGTCGGCCATGAACGTCGTCGCCCCCGAGTTGAGCGCATTGATCATCATCTTGCGCTCGACCGGGCCGGTGATCTCGACCCGGCGGTCCTGGAAGTCGGCGAACGGCACCGAAGCCACCGTCCAGGTCCCCTCCCGGACGTCTGTGGTCTCGGCCAGGAAGTCGGGGAGGTCGCCGGCATCGAGACGGGCCTGACGGGCCTGGCGGGCGGCCAGCAGATCGAGCCGGCGGCCGTTGAAGCGCCGGTGGAGGGCGGCCAGGAACGCCACAGCCTCGTCGGTCAGGACGCGGGCCGCGTTCTCCACGGGCGGGGCGGTCACGATCACTCCATCAACCACGAGGGCTCTCCTTCGGTCGGGAAACCATCATATGTGGCCATTCTTAACGAATCGGCACCCAGAAGGGGTCGATCAGCCGATAACTTCGTGCTAACTTCTCAATACTCCCCCGGAATCGCATATGGCACGCAGCTTCGACCCCCTCATCTTCGGACAACGACTTCGGCACATCCGGCGCCAGCGCAACCTGACCCTCGACGAGTTGGGGGGCCGCGTCGGCCGCCCCGCCCCCTACCTCTCCATGGTGGAAACCGGCAAGCGCGAACCCAAGCTCTCGACCATCGGCGAGTTGGCCGACGCCCTCGGGGTCACCACGGCCGACCTCCTGAGCCACGAAGCGCCCTCGCGACGGGCCCACCTCGAGGTGGCCACCGCCCGCATCCAGGAAGAGGAGCTCTTCAAGGGCCTCGGCCTGCCGCACTTCAAGCCGACGACCAAGACCCCCGACGCCGCCCTCGAGCACATCGTCGGCCTCTACGAGGAGCTGCGCCGTCAATCGGTGGCCGAGACGATCACCCCCGACGCCGCCCGCGACGCGGTGGCCGACCTCCGCCAGGGGGCCAAGGCACGGGGCAACTACAGCGAGCCGATCGAACTGTTGGCCCGGGCCGCCCTCGACACGGTGGGGTACCAGGGCACCGGCGCCCTCTCCCAGCGCAACGTGCTCGACATCGCAGCCCACTTCGGATACACGATCCACACCGTCGGTGACTTCCCGCCGTCGGCCCGGGCGATCGCCGACCGCAGGAACGGGCGGCTCTACATCCCCCAGCGCAACGAGCTGCGGACCCGGGCGGCCCGCAGCGTCATCCTCCAGACGCTCGGCCACGTGGCCCTGGGCCACGACGAACCCCGCGACTTCGTCGACTTCCTCCACCAACGTCTCGAAGCGAACTACTTCGCTGGAGCGGTCCTCGTGCCGGAGGTGGCCGCGGTCACGTTTCTCCAGGAAGCCAAGGCCCGCCGCGACATCTCCATCGAGGACATCAAGGAGCGGTTCTACGCCTCCTACGAGATGGCCGCCCACCGGTTCACGAACCTCGCCACCCACTTCCTCGACATACCCGTCCACTTCCTGCGCACCGACGAGGAGGGGATCATCCGCCGGTCGTACGAGAACGACGACCTGCCACTGCCGGCCGACGTCAACGGCATCGTCGACGGGCACCGGGTCTGTCGTGAGTTCCCGTCGCGCACGGCCATCCGGAGCCGGTTCAAGTTCGACATCTATTACCAGTACACCGACACGCCGGCGGGGTCGTACTGGTCGGCCGCCCACGTGGAAGCCGACCGCAACCCGGCCCACGTGATCACCGTCGGCACCGACTTCCACCATGCCCGCTGGTTCCGGGGCCGGGAAACCGACCACCATGCGGTGTCCCGATGCCCGAGCGCCGACTGCTGCGCCCTGCCCCCGGCCGACCTCCGGGCCAAGTGGGACCATCGGGTGTGGCCGTCGCCCAAGTCGGTGTCGCACCTGCTGGCGGCGCTCCCGGTCGACACGTTTCCCGGGGTGGACATGCCCGAGGTGGTCGCCCTCGTCGAGGAGCGGGCACCCGGGTAGGAGCGAGATACGAGACACGAGAGACGCTCGTACCTCGCACCTCGTACCTCGTACCTCGACACTCAGAACAGCGCCGGGTTGACCTCGATGACCAGCTTGCCCACAGCCTTGCGATCCATCATGTCCTGGATCGCCGACGCCGCTCCTTCCAACGGGTATCGGGCCGAGATGTGGGGTTGGACCGTGCCGGCCCGATACCACTTCGAGAGGTCCGCCAGCCCGGCCCCCAACACCCGGGGATCGTGGGTGATCGCCGATCCCCAGAACACCCCCCGAACGTCGCACCCCTTGAGGAGGACGATATTGAGCGGGAACCGGGGAATGCCCGCAGGGAACCCGATGACGAGGTACCGACCCAACCAGTTCATGGCCCGCAGGGCAGCTTCGGCGTACTCGCCCCCGACAGGGTCGTACACGATGTCGGCTCCCCCGAGTTCCCTGATCCGGTCCTTGAGGTCCTCGGTGGTGTAGTTGATGGTGTCGGTGGCGCCGTGCTCCCGGCACACGGCGAGCTTGGCGTCGGTGGAGGCGGCGGCGATGACCCGCAGACCGAGGGCAGCCCCGATCTCGACGGCGGCCAGGCCCACGCCACCGGCCGCCCCGAGCACGACGAGGTTCTCACCCTTGGTCGGGTCGGCGCGGTCGACCAGGGCGTGATGACTCGTCCCATACGTGAAGATGAAGGCGGCCGCCACGTCGAGCGGCATGCCAGGGGGCGCTGGGATCGTGCGGGCCGCCTTGACCACCGCCCGCTCCGCGAACGCCCCGGAGGCCCCGGTGAGGGCGATGACCCGGTCTCCCACCGCCACCCGGTCGACGCCCTCACCCACCGCCGCCACCACCCCTGACAGCTCGCTCCCGGGCGAGAACGGGGGAGGCGGTTTGATCTGGTACATGTCGCGGATCGTCAGGGTGTCCGGGTAGTTGACCCCGGCCGCGGCCACGTCGACGAGCACCTCGCCCGGGCCGGGTTCCGGGTCGGGAATCTCCTCGACGACGAGGAGACCCGGGTCCCCGAATGTCCTGCACACAACGGCCTTCACACGTTCCTCCTCGTCGGCATGTCACCCTAGGTGCCGAGCGGGAGGACCGGAACCCACCCTCCGGGGCGCGTGTCGCCTCGGACTCGGAGGGGTCGTCCCGGGGCGGCCTATCCCTCGGGGATCACGAGTGTGATCGGCCCGTGATCGACCTCAACCGCCGTCCAGTCCAGCCCCGGCAGCGGGTCCGCCACCACGGTGGCCTCCCCGAGGGGCGCCCGGTCGACCCATTGCACGAGCTCGCTCTCCTCGGACAGCCGGATCTGGCCGCCCAGGACGAGTTCGGCGCTGTCGCCAACCTGGGAGAGGGCCAGGCCGCCGGTCGTGCTGAGGCCCGGGATTCGTGCCACCAGTCGCCCGTCGGGGGTCACCCACAACTCGGAGGGGAGGGCTGCCTTCACATCGTCCCCGTCAATGAACCCTTCGCCGCGGGTGGCGCCGTCGTACAGGGTCCATCGGGTGCCGTGGACCTGCCCCTCGACATCGACGCCAACGTTCACGATCAGGTTGAACGCCGTGTCGACGGGCGGTGGACCGGCGATCCACGGCTCACCCAACGTCAGCGCCACCCAGGTGTCTCCGTTGAGGTCGACCAGGAGATCGGTTCCCACGGTGGTGACGAGGTTGGCCGGATCGAACACCGCAACCTCCGGCGGCGGGGTCGAAGGAGGTGCCTCCGTACCTGCCGTCGTGTCGTCGGTCATCGTCTCGGTGGTCGGCGGAGGCGTGCCGGCCGGGGATGCAGCGACGGGAACGCTGTCGAGTGGGACGTCCCCGGGAGAATCGAGGAGTGCCTGGCCCCCCACGGTGAGTGCGAGGATCCCGAGGCCGCCGAGGATGGGCAGGCGAAGTCGACGTCCCCACGTGGTCAGGCGGGGAAGGCCATGGTCCTCCAAGCCGGGGATGTCACGCAGGTCCGCCTTGGCAGCCGCGACATCCTCGGAATCGGCACGGGGCTCACCGTCCCCGCCGTGGTCGGGCCTGAGATCCGGTCCCGGCCAGAGGTAGCCCTCGGCCCCGATGTGCGTTTCCCCTTCGATGTCCGTGCCCGGCGACGTCCACGCGTCGTCTCCATCATCGGCCATCGGCAGGAACTCGTCCCCCGGAAGGTCCCCGAAGCCTTCGTTCGGCATCTGGCTCGGGAGGACACCGCCGACGGTCTCCAAGGAGTCCAAGCCAGGCGTTCCGAGCGAACCCTCAGGGCCGACCCCCGCGTGGGCTCCCTCAACGATCTCGCCGGGCAGACTCCCCTCGGCTTCGGCACGATCGAGGGATCCCTTCCACTCGTCGAGGGACCGGTCGATTGCATCCCAGTCGGGCCCCGGCGTATCCGACGGGGCGGACCCACCGCCACCCGAAGGTTCATCGAGACCGGGGAGATCGGCGTCGTCGAACCTGCCCGTCTCGGCTGCCTCCGTCTCGCTCTCGAGGCCCGGCAGGTCGGCGTCATCGAAGTCCTTGGGATCCGGCGGCACGTCGCTCCCATCTCGTGCTCCGGCGTACCGTAGCCCGAGAGCGGTGATCATGGCGTTCATGAGCCGGCCGGGACCGAGACCGCCTCAGGCGAGGAAGAGCGCCGGCTCCTCGAGGTTCTCCACGACCATGGCGAAGAACCTCCGTCCCATCGCCCCGTCGATGACCCGGTGGTCGTACGACAGCGAGAGCGGGGCGATCATCGCCGACACGATCGCCCCGTCCCGCACGACGGGGGTGGCGACGGCCCGCCCGATCGAGAGGATGGCCGTGGTCCCCAGCGGGATGATCGGCGTGCCCATCCCCCCACCCACCGCTCCGATGTTGGAGAGCGTGAACGTGGCCCCCGACATCTCCTGGCGGGACAGCGAGCGGCTCTGGGAGGCCTGCACAAGCCTTTCGACCATGCCGGCCAGGTCCATGATCGACTGCCGTCCGGCGTCGTGCAGGACCCCGACGAGAAGCCCGTCCTCGGTGTCGATGGCCACCCCGATGTGGTGATCGCCGTGCACGACGAGGTCGCCGTCATCGGTCAGCGACGCATTGAACTCGGGGAACGCCCTCAGCGCCGGCAGGACCGCCCTCACCATGAGCGCATCGAGTGCCACCGGGCGGCCATGGCGGGCCTCGAGGGCCCTGCGCACCTCGAGGAGGCGCTCGGCATCGAAGGAAGCGAAGGAGGTGACGTGGGGGATCTCCCGCCAGGACCGCGACATGTGCTCGGCGATGGCACGACGGGTGGCCGTCAGCCGCACCGTCCGCTCACCCTCGACCGGCTCGGCCTCCCCGAACGGAGCCGGCGTCATCGGTCCTGTGACCGACGGCCCCGACCCGAGGTGCTCGGCCACCTCGTCGAGTGTCCCCACCAGGGGGGGACGTTCGACCCGCGGGGCGCTCTCGCGCCTGGGCGCCTGCAGGCCGATGACGAGTTCGACGTCGGCCCGCGTCACCCGTCCGCCGGGCCCGGTGCCGGCGATGCGGTCGAGGTCGATGCCGTGCTCACCCGCCAGGCGGCGCACGAGGGGTAGCGCCCGGGGCCGGGCAGTTCCGATGGCGGCCGGCTCGGGTGGCGGCGTGGAGGCCGTCACGGCCACGGTGGGGGCCTCCAGGCCCCATGACTCACCGTCCTCCCATGTCTCCCCCGGCTTGCCGATGACCGCCAGCACCGCCCCCACCTCGAGGACGGAGCCGGCCTCGGCGCCGCGGTGGAGCAGAACGCCCGTGATGGGGGCGGGAAGGTCGGCCTGGGTCTTGTCGGTCTCGACCGTGACGAGGGGGCGATCGGCGACGACCTCGTCACCGACCTCTGCGTGCCACTCGACGATCTCGGCCTCGGTCAGGCCCTCCCCGATGTCGGGGAGGCGGAACACCGTCGCCACCTAGCCCTCCTCCAACGTCGAGCGAGCAGCCGCCACGATCCGGTCGATCGAGGGCAGGTAGTGCGGCTCGCCCCGCTTGAGCGGGAAGACCGTGTCCCACCCCGTGACCCGGCGAACCGGGGCGAGCAGTGCGTACAAGCACCGCTCGGCGATGAGGGCCGAGACCTCGGCCCCGAACCCTGCAGTGCGGGGCGCTTCGTGGACGACGACCGCTCGCCCGGTCTTGCGCACGGAGTCGAGGATCGTGTCGGCGTCGAGGGGGACGAGTGATCGGACGTCGATGACCTCGGACGAGATGCCGTCGGCGGCGAGGCGTTCCCCGGCTGCCCGCGTCTCCTTGGTCATGGCTCCCCACGACAGCAAGGTGACATCGGAACCCTCCTGGCGGATGGCGGCCTTGCCGATCTCGACGGTGGTCCAGCCGTCGGCCACCTCCTCCTTGACGGAGCGGTAGAGCCGGATCGGTTCGAGGAAGATGACCGGGTCGGGATCGGCCACCGCGGCGAGGAGGAGGCCCTTGGCGTCGGCGGGCGTCGAGGGGGTGACCACCTTGAGGCCCGGGGTGTGGGCGTAGATGGCTTCCCATGACTCGGAGTGGTGTTCGGCTGCCCCGAACCCCCCGCCGTAGGGGATGCGAATGACCATGGGCGCCGTGAAGCGATGACGGCTGCGGTTGCGGATCCGGGCGACGTGGTTGACGACCTGGTCGTAGGCAGGGGTCGAGAACCCCATGAACTGGATCTCGGCGATGGGGCGGAGCCCGGCCACGGCCATCCCGAAGGCGGCCCCCACGATGCCCGACTCGGCCACCGGGGTGTCGATGACCCGGGTCGGACCGAACTCGTCGAGGAGCCCCTCGGTGACCCGGAAGACGCCGCCGGTGCGGGCGACATCCTCCCCGATGACGACCACACTGTCGTCGGCCGCCAGCGCCGTGGCATGGGCGGCGGTCAGGGCCTGGGCGAGCGTGAGGACGGTCACGCCCCGGCCCACTGCTCTTGTTCGGCCAGCTGAACGGTCGGTTCGGCGAACATGCCCTCGAACAGATGGGACACCTCGGGCTCGGGGACAGCCTCGGCCTTGGCAATTGCCTCGTCAACGATCCGGGCCGCCTCCTGGGAGATCTCCTCCTCCCAGGCGTCGGTCCACTCACCCTTCGACTCGAGGTACCGCTGCACGCGGACGATCGGGTCCTTGGTGCGGGCCACGATCTCTTCCTCGTCCGTGCGATACCGGCTCGGGTCGTCGTTGGTGGTGTGGGGGCCGATGCGGTAGGTCACCGCCTCGATGAGGGTGGGACCGGCCCCGGAGCGGGCGCGGTTGACGGCGGCCAATGTGTGTTCGTAGACCGCCAGGAGGTCGTTGCCGTCCACCCGGACCCCGGGCATGCCGTAGGCGACGGCCTTGTCGGCGATCGTCTCCGACTTGGTCTGCTCGGCCACCGGCAGGCTGATGGCGTAGCCGTTGTTCTGGCAGAAGAAGATCGTCGGGGTGGCGAACACGGCCGCGAAGTTCATGGCCTCGTGGAAGTCCCCTTCGCTCGTGGCGCCGTCCCCGAACAGGGTGAGGGCCACCCGGCGTTCGCCCCTGATCCTGGCGGCCCAACCGAGGCCGACGGCGTGGATCATGTGGCCGCCGACGGTGATCGACGGGGGAAGGCACGGGACGTCGGCCGGGGGGGCGCCGCCCCGCTCGTCGCCGGTGCGTCCCAGGAACAGCAGATCCATGGGAAAACCGTGGGCCCACATGGCTGCCCCGTCGCGGTAGGTGGCGACCATCCAGTCATCGGGATGGAGGGCGGCGGCCGCCCCGATCTGGGCCCCCTCCTGGCCCTCGAAGGGGGCGTAGGTGGCCAGGCGCCCCTGGCGCTGGAGTGAGATGCTCTTGTGGTCGTACTGGCGGGCCACCACCATCGCCCGGTAGAGGCGCTTGATGAGGTCGTCGCGGATCGGGGACTCCCGCAGCAGTTCTCCCTCGGGGGTCAGGACCTGATCCATCGCACGCAGATTAGGGGGAGCCGGGCGCTGTCAGGGGTGCCGGCCCGGGCTCACACCTCGGCCAGGTCGTCGGCCGTCCACAGCACCTCGCGGGCCTTGGAACCGAGCGACGGACCGACGACGCCGCGCGACTCGAGGTGGTCCATGACCCGGCCGGCCCGGGCGAACCCGATGCGCAGCTTGCGCTGGAGCATCGAGGTGGAGCCCAGCTGTGACCGAACCACGAGGTCGATCGCCTGACGGACGAGGTCCTCGTCGTCATCGGCCTCCTCGGCGGCCGCGACCCGCTGGGCGTCGACCGTGGCCTCGATGACGTGGTCCTGGTAGCGGGCCTCACGCTGGTCCCGCACCCACTCGACGACGGCGTGGACCTCCCGCTCCTCCACCCAGGCCCCCTGGATGCGGCGGGGCCGAGGCTCGGTGGCGGTGACGACGAGCATGTCCCCCATGCCGATGAGCTTCTCGGCGCCGGCGGAGTCGAGGATGACCCGTGAGTCGGTCGTGGAGGCAACCGAGAACGCCAGCCGCGACGGGATGTTGGCCTTGATGACGCCCGTGATGACGTTCACCGATGGACGCTGGGTGGCGATGACGAGATGGATGCCGACGGCCCTGGCCATCTGGGCGATCCGCACGATGGAGTCCTCCACCTCCCGGCCCGCCACCATCATGAGGTCGTTGAGCTCGTCGATGAGCACAACGAGGTACGGGAAGCGGTCGAAGCTCTCGGGGTCGAGCAAGCCGGCGGCGAGCTTGTGGCGGTACCCAAGGATGTCGCGGACGCCGGCATCGGCCAGTTGGTCGTAGCGGCGGTCCATCTCCTCCACCGCCCACTTGAGGGCGTCGGTGGCCTTGCGAGGGTTGGTGATCACCTTGGTGAGGAGGTGCGGCACCCCGTTGTACTGGCCGAGTTCCACCCGTTTGGGGTCCACCATGATGAGCCGGACGTCTTCGGGGTGACTGCGCATGAGCAGCGACGTCACGAGCGAGTTGATGCACGACGACTTGCCGGCCCCGGTGGCCCCTGCGATGAGGAGGTGGGGAAGGTCCGCGAGGTTGAGCAGGAGCGGCCGCCCCGAGATGTCCATGCCGAGTCCCACCGACAGCGGATGATGCTCGTCGGCAGCCTCGGGGGAACGGAGGACGTCACCCAACGACACGATGCGGCGCTTCTTGTTCGGTACCTCGACCCCGATGGCCGACTTGCCGGGGATGGGGGCGAGAAGCCGGACGTCGGGCGTGGCCAGTGCATAGGCGATGTCGTGGGCGAGACTCGTGACCCGGTTGACCTTGACCCCCGGGGCCAGTTCGATCTCGTAGCGCGTGACCGTGGGGCCGGGGACGATCTTGGTGAGCGTGGCGTCGACACCGTGGTGACGGAGGGTCTCCTCCAGGTCCTGGGCAGTGTCCTCCAGGGACCTGCGGTTGTGTTCGATGCTGGCTCCGTACCCGAGGAGTTCGAGTGGTGGAAGTTCGTAGGTGGTGTCCGTGACCACGTGGGGCACGGGCGTCTTGACCGGGGCCGGCTCCGGCCGGGGACGGGTGTCGGCCGGCTTGGGAGCCTTGGGACGGGACGGTGGCCGCGGACCCTGGCGGGTGGGGCCGTGCTCGATGACCGCCGGCCGGTGGGGCCGCGACGATACCGCGGGACGGGCCGTCGTCACCGAACCGGCCCACGCTCGAACTGCCTTGAAGAGGTCGGCAAGGGCGATGAAGAACTCCCGGTACGTCGTGTGGGCGGCGATGAGGACCCCCGTCACGAGCAGGGACCCGAGAACCAGCCCGGCCGCCCACGACCCGAGCAGGCGGAACAGGGGCAGCGAGATGAGGGCGCCCACCGCCCCTCCCAGGTCGACGAGGACCGCATCGAAAGAGCGTGCCTCGAGTGTGAACGGGCCGCGGATCTCCAGGAGCTGATGAAGCGAGAGCGGGCCGGTCAGGAGGTGGAAGAGCGCTTGGGAGGAGACGAACGCCAGGCCCAGGCCCCATGCCGTCCGCACGTGATCCTGACGGGGCCGTCCGACGATGAGGGCCACGCCGATTGAGCCGACGAACACGGGAATGAGGAACGACCAGAGCCCGAACAGGAAACTGAGGGACGCCACGATGGCCCGCCCGGCGGGACCCGCATGGCCGACGAACGACAATACGAGCACGCCGGCCACCACACAGAGGGCGACACCCCAGACGTCGTCGGCCTGCCGGCCGAGACGGTGCCGGATCCGCTCCGGGACACCTGCCAGCCAGGCACCGAAGCCGGACGGCTTCTTCTTGGTCTTCGTTCGGTTGGGAGAGCCCCGTCCCGCCCGGTTGGCCCCACCGCGGGACACAGCTCGCTTCGCCATGCGGGCCGAGTGTACAGGAGTCCGGGGGCGGGTCCAATCACTGGCCGCGCGAAAGCGCGCGCGGAACGCGCGGGATCGGGCGTGTTCGTCGCTCAGACCTCGAGGACCGCCGGGATGATGACGGGCTTGCGCCGGGTCCCGGTCTCCTCCCGGATGACCCGCCGCGCCACCTGCCGGGTCATGTCCTGGAGTTGGGCGAGGGACGGCTTCTTGCCTCCGGCCTCGATCTCAGCCTTGAGTTCCTCGGCGATTCGCTTGCGCAGCACATCCCCCTCGCCGCCGACCCCGTGCAGGTCGACGTCGGGACCGAGGATGACCGTGCTGTTCGAGAGGTCCACCCCGACGGTGACCACCACGACGCCGTCGTCGGCCAGCTTGCCCCGGGCCCGGAGCACCGAGCTTTCCACGTCGGCTCCCCCGTCGAAGTAGATGTACGGCGCGGGGACCGCTCGCTCCTCGCGGCGTACCTCGTCTCCGTCGACCACGATGGCATCGCCGTCCTCGCAGATCTCAATCTGGGGGATCCGCATCTGACGGGCCAGGTCGGCGTGCGATCTGAGGTGCCGGTACTCGCCGTGGATGGGCACGAAGGCCCGGGGGCGGATCACGTTCATGAACGTCTTCAGCTCGTCCTGGGCCCCGTGTCCGGACACATGGACATGGGAGTTGCGGCCGTGGTACACCCGGCAACCGACCCGGTGCAGCTGGCTGATCACGCGACTCACCGCCCGCTCGTTGCCGGGGATCGGCGTGGCCGAGATGAGGATCGTGTCCTCGGCGGTCAGCGTGACGAACCGATGACGTCCCGAGGCCATGAGCGACATGGCCGCGAACGGTTCACCCTGGCTCCCGGTCGTGATGAGGAGCTGTTCGTCCTCGGGGAGCAGCAGGAGCTTCTCGATGTCCATGATCGACGCCTCGGGGATGTCGAGGGCCCCGAAGCGGCGGGCCACGTCCGAGACCCGGTGCATCGACCTCCCGAAGAACGCGATCTTGCGGCCGTCGGCGAGCCCTGCTGACGCTATCTGCTGGACACGATGGATGTGGGAGGCGAAGCAGGCCGCCACCACCCGGCCCTTGGCCCGGCGCACGATGTCCTCGATCTCCTGGGTGAGCGACGACTCCGACGGCACGAACCCCGGGTACTCGGCGTTCGTCGAGTCGGACAGGAGGAGGCGGACGCCTTCCCGGCCCAGCTGGGCGAAAGTGGGAAGGTCGGTGGGCCGACCGTCGATCGGGGTGGGGTCGAGCTTGAAGTCGCCCGAGTGGATGATGATGCCCTCGGGCGTGTCGAAGGCGACCGCCGCCCCGTCGGGGATCGAGTGCGACACGGGGATGAAGCTGAACTGGAACGGACCGTGCTTGACCCAGACGTTGTCCTCGACCGTCCGGAACCGGGGGGAGACTCCCAGCTCCTCCACCCGACCGCGGGCCACCTCGAGCGTGATCTGCGTCCCGTACACGGGCACTTTGAAGACCTGGAGGAAGTAGGCCAGGGCCCCGACGTGGTCCTCATGGCCGTGGGTGAGCACGACGCACTCGACGTCCTCTGCCCGGGCTTCGAGCCACGACCAGTCCGGGAAGACGAGGTCGACCCCCAGCATGTCCTCCTCGGGGAACATGAGGCCGCAGTCGATGATGACGATCTTCCCGTCATGCTCGAGGGCGGCACAGTTGCGACCGATCTCGCCGAGGCCCCCCAGGAATGTGATGCGGACGCTCACAGGGCGTCCGTGGCCGCAACGGCCTCGACCAAGGCGTCCACGAGCCCCCGGGAAGCCGGGGTCATCGGGAGTCTCAGGCCCCCCACGTTGCCCCAGAGGGCGTTGAGGGCCCCTTTGACCGGGCCGGGGCTCGGCTCGGCGAAACAAAGGTCGAACACGGGACTGAGTCCTTCATGGAGGCGCAGCGCCTCCTTTGCGTTCCCGGCGTGCCAGGCGGCGACCATCTCGGCGATCCGGGGGCCCACCAGGTGGCTGGCAACGCTCACGACGCCCACCGCTCCGACGGCCATCATCGGCAGGGTGTAGAGGTCCGCCCCCGAGTAGATGGCGAAGCCCTCGGGGAGCGCGGCGTGGGCGCGGGTCGTGTGCCCGACATCCTCGACGGCGTCCTTGACCGCCACGATACGGTCGTGGCCGGCCAACTCGACGAGCGTCGGGACCTCGATGAGCCGGCCGGAGCGGGCCGGTATGTTGTAGAGCATCACCGGCACCTCCGACGCATCGGCGATCGCGGTGAAGTGCTCGACGAGCCCTTCCTGTGAGGGCCGGTTGTAGTAGGGGGTGACGGCCATGACCCCGTGGACACCGACCTCGACGGCCTTGCGGGTCATGTCGATCGAGTGCCGCGTGTCGTTGGCGCCGGTGCCGGCCACGACGAACGCCTTGCTTCCGACCGCTTCCACCGCGGCCTCGTAGAGGGCCAGGTCCTCCGCCGGGTTGAGGGTGGGCGACTCCCCGGTGGTTCCCGACACGACCACGCCGTCCGAACCGTGGGTGACGAGCCACGTGACGAGTCGGGTGAAAGCCTCGAAGTCGACGTTGCCGTCGTCGGCGAACGGGGTCACGACGGCGGTGAGGAGATGTCCGAATGGGGCCATCCGCACAGGTTACTCCCCTCCCGGTTGCAGGCCCGGACCGCCATATCCCCCGGCGGCCAATACCCTTGCCCCATGTCCGCCACCCCACTTGTCAAGGACGTCGACACCGCTGGGTTCATGACCGAGGTGATCGAACGATCCAAGAGCGTCCCCGTCGTCGTCGATTTCTGGGCGGAATGGTGTGGACCGTGCAAGCAGCTCAGCCCACTCCTCGAACGAGTCACCGCCGAGTACGCCGGGGCGTTCGAGCTCGTGAAGATCGATGTCGATGCCAACCAGCAGCTGGCCGGTCAGATGCGGGTCCAGAGCATCCCCACGGTGGTGGGGTTCGTGAATGGTCAACCCGTCGCCCAGTTTTCGGGGGCGATCCCCGACAGTCAGCTACGCCAATGGCTCGGCCAGTTCGTCCAACCCCCGGCCGACGACCGCATGGTGGAGATCGAACACCTCCTCGAGCTGGGCGCCGACCAGGCGGCGGAGACGAAGCTCACCGCCCTCATCGCCGACGAACCCACCAACACCGAGGCGGTGTTCATGCTGGCCGCCCTCCTCATCGACAACGACCGAGTGGACGAGGCAACCGCGTTGCTCGACAAGCTGCCGCCGTCGACCGAGGTGGACCGACTACGGGCCGCGGCCTCGTTGTCGCGAGCAGGTGGTGACGTCGACGAGGTCAGGGCCCGGCTCGACGCCGACCCGACCAACGACGAGCTCCGCATCGAACTGGCCCGGGCCCACATCGGCGCCGGCGACTTCGAGGCGGCGCTGGCCGAGCTGCTCACGATCGTCGAAGGCAGGGGGGAGTCCGCCAATGCCGCCCGCGAGGTCATGGTCGAGGTCTTCTCCCTCCTCGGCAACGAGCACCCCGTGGTCGGGCCATGGCGACGGCGCCTGGCGTCCGCGCTGTTCTGAGTACGGAGTACGAAGTACGGAGTACGGAGCGGGAAGTACGAGGTACGGAGCGGGAGTACGAGGTACGAAGTGCGTTCGCCGGGGTGCCTGTCCTTCATTCATTCGAGCGTGCCAGACTGCCGATGGAGACACCGGATGGGAGAAGGGACTATGAAGCAGTATCCGAAAGCACCTGACCTGACGATCGACCTCGCCTCGTCATACACCGCCACGCTCACCACCAACCACGGCGTCATCACCGCCAGCCTCGACCCCGAACGGGCACCCCACACGGTCAACAACTTCGTGTTCCTGGCTCGGGATGGCTTCTACGACGGGGTCATCTTCCACCGGGTGGTGCCGGGCTTCGTCGTCCAGGGCGGCGACCCCACCGGGACCGGCCGGGGTGGGCCCGGGTACCGATTCCGGGACGAACTCGACGTCCCTGGCACGTACGAACGCGGCACGTTCGCCATGGCCAACTCCGGGCCGAACACGAACGGCAGCCAGTTCTTCATCTGCCTCGCCAAGGTGAACCTCCCCCACGCCTACACGATCTTCGGCAAGACCATCTCAGGGATGGAGGCCGTCGACGCCATCGCCGCCCAGGACCGCCGGGGTGAGAAGCCAGTCGAGGATTGCGTCATCCAGGCGATCACCATCACCGAGGCCTGACCGGTCGCGTCGGTGCTTTCGTGACGCGCTCCCCTGGAGCGATCAGCGGACAAGCCCACGCTGGGCTCGGTGGGTGAGTTTCGTTTCTTGTTAGGTCCTCACGGGATGCGCACCGGACCCCTCGGGGTTGCATGGCAGGAGAACGCACCTCGAAGGAGACCCGATGCCCGACCCCCGCCCCATCTGGAAACGCCCACCCATCGTCGCTGCCTCGTCGATACTGGTTATTGCCGGCCTGGCGATTGCCGTGTGGCTGGTCAGACCGCTCTTCGTCGACAAGGTCGTTGACGAGGCATTCCCGATTGCGACCGACGCAGCATCAGAACCAGAGACCGCCGTCGCAATCGAGCCGGCACCAAGGGACACGTCAGCATCATCCGAGGAGACAGATGCGCCGGCGCCGACCGAGGCTGCCGGCCCCGTCGTGGTCCTGACAGGGAGTTTCGAGGGTGCGGATGACGCCCACCCAGGTTCGGGAAACGCCACCATCTACCGGCTGTCCTCCGGCCGGGACGTCTTGCGGTTCGAGACGTTCGACGTCACCAACGGCCCGGATCTTCACGTACTCCTCGTTCCGATCGCGAACCCCCAGTCTTCGGGCGACGTACACACGGAGGGGTATGTGGACCTGGGCAAGCTCAAGGGAAACCAAGGCGACCAGAACTACGACCTGCCGTCCTCCGTTGACCTGTCGTCGGGTGAGTGGAGCGTGGTGATCTACTGCGATCCGTTCTCCGTGATCTTCGCGACGGCCTCGCTCACCGGGTAGCGCTCAGCCGCCCCCCTCGGTGGTCGAGGTTGACGCGGGGATCGAAGTGGAGGTAGGCGTAGGAGTGGGCGGCTCATTCCACCGCTCGATCTCCTCGGCCGTGGGGAGGGCCGCGTGGCTGTAGTTGCCGGCAGCGTTCCACAGCATCCATCCGGTTCCTCGCTCCTCGGCGGCCCTGATCGACTCCTTGATCTCCGCATCGGTCCACCAGAACGCCTGCAGCCACGGTCGCATCTGCAGCGGCGAGGCGAGCCGGGGCGTCCCGTCGTCGAGGGCGTCAGCAGTGACCGAGTAGGGGTGGTCGTTGGGGTCGGGGAACCCCAGCCATCCCAGCGAGTAGTGCGACGGGTACACCATCGGGCTCACGACGTCGACCACGAGCGAGACCTCCTCGGGCATCTGGCCGATGCCCTGGTCGTCGGGTGTGCTCACGACGATCCCGAAGATGTCGGCCGACACCGCGCACCCCAGGGGGTGGATGCGCGATCGCGCCAACTGGAGGAAGTCGCGGATCACGCCCACCCGCTCCTCCTGGGAGAGGTCGCGTTGGCCCGAGACGGCGGCCGTCTTGCCCGCCGGGAACCTCACGTAGTCGAACTGGATCTCGTGGAAGCCGAGGCTGCAGGCCTCCTCTCCCAGGGCGATCGGGTACTCCCATCCCTCGCGGATGCGGGGATCGATCCACTCCCCCGCCATCTTGAGTTCTGGGCGGGCCCGCACCCGGATCCCATCCTCGAACGTCACGATCCGGGTGATCGTGTAGAGACCGCGCTCCTTGGCGGCTGCCAGGTGGGCAGCCGGGTCGTACTTGGCCTGCACCGCGCCGATGTCGTTCGCCTCGGCCACCGCCGTCTCGTAGAGCACGACGCCGCCCTCCTGTTTCGTGTCGAACACGAGGGCGTTGATGACCGTCTCGTCGGCGAGGGCGAGCAGGGCCGAGTAGGCCTCCGGCCGTTCGGCCACCCAGGCGCTCACCCGAAGGGCTCGAACCCGCACCGGTTGGAGTCGGATGTCGACGGGGGTCGCCGAGCCATCCCACGGGGCGAGTACGGTCTGCCAGCCGGGTCGCGAGACAACAACCTCGCCGAACGGGACCTCGGTGACGAGGAACCACCCATCGGGTCCCACGACCGTCTCCACCCCTGACACCGTCACCGTGCTTCCCCCCAGGGGCCGGCCATCGACGTCGCGGACGTGGCCGGTCAGGGTGAACGTGGGGATCGTGGTGGTTGTGGTCGTGGTCGAGGTGGAGGTCGAGGTGGTGGTGGTGGTCGTCGTCGTGGTCGGCGCGGGGGCGGCAGGTGCAACCTCGCCGGTGCCGAACCCGGCGCACGCGACCCACACGAACATGAGGACGACAAGGCCGATCCGCATGTGGTGGAAGCGTACGGCAGACACCGCCATACCCCTGACATCACAGGACCGAGAGCACCGTCCTGGTCATCGTCGGTCCGTCCGTCCGCCCCGTCACCCGCAGCGTGTCGTAGGCCACCCCGGCCCTCGTGTCGACGTGGACCTGGAGCAGGTCCAGCCCGAGGTCGGCCAGGGCCCTCGACACGTCGTGGAGGAGACCTCGCCGGTCGGCTGCCCGAAGCTGGACCTCCCACCGCACCCCGCCACCGGAGACGAGCACGCCCGGTTCGACCGCCGGCCTCACCCCGTGCCGGTAGGCGTGCGCCTTGGCCGCCACCCGATCGGACAGGTCGGGATCCCTGGCCATGCCCTCGCCGAGCGCCGCCACGAACCGTTCCACGGCGCGCCCATCCCCCTCGACGACGAACCGGTCGCAGGCGATGCCGTCCGAGCGGGTGTAGAGCTGCGCCGCCAGGATGTTGAGGTCATGGAGCGTGGCCACCCCGGTGATCCCGGCCACGAGGCCGCGTCGATCCGGCGCCACCACCGCCACCACGGTCGACCCGGGGGGACCGGCGGCGACCTCGGCCCGGAGGGCGGTGGCGCCACCCTCGACGATGAGGCGCAGGTCGCGGGCCATCTCGGCCGGGTCCACCCGGGATCGGTAGTCGTCGTTGACCGTCCCCAGGT
>JBFKVA010000035.1:0-22178 GCA_041635475.1 Acidimicrobiia bacterium | reverse complement strand
CGACGACCCAGGACCAGCTTTGGAGGTTCTTGGAGGAGCCGGTCGAACGGGCGGCCATGAGGATCCGTTCGAGGTCCGCCGATGCCAGTGGGCGGTCCTCGTAGTCGCGGATGGCACGCAAGGCGATGATCTCGGAGTACATGGGACGAACCTACCGGGTGCTCGGTCCGACGGTGCTCGGTTTCGAGGCGACCGTGCCAGACTGTGAGGGTGGCCAAACCGGCGGTGCTCTTCTTGTGCGTGCACAACGCCGGCCGCTCCCAGATGGCGGCCGGCTGGTTGCGTCACCTGGGCGGAGGCGAGATCGACGTGTACTCGGCGGGGTCGGAACCTGCCGCTGCCATCAACCCGTCGGCGGTGACGGCCATGGCCGAAAAGGGGATCGACATCGTGGGCAACCGGCCCCAGGTGTGGACCACCGACATGGTCCGGGCTGCCGACGTCATCGTGTCGATGGGGTGCGGGGATGCGTGCCCCGTCCTCCCCGGCCGCCGCTACCTCGACTGGGATCTCGACGACCCGGCTGGCCTCGGAGTGGAGGCGGTTCGACCGATCCGCGACGAGATCGAGCGCAGGGTCCGGGGCCTGATCGCAGAGCTCGTCGGTGCCTCGGCGACCGAGGACACGCGGTAGGCTCGGACGATGTACTCCCATCTCGTGGTCGCCGATGAGGGTCCCTTCCGCGTCATCACCATGAACCGGGCGCATCGGCGCAACTCCCTCTCGGAGGACCATCTCGCAGAGTTGGACCGGGCCCTTGCCGACGCGGGTGAGTCGGACGCACGGGGGATCATCCTCGCCGGCGAGGGTCCCGTGTTCTCCTCGGGCCACGACTTCGCAGACATGGTGGACCGGGACCTCGTCGAGATGCAACGGCTGCTTGACCTGTGCGCCGTGTTCATGCAGCGGATCATGGAGGTTCCGCAGGTGGTCGTCGCCCAGGTGCACGCGCTGGCCACGGCGGCCGGGTGCCAGCTCGTTGCTGCGTGTGACCTGGCCGTTGCCGCCGAGTCGGCCCGTTTCCAGCTCCCGGGCGGCAGGGGGGGGCTGTTCTGCACGACCCCGTCGGTGGCCGTGTCGCGCACCATCGGCCGCAAGCGGGCGTTCGAGATGCTCGCCACCGGCGATCCGATCGATGCCCACACCGCGGCTGACTGGGGCCTCGTCAACAAGGTCGTACCCGACGCCGAAGTCCCAGCCGCCACTCGCGACCTGTTGACCCGGGCCACCAGGGGATCCAAGCTCTCGAAGGGCATCGGCAAGCGAGCGTTCTACCGGCACCTCGAGATGGACCTCCATCGAGCCTACGAGTACGCGTCCGAGGTCATGGCGTCCTCGGCCACGCTGCCCGTGGCCAAGGAGAACATGCGGGCGTTCATGGACAAGAAGCCCGCGGTCTACGACTGAGGCCCGTCGGCCGTCGTCGCCCAGCGTCGCCCGGCCATGAGAGCCGCGGCGGCGCCGAGCAACATGAGGACGGCCACCGGGATCGCCATTCGTCGATCGCCCGACGACTCGACGGCGGTCGCCGCCAGGTAGGGGCCGGCGGCGATCCCCACCCCGGCCGCAGCGGCCTGGATCCCCATGAGCGTGCCCACCCGTCGGGGTCCGGCCACCTCGTACGCGAAGATGCCCGAGAGGGGTGAGAAGGCCCCGATCCCGACCCCGGCCACGAGGGCGAAGACGACCGCGACGGCCGGGCGGTCGGACCACACGAGGAGAACGGTGCCGACGGCGATCACGGTGTTGGCCAACACGAGCGCCCGTCGGCTCCCTAGGCGGGCCACGAGGGGATCGATGGGCAGCCTTCCCAGGAACTGGGCGACGCCCCGCAGGCCGGCCAGGGTGGATGCCAGGGGGAGGGCCATGCCCAGTGACACCATGATCGGAACCTGGTACACGCCCACCGTTCCGTACCCGGCCGACCCCAGGAGGCTGGCGGCGAGGGCGACGACGACGAGCGGGGTCCAGGCCAAGGGTGCGGAGGATCCTCCCTCTGGCTGGCGGACGTCGGCCGCCAGCGCCGCCCACACGTAGCCGCTGGCCGCCAGCGCGGCGTAGACGGCAAGCGCTGTTCGCCATCCCACCCGGTCGGCCAGGACCCCGCCCAGAGGCAGCATGATCGTCGAGGAGAACGCCCCGTAGAGGGTGACGATGGCGATGGCCCTCGCCGGCCGAGCCGGGTGTAACCCGGCGGCGGTCCCCAGCGTCGTGTGATAGTGCCCGGTGGCCCCGATGAGGCCGCCCCCCACCACGGCGGCGGCGGCAAACGTGCCGAGGTCCCCGGCCCGGGAGGCCCCGGCCAGGACCCCGGCCCCCACGATCCCGAGGAGGAACACCCGCCTGCCGCCCCACCGGTCGAGGGCCCGGCCGGCGAGGAGGGCACCGCCTCCTGCCACCAGCGCCGCCACCGACGACACGCCCACGACGAGGCTCTCCTGCCAACCGGTGGCGCTGACGATCTCGTCGAGGAGAACGCCGAAGCCGTAGAACCACGCCCCGTAGGCCACGATCGTGAGGTACCCCAAGGCGAGCAGTGAGTGGTGCCGCACCGGGTGCAGAGTAGGACCGGCACTGCGACGACAGCAGCAGGTCTCGGCGGCCGGCCGGCCAATGTCTGGCACGCACAGCGACCCGCATAGACTCCCGGCATGCTCATTGGTATCCCGGTCGAGTCGCGCGCCGACGAACGTCGGGTCTCGGTCACGCCCGACACGGTGCGGACACTCGTTGCCAAGGGCCATCGCTTCATCGTCGAACCCGGGGCGGGGACCCGGGCCGGTTTCGACGACGGCGCCTATGAGGAGGCGGGTGCCGAGCTGGGTCCTTCGGCGTGGACCGCGGAGGTGGTCGCGGTCGTCACCGCTCCCGACGACGCCCCCGACCGCATGGCGAAGGGCGGCGTCCTCGTCGGGTTCCTTCGACCGCTGGAGCGCCCCGAGGTCATGGGTCGGTGCGCCGCCGCCGGGGTGACCGCCCTGGCGTTTGAACTCCTCCCCCGAACGACCCTCGCCCAGCCGATGGATGCACTGTCGTCGCAGGCGAGCCTCGCCGGCTACCAGGCCGTGCTGCTGGCCGCTGACCGTCTCGGGCGGATCCTGCCCATGATGACCACCGCCGCCGGCACCCTTCGCCCCGCCGCGACGCTCGTGTTGGGGGCCGGGGTGGCGGGATTGCAGGCGATCGCGACCGCCAAACGCCTGGGGGCCGTCGTTTCGGCGTTCGACGTACGCGACGTCGTGGCCGAGCAGGTGAAGTCGCTCGGCGCCAAGTTCGTTCGGCTCGATCTCGAGGCCGATGCCGCCACCGCCGGGGGATACGCCAAGGCGCTCGACGACGACGACCAGCTGCGCGTGATCCGTGGTCTTCAACCCCACGTGGCGGCAGCGAGCGTGATCATCACGACGGCTCAGATCCCCGGGTGTCCTGCGCCGATCCTCGTCGACGACGAGACCCTCGACGCCTGTCCGCCGGGCACCGTCATCATCGACCTGGCCGCTCCCACCGGGGGCAATACGACCGCGACCGTCCTGGGCGAGGACGTCGACCGGGGCGGCGTGCTCATCCTGGGGCCGAACGACCTGGCGACGAGGGTTCCCACCGACGCCTCGACCCTGTACGCCCGCAACATCGCTGCCCTTCTCACCCACCTCACGGACGGTGCCGAGCTGCGGCTCGACTTCGAGGACGAAATCGCCGACGGTGTGGTCGTGACCCACGACGGGGTGGTGCGCTCGGAGCGGGTGGCGGCCCTCCTCAAAACCGGAGCCGCCCGATGACGCTCATCGTTTCCCTCACGGTGTTCGTCCTCGCCTCGTTTGTGGGGTTCGAGGTCATCACCAAGGTTCCCCCCACCCTCCATACCCCCCTCATGAGCGGCTCGAACGCGATCTCGGGGATCACCTTGGTGGGTGCCGTCCTCGTGACCGGGGCCGGGGGCAGCTCCACGCTCGCCACGGTGCTCGGTGTCATCGCCGTCGTCTTCGCCACGATCAATGTCGTCGGTGGATTCCTCGTCACCGATCGCATGCTCGAGATGTTCAAGAAGCACCGCTGATGCCCATCGAGCTGTCCGGACTCCTCTATCTCGCCGCCGCCGGCCTGTTCATCGTCGGGCTCAAGCGACTCTCCTCGCCGGCCACGGCCCGATCCGGCAACCGCCTCGCTTCGATCGGGATGCTCGTGGCGGTCGTCGTGACGCTCCTCGACCAGGGTGTGATCGAGTACGTGTGGGTGGCGGCAGGGCTCGTGATCGGAGGTGCCATCGGGGTGCTTCTCGCTCGTCGGGTCGCCATGACCGGGATGCCCGAACTCGTGGCCGCGTTCAACGGCTTCGGAGGTGGGGCGTCGGCTCTGGTCGCCGGGGCCGCGTTCCTGCTCGGTGGCACCGGCGGCGCGGTCACCGCCCTGACGTTGGGGCTCTCCGTGGTCATCGGGTCGGTCACCTTCACGGGGTCGTTCGTGGCCTTCGGCAAGCTGTCCGGTCGAGTGTCGGGAGGGCCCGTGCACTACCCGGGTCAGCGGTACGCCGACCCGGTCATCCTCGCCGGCACCCTCGGTGTACTTGCCTGGTTCATGATCTCGGGCGACCTCCTCGAGTTCTGGATCCTGCTCGGGCTTTCGCTCCTCGTCGGCGTCATCCGGGTGCTTCCGATCGGCGGAGGTGACATGCCGGTCGTCATCGCCTTCCTCAACTCCTTGTCGGGCGTGGCGGCGTCGATGGCGGGGTTCGCCATCGAGTCGTCGGTGCTCATCATCTCGGGCGCCCTCGTCGGGGCGTCGGGGCTGATCCTCACCAACATCATGGTGAAGGCGATGAACCGCACCCTCATGGACGTGCTCATCGGTGGGTTCGGCGGCGACTCGACCGGCGGCGACGGTTCGGACACCGGCGACAGGACCGTTCGTCGCACGAGCGCCGACGACCTCGCCATCGTGCTCGCCTATGCCCAGTCGGTCATCGTCGTCCCCGGGTACGGCCTGGCGGTGGCCCAGGCCCAGCATGCGCTGCGCGAACTGGCAGACCTGCTCGCCGACCGCGACGTCGACGTGAAGTACGCCATCCACCCGGTGGCGGGGCGGATGCCAGGGCACATGAACGTGCTCCTGGCCGAGGCCGACGTCTCCTACGACCGCCTCTACGACCTGGAGGACATCAACTCCGATTTCGCCCACACCGACGTCGCCCTCGTGGTGGGCGCCAACGACGTCGTCAATCCGTCCGCCCGTGACGACGCCACCTCCCCGATCTACGGCATGCCGATCCTCGATGTGGACCGCGCCCGCACCTGCGTTGTCGTCAAGCGCAGCCTGTCGCCGGGGTTCGCCGGCATCGACAACCCCTTGTTCTACAAAGAGAACACGCTCATGTTCTTCGCCGATGCCAAGGGCGCGATCGAGGACCTCGTCCGCGAGGTTCGCACCGCCTGAACGATGCCCGGATCAAGTCGGACCGGGAACCGGTTCGGCGGCCCTCCCGGCCGTCTACGCTCTGATCCTCACTTCGGAGGAGTGCGATGAACACCCAAACGTCCGTGTCGGCCAGGGTTCCCGGGGTCGTGCTCGTCGCGACCGCCGCCGCCCTCTGGGGGTCGGATGCGATCCTGCGCCGATTCCTGACCGTCGGGGATGTGTCCGCCTCGGTGCTCGTGATGCTCGAGCACGTGATCCTCGTCGTGGTCACCCTCCCGTTCCTCCTGCGGGTGGGACCCGCTCTGCGCCGGTTCAACCGCGGGGACTGGGTGTCGGCCATCCTCATCGGGGGCGGAGCCTCCATCCTCGCCACGACGCTGTTCACGAAGGCGTTCTCGTACGGTGACTTCATCGCACCGGCGCTGCTCCAGAAGCTCCAGCCCGTGTTCGCGGTGTTGCTGGCCGCCGTCGTACTGGGTGAACGGCTCATGCGTCGCTACTGGTTCTTCTTCGGCGGAGGGGTACTCGGTGCCTTCCTGATCGCCTTCCCGGAGCCGACGAGCATCTCGATCACCCAGTCCAACGCGGCGCTGCTCGGGGTGTCGGCGGCCGCGTTGTGGGGCATGGGAACCGTGCTGGGCCGTCGCCTCACACCCAAGGTGCCGTTCGCCCAGCTCACCGCGCTCCGGTTTGCGATCGGCCTGCCCATCGGAGCGCTCGTGGTCGCCCTCCAAGGCGACTTCGGGGAGGTCGCTGTGCTCACAGGTCAGCAGTGGTGGGCCGTGTTGTGGTTGGCCCTCATCCCCGGCGGCGCCGGGCTTCTCATCTACTACCGGGGGCTGGGACGAACCTCGGCGTCGGCGGCCACCCTGGCAGAGCTCGCCTTCCCGCTCACCGCCCTCCTCTACGGTTGGGTGTTCCTGGGACAGGCGCTCAACGGCCTCCAGCTGACCGGCGTGGTCGTCCTCATCGGTGTCATCACGACGATGGGGATGGGCCAGGCCAAGGCCAAGGACGCGGGCATCGGCGTGGTCCTCGGCGACGACGAGGGGGCCCCGGCCCTCGTCTGACCGGCGGCTACCAGCTCGTGCCCTGGGGAAGGCCCTCGGCGTAGCCGGTCATCGACTGGACGCCGATGACCGCATTGGCATGGAGCTCGTCGATGGTGCGTGCCCCGGCATACGTGCACGCCGAACGCACCCCCGTGACGATCCGATCGACGATGTCCTCCACGCTCGGGGTGTCGTCCAACAGGTACATCCGCGAGTGGCTGATCCCCTCCTCGAACATCTCCTTGTGGGCCCGGTCGAAGGGGGTGTCGCGTCGAGCCCGATTCGAGACAGCCCGTGCCGAGGCCATGCCGTAGTTCTCCTTGTAGAGCCGGCCGTCTGGGTCGCGCATCGTATCGGCGGCCGACTCGAACGTCCCGGCGAACCACGAGCCGATCATGACGTTGCCGGCCCCGGCTGCCAGCGCCAGGGCCACGTCCCGGGGAAAACGCACACCCCCGTCGGCCCAGATCTGCCTGCCGGCCGACCGGGCCGCGGCGGCACAGTCCCTGATGGATGAGAACTGGGGGCGACCCACGCCGGTCATCATCCGGGTCGTGCACATGGCGCCGGGGCCGACCCCTACCTTGACGATGTCGGCCCCGGCCTCGATGAGGGCCTCCGTGCCGGCGGCCGTCACCACATTGCCCGCCACGACGGGGACGGTTGGTCCGAGCGAGCGGACGGCCGCGAGTGCTTCGAGCATCTTCTGCTGGTGGCCGTGAGCGGTGTCGAGGACGAGGATGTCGATCCCCACGTCGAGGAGGTCCCGAGCCCTGGCGGCAACGTCCCCGTTGACGCCGAGGGCAGCCCCCACCATGAGGCGTCCCGCGGCGTCGACGGCCGGGCGGTACACCGAGGCCCGGAGGGCGCCCTTTTCGGTGATGACCCCGGCCAGGCGGCCGGTGCCGTCGATCACTGGCGCCAGGTGGAGGCGGCGGGCCGCCAGCTCGTCGAAGAGCTCCCGGGTCGAGCGATCGGCGCCGAGGACGATGGGGTCGGGGGTCATCACCGAACTGAGCGGTGTGAATCGGTCCCAGCCCTCGCCGTCGGTGGCGGTGAAGATCCCGATGGGCCGGGTCTCGTCGTCGACGATGATCACCGCCCCGTGCGATCGCTTGTAGATGAGGTTCATGGCATCGGTGACCGTGTCGGACCCGCGGAGGGTGATTGGCGTCTCCAGGACGAGGTCGGACCGCTTGACGGCGGCGGTCATGTCTGCAACGGCGGAGGCGGGGATGTCCTGGGGGAGGATCGCCACCCCTCCCCGCCGGGCGATGGTCTCGGCCATGCGCCGGCCCGCCACTGCGGTCATGTTGGCGACAACGATCGGGATCGTGGTTCCGATGTCATCGGGGGTGGTGAGGTCGACGTCGGACCGCGACCCGACATCGGCGAAGGTGGGCACCAGGAACACGTCGGAGTAGGTCAGGTCGTGGGGTGGTTGGGCGCCGAGGAGGAACTCCATGCCCGACAGGGTACGCACGCGAGCGCTGGATCAGCGGTCGGTCTGCTCAGCCCCGGGTGAGAGCCGCTTCGAGGCACGCGCCGCTGGCCTGATCGACTCCCCGGATGGGCCCGAGGGCCCCTCTGGCTGGTGCTGTGCCGACGCTCTTCTCTACCTACCGGTTTCTCTTGACCATTCCATACCCCGTAGGGTATAATGTGAAATAGATCACATCAAAACGTTACCAAGATCACATAACAGGAGCGCAGCATGCAGCATTTGATCGTCTTGGGTGCCGGCACCGCCGGCACGATGGTGGTGAACAAGCTCCGGCCCCGCCTTCCCCGGTCCGAGTGGAAGATCACCATCGTCGACCCCGCCACGGAACACCACTACCAGCCGGGGTACCTGTTCATCCCCTTCGGGACGTACCGACCGGACGAGGTCGTGAAGCCGACCAGGCGGTTCATTCCTCCGGGCGTGGAGCTCCTCCGGGAGGCGGTGGAGAAGGTGGAAACCGACTCCGACCGCGTGCTCCTCTCCAACGGCGAGTCCCTCGTCTACGACCAACTCGTCATTGCCACCGGCACGAGCCCACGTCCGGAGGAGACGCCGGGCCTCGACGGCCCCGAGTACGGGAAGTCCATCCACGACTTCTACACCCTCGAGGGCGCGACCGCGCTGGCCAAGGCCCTCGACGGATTCACCGGCGGGAGGCTGGTCGTGAACCTCATCGACCTCCCCATCAAATGCCCGGTGGCACCCCTTGAGTTCACGTTCCTGGCCGAGGCGTACTTCGCCGACAAGGGGATGCGCGACCGGGTGGAGCTGACCTACGTCACACCGCTCGAGGGGGCGTTCACCAAGCCGGTTGCGTCCCGGGAATTGGGGGCGATGCTCGACGCCAAGAAGATCACGATCGAGCCGGACTTCTACCTCGAACGGGTGGATGCCGAGGCCAAGAAGCTCATCTCGTACGATGAGCGGGAGGTCGAGTACGACCTACTCGTGACCATCCCCCTCAACTTCGGTGCCGACTTCGTGGCCGCCAGCGGTTTGGGCGACGAGTTGAACCACGTGAACGTGGACCACCACACGTTCCTGGCGAAGGGCACGACCAACGTGTTCGCGCTCGGGGACGCAGCCAACCTCCCCACGTCGAAGGCGGGTTCGGTGGCCCACTACGCGGTCGACGTCTTCACCGACAACTTCCTCGATCACATCGAGGGCCGCGAGATGCGCCACGAGTTCGACGGGCACGCCAACTGCTACATCGAATCGGGCCACGGCAAGGCGCTGCTCATTGACTTCAACTACACGACCCAGCCCCTGCCCGGCAAGTTCCCGCTCCCCGGGGTCGGTCCGTTCAGCCTCCTCGAGGAGACCGAGATGAACCACTTCGGGAAGATGATGTTCAAGTGGATCTACTGGAACGTCCTGCTTGCCGGCAAGGACCTGCCGCTGCCGTCCGCGATGTCGATGGCGGGCAAGATCGAAGAAGGTAGCTGATGGCGACGATGACCGACGATCGCGTCGACCTCCTCGAGCGCAAGATCGACCTGCTCACCGAGCAGGTGTCGGTCATCACCGACGAGGTCGTGGCCCAGGCCCGGCGGCGAGAGGCGATGTCCGAGCTCACGGCCGACCTCCTGCCCCTGGCCACCCGGGGCTTCGCCCTCGTCTCCGATGAGCTCGACGAACAGGACATCTCGCCCGAAGACCTCAAGCGCCTCCTCCTGCGCGTGGCAGCCTCGGCCGGTCGGCTCGACTCCCTGCTCGCCCAGCTCGAGTCGCTGGCCGACCTCGCCGGCGACGCCTCCCAGCTCGGGACGGAGGCGATGACCGTGGTCATAGAACGGCTCGCCGACTTCGATCGGAAGGGCTACTTCCAGTTCATGCGCCAGGCGTTCGGGATCGTCGACGCCGTCGTCGAGAACTACACCGAGGAGGACGTTGCCGCCCTTGGCGACAACGTGGTCCTCATCCTCGACACGGTCAAAGAGATGACCCAACCCGACGTGATGGCCCTGCTGCAGAGCACGGCGTCGGCGCTCCACCTCCAGGCCGACGAGGTCGCGGCGGGTACCGAGCAGGTGCCGTCGTTCTTCGGCCTCCTGCGGCAACTACGAGATCCCCAGGTCCGGCTCGGGATGCAGCGTGCCCTCGGCATGTTGCGGACCATCAGCGGACCCCAACACACGGGCACCACAACCAAGGAGAGCAACTGATGCCAGTTACGACAATTGCAGGAAACGAGATCCACGTCGACGAAGAGGGATTCCTCACCGAGTACGACGAATGGAACGAGGGCCTCGCCACGGAACTCGCCAAGGCCATCGGCATCGAGCTGACCGAGGGGCACTGGAAGGCGATCAACTTCCTCCGGACCGACTTCAAGGAACAGGGCGAGACCGCCACGTTGCGTCGGGTGGCCGTCACCGGCGGGATCCCGACCAAGGAGCTTTTCACGCTCTTCCCCAAGAAGCCGGCCCGCAAGATGGCGTACATCGCGGGCCTTCCCAAGCCGGCCGGCTGCGTGTAGGCGCCGACGATCACCAAGGAGCACAGCATCATGACTGACACCATCACGCAGGCGGCCCCCTTCGTTCCCGACTTCGGGGACGAGGAAGAGGCCGGGCGGATCGCCTTCGTCTGCTCGAAAGGCTCGCTGGACATGGCCTACCCCGGCCTCATCATGGCCAACGGCGCCCTCGAATCCGGGATGGAGGCCCACCTGTTCTTCACCTTCTGGGGCATGGACATGATCACGAAGAAGCGCCAGGATCACCTGGGCTTCTCGCCGGTCGGCAACCCTGCCACCCACATGCCCGCGGCCCTGGCCCCGATGCCGGGCATGCAGGCCATGGCCACCCACCAGATGAAGAAGCAGATCGGCGAGCTCGGCATCCCCACCGTGCCCGAGTTCCTCGAGCACCTCAAGGACATGGGAGCCCACCTGTGGGCCTGCAAGCTGTCGGTTGACATGTTCGGCCTCGAGGTCGAGGACATGATCGACGAACTCGACGGGGTTCTCAACGTCTCGGACTTCATCGAGATCACGAAGGGAGCCGAGATCCTGTTCATCTGAGCACGCTGCGCTCGGAGCCGGAGGGGCGGTGCCTTGGTACCGCCCCTCCGTTGTGCCCGGGTGGATTCGGACCGCCCTCATCGTTTGTACCCTTGCCCGATGGCAGCCACCGCCACCCTCCTCATCTCGTGCCCCGACCGCCCGGGGCTCGTGGCGCGCACCTCGACGTTCCTGGCCGAGCGCAACGCCAACATCGTTCACGCCGACCAGCACACCGACGCCGAGGCGGGACTGTTCCTGCAGCGCATCGAGTTCGAACTCGACGGCCTCGACGCCGACGCCCTCGGACCCGACTTTGCACCCATCGGGGACGAACTGGACATGGAGTGGTCGCTCCACCTCCCACGACGACAGCGGCTCGCCATCCTGTCGTCCAAGGAGCCCCACTGCCTGCTCGACCTCATCGGCCGCCAGCAGATGGGGGAGTTGGCCGGTGAGATCGCGGTCGTTGTCTCCAACCATCCCGACCACAAGCTTCTCGCCCTGGGTGCAGGGATCCCGTTCCGCCACCTGCCGGTGACGCCGGAAACGCGCGACGAGCAGGAGGAGGCAGTCCTGGCGGTCGCCGACGAGTTCCGAGTCGACCTCGTGGTCCTCGCCCGGTACATGCAGGTCCTCTCCGACCGGCTGGTGGATGGCCTGCCCGGGCGGACCATCAACATCCATCACTCGTTCCTCCCGGCGTTCGCCGGGGCCAGGCCCTACCACCAGGCCCACGTGCGAGGGGTGAAGCTCATCGGGGCCACGGCGCACTACGTCACCTCTGACCTCGACGAGGGCCCGATCATCGAGCAGGACGTCGTGCGGGTGAGCCACCGCGACTCGGTCGACGTCCTACGCCGCAAGGGCCGGGACCTCGAGAAGGTCGTGCTCGCCCGGGCGGTTCGCCACCACCTGGAGCACCGGGTGATCGTGTACGGCAACAAGACGGTCGTGTTCGACTGAGGAGCGAACGGAGAACGAAGAACGGAGGACGAAGGCAGAAGACTGACGCGCGGCCCGTCCCATGGTTTCGCCCCTAGTGTGTGACTCCTCCACATCGCCCCCTTCGAGGCAATGGCGCCTTGATGTGACCTCTTGGCTCGTCCTTCGTGCTTCGTCCTCCGTCCTTGCCCGGGAACCGGACCGGCCTAGCCTTTCGTCGTAGGGAGTACCACACGAAAGGGACGCCACATGCGACGCAGGCTGTTCATCCTCATCACCGTGCTGACCCTCCTCGCCGCGGCGTGCTCCGGTTCCGACTCGGCCGACGTGGCGGAGTCGGAGTCGGGGTCGTTTGACTCGCCGGCTGCCACCGAGGCCCCCGCTTCGGCCCAGTCTCCCGCGTTTGATCGCTCCGACGACGACTCGTCCAAGGCCGAAGGGGAGACACTCCTAGGTGACGGCGGTGTGGATGCCGCCGTCGTGGTCGACCTGGGCCGCGACATCATCTTCGAGGCCTGGGTGACGGTGGCGGTGGAGGACGTGGGCACAGCCAGTTCGGATGCCGTTGCGACCATTGAGCGATTCGGCGGCTACGTCTTCGGCCAGGAGACGACCGGTGCCCCCAATCCCCGCACCACGCTCACGTTCAAAGTGCGTCCCGAACGATTCCGCGAGGCCTTGGCCGCCCTCGGCGACATCGGCGAGCTGCGGTCACAGGTGATCTCGGCCGACGACGTGACCGAGCGCGTCGTCGACCTCGAGAGCCGGATCACGACGGTCGAGACGAGCGTCGAGCGCCTTCGGGATCTCCTGTCCAAGGCGACCGACATGAAGACGATCGCCGAGATCGAGACCCAGCTCCTCGACCGGGAGACCCAGCTCGAAACGCTGCGCGGCCAATTGCGGACGATCGAGGACCGGGTGAGCCTGGCCACCATCACCCTCACCATCACCGAGACCTTCGCCGATCCGGGCCTCGACGTGAATGTCAGTGCCTACCCGGACGCCGATCTCACCGGTGCCTCGTGCCCCGGTGATTCGTATCTCGAGGTGGAGGAAGGAACCGAGGTCACGGTGTGCTTCGAGTTCGTGAACACCGGCGACACCCTGCTCGGCGGCTTCACGCTTCGGGACCCGGTCCTCGACGTGGAACTCGACGACCTCACGCTCGTCTACGGGACGCTCGATCGGGCGATCGAACCCGGTGAGTCCATTATGCTCGTGGCGACCACCGAGGTCGACCGCACCGTCCAGACCCGGGCCCGGATCACCGCGATCCCGACGAACCCGGACGGCGAAGTGCTCGAGGGACGGGCCATCAGCCAGACGGTCGGGATCTCGCTGCGGGCGCTGCAACGCACGGAGCTGCCGGGGTTCCTCGATGGGTTCGAGGGAAGCATCGACCTCCTCGTTCGGATCTGGGAAGGCCTCCTGCTGGCGCTCGGCGCGGCGCTGCCGTTCGCGGTCGTCATCGGGGTCATCTGGGGCCTCCTGCGGCTGGTGCGCCGCGGTCGCCCGACGAAGCCCGACCCCGGCGAGGGCGAATCGGTGTAGCGCGCCTGCGGTTCGGGGTCCCCGGGCAGGCGTCACGGACCCGTTGACGACAGGCATCGCTCTCCCTACGGTTCCGACTCCGTCGACCGAGAGTGACCATGTCGAAGATGATGACCGTTGCCCCGGATGAGGCCCGCGGCATCCGCAGGCTCCTGTTTCGATCGGTGCGAAGGCAGTACGGCGGCGTGGTCCCGGGCGTGTTCCAGGTCCTCGCGGTCGACATGCGGGTCGGACGGGGAGCCGGTGCGCTGTACCGGCACCTCCACCTACGCTCGTCCTCGCCGCTCACCCGTCTGCAGCGGGAGATGGTGGCGACCGTCGTCAACGGGAAGGTCGGGGGCGCTCCCTGACTGGGCATGCACACGGCGGCAGTTCGCCGCCTGACGGGCGATGAGCACCTCGGGTTCGAGTTCGCCACCACCTGGCCCCAGTACGAGATGGACGAGGCGACCCGGGCCCTGCTCGCCTATGCCTCGAAGCTGACCGAAAGGCCGAGCATGGTGGACGCTTCTGACTTCGACGCGCTCCGAAGGGCGGGTTGGGACGAAAGCGCCATCTGGGAGATCACTGCCCTCGTCTCGTTCTTCAACTTCACCGGTCGGATGGAGGCGGCGTCGGGCCTTCCGCCGGACGAGATCCCCGAGGGCGCGAGGTTCAAGGAAGCCGCCGGCTGACACCCAGATCGCACGCCTGGCGCGCGCCTGAACCCCGGGTTGCTGCGCGCGGACATGAGAGCAGCCCCAAGGTGTGATGGTGGGCAGGAGATCGGGCTCCCGGTGCGTGATCGGGAATCGCTGGGTAACGTCTTCGTGGTCGGCGCGCGTGGGATATGTCATGGTGAAGCACATGGTGATCGGGGGTGAACCCGGGGCCCGGGCGCCGGTTGGAACTCCTCGCAACCGTGCCCAATCCAAGTGTGGTCGGTGGCTCCGTCGGTGTTCCATCTCGCTGCTCGCAGCCTCCATGTCGCTGTTCGCGCTTCCGGCGATGGCCGCCGGCCAGGCCGGTGGCGCGTCTGACGCGGTCACCCCGGAGGACCTGGAGGCGTACGGCGCTGCCGTCTCGTGTCCCAGCCTCGACGGCCTCGAGGTGGCCTCCACGGTTTTCGGGCACGAGCAGAGCGTCACAGTGGCCTGCTCGTACCGTGCCGACGGGTCGACGGCAACGGTGAGGGTGGTCTTCGACGAGTTCGGCAGTCCTTCCCCGCGGAGTTGCGGCCTCGATGCGTTCGACGACCTGGACCCCGCCAGCCCGTCGGTCCAAGGCAGGGTCCTCTCGACGGCAGCGTCTACGGCCGGGGAGTACCAGTATGACCGCGGCGAATTCGATTCCAGGCGGGCCGAGTTCGAAGCCGCCGCAGCCAACCTGGTCGCACAAGCCCTCCCGTTCGCAGCACCATGTCCTCCGGCATCCATCGAGTGCTCTCCCATCGTTGGTGGGATGCCGGTGACATTCGATACCACGGCGATCCTGAACGTGTGGGACGGTGCCTTCAACTACAACTGCTGGTGGTCGCCGAGCGGACCAGGGTCCTCGGACCTCGTCATTGACGTCGTGCTCGCCACCGAGGGGCAGAACTCAGGGATGCTCACCACGATCTGCTCGACCGAGAGCGGCTACGAGGCCGGCATCGGCTTCGAGGCCAGCACGACGAACGCTGCCGTCTTTGCCCGGTACAGCTTCCGTAGCCCGGCAGAGAGGTTCGACCTGGCTGCCGGGCGGGAGGAGGCACGGCGCCTGGTCGACCTTCTGGCCCCGAACGCGAGGTCGTGCGAAGGGCTCGAGATCATCCCTCGATCCTCCTACTTCACGCCGATTCCGCCGTGGATGTCGGACGCACTGGCTCCGGGCATCGCGGTCGGACCTGCCCCGATGGAGCTGGCGTTGGATGGCAGTGGCGAGGCGACCGGCCGGGCTGCGGAGCCGGTCCCGTCCACACAGCCATCCGTCACAGGAAGATCAGGGTGGATGTCGGCGGCCGGAGTCGCCGCCCTGCTGCTGTCGCTGGTCGGCATCGGTCTCGCCCTACGTCTGTCGAGGCGAGAAGCCCGGGTCCGCCCGGGGATCGAAATCGTCCGGATTGCCGCAATGGCGGGCGTCGCGGGGGCAACCGCCGTCGCCTTCTCGCGGCCGACGTCACCATGGGCGATCGCCGGGGGCATCGGTATCGGGTTGCCGTTGGGGTTCTGGCAGGGTCGGAACCTCTCGGTACGGCTCACGGATCACGGAACGTTCGTCCGACGGTCGGCCACGGCACTCGTGGCCTTCGCCGCCAGCCTCGTCGTCAGCCAGGTGTTTGCCCACTTGGGCAGGTCCGGCATGGCGACGATTGGCGTTGGATTGACGGTGCTGTCGGCAGCAACGGCCGCAGGCCTCATGCTGGGCCGCCGAGGACTGCTCCGAGATGCTCGGGCTGCTGCTGGGGGGACGGGAGTCGCCTTGGTGATGGCAGTGGCGATGGCGGCGGTGGCTGCCGCCCCGACGTTCGCCCAAGAAGCCGACCCGACCGCGGCAGCTGCGGAGTACCTCAGGGGCCTCGTTAACTGGGATACGGTGGACTTGCTGGGAGGTGTCGGCGCGACGTTGGGGAAGCCTCCGATCGCGTTCACGGTCTCCGAGGGCTTCAAGGAGCCACCTCCGCCTGTGAGTCAGGAACTGGCGTGGGAGTTCACGCCTCCCGATGGCTTCGGGTCGCCGCAGTCGTTCGCGCTCGCCGACACGTACTCCTTCGCGCTCACCGAAGCAGGTACGTGTTGCTCGGTGACCTACGAGGTCGAGGGCACGATCACGACCAAGGTCGGGGAGAGTCAGGCGGTCGAGGAGATTCGCGGCAGTGCCCGGCTCTCGCCCATCGGGCCGGTGGGCGTCAAGGGTGAGTCCGTCACCGGTGCACCGTTCACCAAAGGGGTCGTCCTGCCGGACGGCCGCTGCACCCGGGATGTGACCCAGGAGTCGTCGGTGGGGGAGGGTGCGTGGACGACCTATGTCGTCAACGGCGAAGACCAGGAGTATCCCCCGTACCCGAACCCGGCAGCCCTCCAGATCGGATGCGAGGTGGAGGGGTTCGATGTCGATACCGCCCTGTCGTTCGCCCCGTCTTCGCCCCCTGCCAGCGACCCGTCACGGTACGTCGGTCACTTCGGTGAGCCGACCGGCGGGTGCCCGACCTACCAGGAGACGTTCGCGGCCGTGTACGACCCCGTGTGGAACGGACAGGCGGACACGGACCACCTCGCCGCACTGTTCCTTGACCCCAACGGCTCGGCCTGTTCCGGAGTCATCCACGTGGGCGACGAGAAGCTCGGTGGTACCCGGATCGAGCTCGATTGGGAACTGGCTTCGATCGACCCCGCCGCCGAGGGTCGTCGGCTCTTCAACGTCCACGACGAAGAGCTTCGGGCGGTGGCTCTCCACGAAATCCCGGAGGAGGTCCGGTGCGACATCGACAATGATGGGATCCCGGTCAATCCACCCGGTCAGGCCGCCTGTCAGCACCGGAGTTGGCACCGCGTCGATGATGGCCGGGTGACGATATGGACCGACACCGACACGCTCGACGGTCCCAATGTCATCATCGTGGGCACCTTCGATTGGGGCCACTACCGGGCGAGGTGCCACCACTGCCTGCCGGGCGACGAGCGGATCGCGGCGACGATCAAGCGATGGCACGAACTCGGCGCCAGAGGCGCCGGTAATCACGGCCCCGGCGCACCGGTGGAAGAGATCGGAGAAGCCCCGGGTAGCCGGGAGGAGGCACTTCGCGGCCTGGCCGACGCCCTGGGCGGCGACGAAGCGGGGGAGGCTCTCGCCGCGGCCATCATCGGCCTCATCGGATCCACGGTGATCGCCGGGTCGGCGGTCGTCGATGCCGGAGGGGTCGATGAAGCCCTCGAACGACTGAGAAGGAGGGAACCCGCTGCCGGGACCCCGTCGGATCCACCTCCCGAAGCGGGCTCCGAGGCGCCAGATCCTGATGCGGAGCCCGACCCGCCCCCCTCAGGCGAGGACCCGGATTCCGGGGGCTGGGGCAGTGCCGACAGCCAGATAGACACCTTCCTCGACACCGTCGACGAGTCCCGTAAGCGGGGGACCCTTCCCGGTTGGACACCAGATCCCGTCGACGACCCGGACGTCGAGACGTCGGGTGGCGAAGGGGATCCGGTCGGACTCGAGGAGTCGAGCGGCGACGCGGACGTCGTCCCCGAAGCGGACCAATCGAAGCCCGAGCCGCTCGTCGACGAGGGGGCCGAAGACAGTGGAGATGAGGACTCGGCGACCGAAGAGGAGGATCCTCCGCTCGGGGACGACGAGCCCCAAGAGGGGGCTATCGAGGCCGACCCGACCACGCCTGACGTCCGATTGGGCGACGACGAGATCGAGGCGATGGTTCGGTGGGGTATCGACACCAACCGAAGCCCCCAGGACATCCAGGAGGACCTGGATGCGCTCAATACGGCTCGGGGAGGATCGGGTCCGGTCGAACTCCCCGTGCCCTTGGAGCAGATCGAGACCCCCGATGGTCCGGTCACGATGACCGCTGACCAGGCCGAGGTGTACAGGGACGCGGTGTCGGAGGCCGAGGTCCTCCAACTCCAGAAGGACACGCTCCGAAGGGAGATCGGGCGACTCCAGCAGGAGGCCGCGCGGTGGGGAGGGGCAGAACGGCTCTCAGCCGAGCGGTTTGCCGCAGGCATGTACGACATGCTGGAACGTGCACAGGAGCTCGAGTCGAGGACCGCCGCGCTCGAGGCAGAGATCAGACGTCTCAATCGACGCCCCGATGCGATGACATGGGACGCAGTCGGTACGGGCCTCACGAGCGGCGAGGCCGATGTGAGCTGGGAAGCCAGGCTGGAAGGCGGATGGCACCATGACGAGCTGGCACGGCTCGAGCAGGAGCTGGCGGCTGCCCGGTCGGAGTTCACCGAGCACGTGGCGCGCTATGGAACGGCTGACGAGCAGAGGCTGGCGGCCCTCCGCCAGCACCTCGACGCGATCGAAGGCGGGACCTCGCCACCGATCCAAGAGGACTTCGCCGACCATCCGGACCCAGACGCGGCCCTGTTCGATGCCCTCGAGGATTGGCGCACCCGCGACACTTCTGGGCCGTACTTCGATGAGGCCGCTCGACTGAGGGCCGAGATCGCGGCCCGTGAGTCCGGGTTGCACGTGGACGACGTCGAGGCGGCGGCAACCGGGGACCGGGGAACGGTCTTCGACCGGCCGGCGCGGGAGCTTCAGCGCATCGACGAGGAACGTGAACAGCTGCTCGAGAGCTTCCGGCAGCTCGACGCCCGGCAAGAGGAGCTCACCGCGTTGATCGCCGATGTCGAGGGACGAGCCGGCGGGTGACACCAGGCGCCGGGAATCCGGCGGCCCGCAGCACGGGTCATCGGGTCCGCATCACGTGGTCGTGAAGTCGACCTCGCTCGTGGGTACCGTGGCGCCCCGGCGCCCGGGGCCCGTGCCCAACTCCAGTACGTGTTCGTGTAGGCGATGGCCTGGTCGGGTCCGAGCGGCCCGCCCCATTGGCGGAGGTCCTCGGTCGTGTGGGCATCCCCGACGAGGGTCGTGGGTTCCAGCGCGCGGTTGAACCGTGGGCCAGATCGCGCGGAATACGCGCGCCTGAACCCTGGGTTCCAGCGCGCGGGGCTCATTCGTCATCCGCGAGGGCCTCTAGTCTCGAATAGTGGGGGAACGAACGAGGGGAACATGAGACTCACGGAACAGCGAATCGTCGCCCGGCCGCAGGCCGAGGCGTTCGAGTACACCGCCGACTTCACGAACATCGAACACTGGGACCCCGGCATCGTGGGGTCGCGCAAGATCACTGCCGGCCCGGTGGCGTTGGGTACCCGCTTCGAACTCGACGTCAAGCTCGGCTCGTCGATCGACTCCATGATCTACGAAGTCACCGAGTTCGACCCCCCTCATGCGGTCGTGCTCGTCGGCCGCGGGGACAAGCTTGACGCAATCGACACGATCACGTTCTCCACTCGGGACGACGAGACGATCATCGACTACGCGGCCGACCTCACGTTCAAGGGACCGATGCGGTTCGTTGTCCCGTTCGTGCGGGGCGCCATCCGCAACGTGGGGACCAAGGCCCTGGACGGGCTGGCCGCCGCCCTGGCCTGAGGAGTCGACCGTTGGCTTCCGTCATCACAGGCACCGGCGTCTCGGTTCCTCCCCATGTCGTCACGAATGACGACCTGGCGCTCATCATGGACACGAGCGACGAGTGGATCCGGACCCGAACCGGTGTCCGGCAGCGGCGGTTCGTCTCCGTGGGTGTCGGTGCCTCCGATCTCGCCATAGAGGCCGCAGGCCAGGCGATCGGGGACGCCGGGATCGACCCGACCGACGTCGACCTCCTTGTGACCGCAACGATGACCCCCGACTTCATCGCCCCGGGCATCGGGGGGCTCGTGCAGGCCGGGCTGGGCCTGGGGCCAGTCACCACCATCGACCTCCGCCAGCAGTGCAGTGGGTTCCTCTACGGACTGGACCTCGTCGATGCCTACTTCTCAAGCGGGCGGGCGACCACTGCCGTCGTGGTCGGTGCCGAGGTCCACGGCGGTTTCTTCCCGTGGGGCCGAGCCTCATGGGATCGCGTCCTCGGGAAGTGCGAGAAGCCGATCCCGGCCGCCGAGTTTCGTCGCAACACCGCGCACCGATCGTGGAGCGTCCTGTTCGGGGACGGTGCCGGGGCCATGGTGCTCCAGCATGTCCCGGCTCCCTCGGTGGGGATCCTCACCTCCTCGCTCCACACCGACGGTGATGCGTTTGACCTCATCCTTGTTCCGGGCGCCGGTTTCAAGTACCGCCCCTACGTCAGCGAACAGGGCCTGGCCGACGATGGCCACCTCCCCACCATGGACGGGGGCGGCCTGTACCGCCGGGCGGTGCGTCTCATGCCCGAGGCAGCCGACCGGGCCCTGGCAACGGTCGGCCTGGGACGCCAGGACATCGACCTGGTCATCGCCCACCAGGCAAACGCCCGCATCCTCGAAGGCGTCAGGAAGCGGTTCGGGATGGACCCTTCCCGTGTCCCGTCCAACATCGACGCGTGGGGCAACACGACCGCAGGCACGATCCCGATCCTCTTCCATGAGGTGCGCAAGGGGGGCGGGTTGGCACCGGGGGCCGTCGTCTGTTTCGCCGCGTTCGGCGCCGGGGCCCACTACGGGGCGATCCTGTACCGCGAGCCGCGGTAGTACCCGTATGAACGCCCCCTCGACGACCCCGCGCCTGACCTCGTCACCGATCCGCATCGGCGTGAGCAGCTGTCTCCTCGGGGAGGAGGTCCGGTGGAACGGTGGCCATGTTCGCCAGTCGTTCCTGGTCGACACCCTCGGCCAGTTCGTTGAGTACGTCCCGGTGTGTCCCGAGGTCGAGCTCGGCATGGGCGTGCCCCGCCCGAGCATCCGCCTGGAAGGCCAGGGCGGTGAGATCCGGCTCGTGGACCCCAAGAACGATGTCGACTGGACCCCGGCGATGGCCCGATTCGTCCGAAGCAGGTCGGCGATGGTCGACGAACACGGCCTGTCGGGGTTCATTCTCAAGAAGGACTCACCGACGTGTGGCGCTTCGCGGGTCCGCGTCTACGGCGACGGTCGGCCCAGCCGAACCGGGGTCGGGTTGTTCGCCAAGGCCCTCGCCGATCGCTACCCGTTCCTGCCCATCGAGGACGAAGGGCGCCTCAACGATCCCGGGTTGAGGGAGAACTTCATCGAGCGCGTGTTTGCCTACCGCCGCCTCGAGGATGTGTTCGCCGGTCGGTGGTCATACGGGGCCATCGTCGCCTTCCACACCCGCGAGAAGCTCCTTCTCAGCTCACGTGATCAACGGCTGTACCGCCAGTTGGGGCGCCTCGTGGCCGACGGCAAGCGCCTCCCTCGGGCCGCGTTCGCCGCCCAGTACAAGGAGGTGTTCATGGAGAATCTCCGTCACACGGCGACCGTGCGTCGCCACACCAACGTGCTCCAGCACGCCGCAGGTCACTTCAAGCGAGTCGTCGACGCGGACACCCGCCAGGAGGTGAGCGGGCTCATCGACGACTACCGTCGTGGCCTCGTTCCGCTCATCGTCCCGATCACCCTCATCCGCCACCTCGCCCGGCGCCATGGTGTGGCCGGCCTGCTCGACCAGACCTACCTGGACCCACACCCCAAGGAGCTCATGCTCCGCAACCACGCCTGAGCCTCCCCCGGGGTGTCAGGAGGTCCCGAAGGTGACCTCGGCCGTGGGCACCGTGTTGCCGCGGCGACCGGGGGCCTTGGCCCAACTCCAGTACATGTTCGTGTAGGCGATGGCCTGGTCGGGAGCCAGTGGGCCTCCCCATTGGCGAAGGTCCTCGGTGGTGTGGGCATCCGCGACGAGGGTCGTGTCATAGCCCCGAACGAGCGCGCCGTGCAGCGTGGAACGCACGCAGGCGTCGGTCTGGGCACCGGTGACGACGACGTGTCCGACCCTGTGGTCCGCCAGGACCTGCTCCAGGTCGGTCTCCTCGAACGAATCGCCGTAGCGCTTGTGGACGATTGGTTCGCCTTGGCTGGGGCGCAGTTCGGGGACGTACTCCCAGCCCTCGGTCCCCTCGACCAGTCCGTCGTCGGAGTGCTGGACCCAGATGACCGGGACCCGTTCGGCCCGGGCCTTGTCGACGAGGGCGTTGATGTTGGCGACGACTCGATCGAGGTCATGT
>JBFKVA010000034.1:0-23142 GCA_041635475.1 Acidimicrobiia bacterium | reverse complement strand
GTCCCCGGTGGCCGGTCCCCCGTTCTCTCGATGGGGGACGTCGTCATCGAGTTCACTCCGTCCACGGTCGAACAGTGGGCCATCAGGACCTTCGGCACCAACGACAAGGCGGTTCTCATCGGGTCGGTGCTGGGCGTGATCGTCCTGCTCGGCATCGTGGCCGGGGTGCTCTCGCGGCAGCGGTTGTCGGCGCCCGTGGTGCTGTTCGTCGGGGCGGCCGGGCTCGGTGGGTGGGCCGGTTCGCGCGATCCCCTGTCCGAGACGAGCGTCGGTTTCCTGGCGGTCGGTGTGGGGGCGGTGGTGGGACTCACCCTGCTCCTGGCAATGCGATCCCCGACCCGCTCCGAGCCAACCGACCGGCGCCAGTTCCTGGCCCTGGCCGGGGGGGCAACCGCGTTCACGGTCGTCGCCGGGGTCGTCGGGCGCGCCCGCACGATGCGCATGGTCTCCGCCGTCGACCGGGCCGAGATCGTGCTCCCGACCCCGGTCGACCCCGCCCCCCCGGTGCCCATCGGTCTCGGCGTCGACGGCGTCTCGTCGCTCATCACACCCAACAGCGAGTTCTACCTCATCGACACTGCGCTCAGTCCCCCGGTCATCCCCCTCAACGAGTGGTCGATGGCGGTGACCGGCATGGTCGATAGGCCGTTCTCAATCACCTACGACGAACTCCTCGACCTCCCGATGATCGAGCGCCATGTGACGCTGTCATGTGTGTCCAACCGGGTCGGCGGCGATCTTGCCGGAACGGCCACGTGGCTCGGTGTGTCCCTGGCCCGCGTCCTCGACAAGGCCGGCGTCCAGCCGGGGGCGACCCAGGTGGTCGGACGGTCCCTCGACGGATGGACGGCGGGCTTTCCCACGGAAGTCGCCTTCGACGGGCGCGATGCGATGATCGCGGTCGGGATGAACGGCGAGCCGCTCCCCCTGTCCCACGGATTCCCTGCCCGCATCGTCGTGCCCGGCCTCTACGGGTACGTGTCGGCCACCAAGTGGCTCGCCGAGATCGAACTGACCACATGGGACGCGTTCGACGCCTACTGGGTGCCCCGAGGGTGGTCCAAGAAGGGACCGATGAAGATCCAGGCGAGGATCGACACCCCGCGGGCACCGGCGAAGCAGGCCCCCGGCGTGGTGGTCGTGGGGGGCGTGGCCTGGGCCCCCCACCGGGGCATCAGCCGGGTGGAAGTGCGAGTCGGGGACGGACCGTGGACGGACGCCGAACTGTCCGAGGCGTACTCGGACGACGCCTGGCGGCAGTGGTCGGTCCCACTGGACCTGGCGGCGGGCACCTGGATCGTCCAGGTCCGCGCCTACGACAACGAGGGCATCATGCAGCCGGAGGGGCCGAAGGAACCCCGCCCCGACGGCGCCGAGGGATGGCATCGCACCTCCGTCATCGTCGGGTGATGGATCGGGGGTGACCCCTTCTGAACGGGGTCGCTACGAGGGATATGCCGCGGTGACCCGGGTGCGGTCGGTGACCGGGTCCTCCGATGAAACCCCCCGGCGTCGAACGATGCATAGGCTTGGCGTCATGCATGTGGACACGGTCTTCATCGCCGTCCCCGACGTCGACGAGGCGCTGGTCTTCTACCGAGACGCCCTGGGCATCGGCGCCGGACCCCGGTACGGGGAGTGGCAGGTGCTCGAACTCGAAGGGCAGGTGAGGCTGGCGCTCCACGGGGGTATGCGTCCCGAAGGCGGGCAGCGAACCGTCGTCTCGCTTGGCGTCGACGACCTGGCCGGGATGGCCGAACGCCTCCTCGGTCTCGGCCACGTGGCGCTCGAGTCCGAGCCCGTCGACACCGGCGTGGCCCGTTTCCTCACCTTCGGGGATCCGTGGGGAACCCACGTCCAGCTCATCGAGCGCCACTGACGCGTTCGGGAACCGCCGGTCCGGTAGCGAGCGTCGTAGCCTCGACATGACAAGGAGACACCACATGCGACGGCTTGCCCTCGTCCTCACCCTGCTGCTCGTGGTCGGGGCCTGCGCCACCGTGAGCCCCGACTCCACCGACGGCCCGGGTACCACCACCGGCCCCGACGCCTCGGGTCCCTTCGGCGTGTACGCGGCGTCCCTCCAACGCTTCACCCAGTGCGACGACCTCCTCGACTACTACGTCACCCACGCCCTGGAACAGGTCGGCCCCTACGGCCTGAACGGCTACTGGTGGGGAGGCCCGATGCCCATGATGGTCGAGGAGATGGCGACGTCCGACGCCGCCGCGCCCGCCGGCGCCGACGGCGGCCTCACGGCCGGGGTCGACTACTCGGTCACGAACGTGCAGACCGAAGGTGTCGACGAACCCGACATGGTCAAGACGAACGGGACCCACATCTTCACGCTCACCGACAACCGCCTCGTGGTGACCTCGGTCGACGGCGCTGAGCTCTCCCATCTCGATGTCCTCGAGTTCCGCGGGGAAGAGTGGTTCGGTGAGATGCTCCTCGACGGTGACACCATCCTGCTCACGGGACAGGCCTGGTCGGGCCGGAGCGAAGTGGTCTCCCTTGTCGAGGTGGACATCTCGGACCCGACGGACATCACGGTGGTCCGCCGAATGCAGATCGACGGTCGGTATGTGTCCTCCCGCCTGGCCGACGGCGTGGTTCGCCTGGTCATCCGCTCGTTCCCGGTCGGCTTCGAATGGGCGACCCCCGAGGGATCTGGCCTGCGGGCCGAGCGGGAGGCGACGGAGAAGAACAAGGAGATCATTCGCAACTCGACCTTCGACAACTGGCTTCCCTACTTCGTCCTCACCGACGAGGTGACCGGGTCGGAGACCGATGGCGTGCTCGCCGACTGTGGCCGGGTCTACGCCCCACCCTCGTTCAGCGGCCTGGCGACGGTGTCCGTGCTCAGCTTCGACCTCGATTCAGGCGGGCTCACCGACATCGAGACCGATGGCGTCGTGGCCGAGGGCGAGACGATCTACGCCTCGACCGAGGCGCTCTACGTGGCCACCCAGCGCTGGATCGACTGGGGGATCCTCCAGGAGGCAGGCGATGCGTTCGACGCTGCCGAGGAGTTCCGGACCCAGGTCCACAAGTTCTCGTTCTCTGGTGACCGCGTCACCTACGTCGCCTCCGGCGAGGTGCCCGGGTTCCTCAACGGCCAGTGGGCGATGAGTGAGCACGAGGGCGACCTGCGCGTGGCCTCCACCCTCGACCCGTGGGGGTGGTGGACGTCGGAGACCTCAGAGAGCTTCCTCACGGTGCTGCGGCCCGACGGCGGCGAACTGTCCGAGATCGGACAAGTCGGCGGGCTGGGCAGGGGCGAACGGATCTACGCGGTCCGTTTCATCGGACCCATGGGCTACGTCGTGACGTTCCGCCAGACGGACCCGCTCTACGTGATCGACGTGTCGGACCCGACCGATCCCACCGTGGCCGGCGAGCTGAAGATCCTCGGCTACTCGGCCTACCTGCATCCCGTCGGGGATGGCCTGCTCGTCGGGATCGGCCAGGACGCCGACGAGCGAGGCCGGACCGAGGGCACCCAGGTCTCCCTCTTCGATGTTTCCGATCCTGCCAATCCCGAGCGGATCGACCAGATCACGTTCGAAGGCGGTTACTCCCAAGCCGAGTGGGACCACCGGGCGTTCCTCTTCTGGCCGGCCCGCGACCTGCTGTTCACGCCCTACCAGATGTGGCAGTGGCACGAGGAGACCGAGAAGCAGTCGTTCGATGCCGGGGCGCTGGCCATCAGGGTCGGGGATGGCATGCTGGGTCACGAGGCGACGCTGCGCAACGGCCTCGACGGGCCGTACACCTACGGCGAGGACGATGTGATCGATGCCGAACGGGAAGGCATCTGGTTCGACCCCTGGCGGGCCCAGGTCAGCCGGATCGTCATCATCGGTGAGTACATCTTCACCGTCGGTCCGAGCGGCATTGGTATCCACACCCTTGACGGTCTCGAAACACTCGACCTCGAACCCTGGGCATAGGTTCCGCACTCTCACGAGGGCCCCGGTGCAAGCCGGGGCCCTCACGCGTCCGGTGCTCGGGCCGGCCGCGGGGGAGCGCGGGCGGGACGCGGGGTGATGTGAGCCACACCACCCTCGTCGTGGGAGCACCCTTCCCCAATCGCTGATCGCTTGGCATGGTGGTCTCATACGGCCACCGCACGAAAGACGAGGTGAGCAGATGCCGTGGTCCGCACTTCGGGCTCGGATCGAGCGCTTCGTACTCGGCGCGGGTATGTCGGCCCTGGCGTGGATCCTGGAACGGGCGGTCCTGCGCTCGGTGACAGGCAGGACGTCTGATGCGTAGGGGCACTCTCGCATGAGCGTGGATCCCGATCCCTTCGTGCGCAAGGTGATGGCCGCCACCGACAGGTCGGCGGTGGGGGACCAGGCTGCCCGGTGGGCCGCCTCGCTGGCGGAGCGCTACGACGCCGAGCTGGTGCTCGTCCAGGTGATCGTCCCCGACAGTGCCCCCGGGACGGAACGCGGGATGGCGGGAGCCACCCGCGCCCATGTGGCGGAGCGGGACTTGGCGGAGTTCGCCGGTGAGTTGGCAGGCTCCAGGGGTGTGGCCGTCGTGGCGGTGGACGATGACCCGGCCGCCGCCCTGCTTCGGGTGGCGGCCGAGACCGACGTCGACACCCTCGTCGTTGGCAACGCAGGCATGACCGGCCGCAAGAAGTTCCTCCTCGGCAACATCCCCAATCGAATCTCCCACAACGCCGCCTGCAACGTGATCATCGCCAACACCACCAATGGGAGCTTCAGGACACCGTCGGGAGCCAGGACGGGGTGGAGGGACCCGGCTCCGGAGACACAGCCCGAGCCGCGGCTCCTGGGGAGAGCGGCCCACATCGGTGCCGTCATGGCCCGCCACGGGATCCGGGAGCTGTTCTCCAAGCGTGACGATCCGGACGCACAGCGCCTCCAGGCCCAGAGCCTCCGTTCGGCCCTCGAGGAACTCGGTCCGACGTTCGCCAAGTTGGGGCAGATCCTCTCGACGAGGCCCGACCTTCTCCCGCCGGTGTTCATCGAGGAGCTTTCGCGCCTGCAGGACCACGTGGCACCCCTCACCGAGGAGGAGGTGGTGGCGGTGATGGAAGAGGAGCTGGGGGTTCCGTGGGAGGACGTGTTCGACCAGATTGACCCCTCCCCCCTGGCGGCGGGGACGATCGCCCAGGTTCACCGGGCGACGCTGGAGGACGGTGATCGAGTCGTGATCAAAGTGCAGCGCCCGACCGCTCGCGACGAGATCATGGAGGATCTCGCCCTTCTCCAGCTGTTCGCGGAACGAACGAAGCATCGGCCGCTGTTCCAGACCACGATCGACATCTCCGCGGTCTTCGAGCATCTTTCCGAATCGCTCCATCGCGAGCTCGACTTCAGGCGGGAGGCGGCCAACATCACGCGCATGGCCGAGATCCTCGAGCCGTACCCACGTCTCGGCGTCCCGGGAGTCTTCGCGGATCTCTCAACGACCCGGGTCCTGGTGATGGAGGAGGTCGAAGGGACCTCGGTGCGGGCGGCCCCGGAGGGCCCGGCGCGCTTGGAGGCCGCTCGTCAGCTGCTCGAGGCGTACTACCAGCAGGTGCTCACGGACGGCTTCTTCCACGCCGATCCGCATCCCGGGAACCTGATGTGGTGGAACGAGCAGATCTACTTCCTCGACTTCGGGATGGTGGGGGAGTTGGGCCCGGACGAGCGCGAGGACATGATGTTGCTCCTCCTGGCGTTCTGGCAGGAGGACGTCGGGTTCCTCATGGACGTCACCCTGATGCTGGCCGGAGGAGCGGACCGGTCGAACCTCGACGCCGACCGCTTCCGCGGTGAGCTGGGTGGCCTTCTGGCGAAATACCGCAACATGTCCCTGCGCGACATCCAGCTCGGACCGATCCTCCAGGAGATGACCGAGATCGCCATTCGGCACGATGTCCCGCTCCCGGCCTCCCTCACCCTCACCTCGAAGGCCCTGGCCCAGGTCCAGCAGACAGTGGCGGAGCTCGATCCCGACCTGGATCCGTTCGAAGTCGCCGGGAGCTTCCTCATGCGAAGCATGACGTCGCGCATACGCGAGCGGTTCGATCCGAAGTGGCTCTTCTACGAGGGTCAGAAGTTTCGCGTCCGGGTCACGCGCCTCCTGGAGGCGTTCGAGCGTCTGTCGGGAGCGATACCCGGCCCCAAGGCACAGGTCAACTTCTCGGCCGACCGGCTCGAGCGGGTCGTGCGCAGGGCCGGGCGACGCCTGTCGTTGGGCCTCGTCACCACCGGCGCATTCCTGGGTGCTGCCCTGACGGCCGACGCCGGGGGGACGCTGGGACCGGCCCCGATCGTCCTTGGGGCCATCGGTGGCCTGTTGACAATCCGATTCCTCTTCGACCTGAGGGGCAGCGAATGAGAACGAGAGCGTCGATCGACGCGTCCCGACCGGAGTCCCCGAGGTCGGGCCCGGCGCGCCATCCGTACGATCCCCGGACAGGCCCGCCCGGCGGCCGGCTCGGCGACCTGGCGGACGCCGAGGGGGAGCAGCGGTGATCTCGGTCTTCCTGGCGGACGACAACCTCATCATCCGGGAGGGTGTGAGGGCCCTGCTCGACCTCGAGGACGACTTCGAGATCGTGGGTGTTGCCGCCGACTACGACGAGCTGGTGGCCGGGGCCGAGGCCGTCAACCCACAGGTCGTGGTCACCGACATCCGCATGCCGCCCACCTTCCAGAGGGAGGGCATCGACGCCGCCATCGAGATCCGCAAACTCCATCCAGGGACCGGGGTCGTGATCCTCTCCCAGTACGACGACCCCGAGTACGCCGTCAGCCTGCTGGCGCAGGGTGCCGCGGGATACGCATACCTCCTGAAGGACCGCGTGGGAGAGGGTGACCAGCTGTCGAGGGCGGTTCGGGAGGTCGCCACCGGCGGCTCGATGCTCGACCCCAAGATCGTCGACGCCATGACGATGCCGGTCACGGCCCACGCCGCGCTCAGCCGCGACGAGGAGGATCTCCTCAAGCAGGTCGCAGAAGGCAGGCCGATCAAGGCGATCGCCATGTCGCGTCAGACCACGCAAGCCCAGGTCAACGACGGCATCGAACAGCTCTTCGTGAAACTGGCCGAAGGACTGTCCGCCGGTGACGCGGGGAGCCTGGCGAGCCTCAAGAAGCTCCATCAGGCCATCGTGGCTCGAGAGGAGCTCGGGGAGACCCTCGCCCGCCTGCTTCCGGGGGGTGTGATCGAGAAGCTCCGGCGAGACGGCCAGCGGATCGGCGAGTCCGAGGAGCTCGACGTCACGGTGCTCATGGCGGACATCCGCGGTTACACCACCATCTCCGAACAGACCAACCCCAGCGTTCTCGCCAGTCAACTCAGCGAGCACCGGGCGCTCATGACGAGAGCCATCCTCGACGCGGAAGGCTGCGTCATGCAGTTCGTCGGTGACGCCGTGATCGCCGTCTTCGGCGCGCCGGTCCCACTGGAGGACCACGCCGACCACGCGGTGACGGCCGCGGGGGCAATGCATGCCGCCCAGGCCGAATTGAACGCAGCCTGGGAGGCGCAGGGCAAGGAGCCCTTCGGGCTCGGGATTGGCATCTCGACGGGCAAGGTCGCTGCAGTGCTCCTGGGCTCGGAGGAGCGACTTGAGTACACGGTCATCGGGGACACCGTCAACCTCACCCAGCGCGTCCAGGGATGGGCGGAGCCCGGCGAGACGGTCATGACCGACGCCACCCGGCGAGCCTGCAGGACCAGGATCGAGGTCGATGCTTTGGAGCCGGCCCTCGTCAAGGGACGTGCGGCTCCCGTGGCCGCGTTCCGCTTCCCGCCGAGACCGCAGTGACAACCGGGGCCAGCACGAGGGTCCTTGGGGGAAGGATCCTGGCCGGCAGTTCTGCGACCATCGGCGCCGCGAGCATTGGCGCGCTCGTTGTGTTGGGCCTCTGGGAGTTCCTGCTCGAGTTGGGCGTCATCCACCTCGGCATCCTCGCGATCGGCTTGGGGACGCTGACGTGGCTCACGATCGAGTCCGAGGCTAACAACGGTGCCGTCTGGGTCCTCCTGTGGGCAGGCCTTCTTGGTGCGCTGACGGCTGCGGGAATAGCCGTTCTCTTCGCCTGGGGCAGCACGACGTTCCCGGGGTTCAACTTGGAAGACTTCAACGCCCTGCGCCCCGTCGACGTCCCGGTGCCGCTCACGGTCGCGATGCAGTTCGCCGTCTGGGGCTGGTTCCCGGCGTTCTTCCTTCCCACGACCCTGGGCCTGCTGCTGTTCCCGGATGGCCGGCTCCCGTCTCCGAAGTGGAGGTGGGTCGGTTGGTACACGGTGGTGCTGATGTCGGTGGGGATCGGTCTCCACATTTGGCTGATCCGACCCTCCTCCGCAGTCCCGGTCCTGGCAAGCGATTCGACTGGGCTCGGGCCCATGGTCACCCTCAGCGAAGTGGCGAGCTACCTGGCGATGCTTGGGGCCCCGCTGTCCATTGCCGCGCTGACGGTGCGCTATCGCCGAAGCTCGGGTGTGGCCCGTCGCCAGATTCGCTGGATTGGGCTTGGAAGCGCGTTTCTCACTGTAGCCATCGTCTGGACACTCATCGCTGAGACCACACCCGCTGCAGGCGCGACCGCGGCGGTTGTCCTGGCCGGGGAGAGCGTGCTCATTCTCTCGTTCGGTATCGCCATCACCAAGTACCGGCTCTACGACATCGAGGTGGTGATCTCCAAGACCGTCACCTACGCCTCCTTGGCAGTCGTGATCTCCGGTCTGTACGTGGGAGCCGTGCTCGGCCTCATCTACGTCCTGGGCGACTCCGACAAGGAGTTCGCCGACCTCGGCGTCGAGCTCTTCGCGGCCACCGCACTGGTGGCGATCGCGTTCGAACCGATCCGGGTGAGACTGCAGCGGGTGGCCAACCGCGTGGCGTACGGCCAGCGGGTGCCACCCCACGAGGTCCTGTCCCGGTTCACCACCCAACTTGCAGACTCCACCGAGGAGGAAGGACTGCACGGCCTCGCTCAACTCCTCAGGGATGGCACGGGTGCGGACAAGGCTGCGGTGTGGCTGCGGGTCGGTGAGCGGCTGCGAGTCGAGGCCATCTCGCCTCGTGATGCCGAGCTGGGTCCGGGAATCCTCTACTCGCAGGATGACCTGCCCAACTCGGACTCGGACCTGTCGGTCCCCGTGCGGCATGGAGGGGAGCTGCTGGGAGCCCTGGGCATCACCAAGCCTCGCGCGCACCCCGTCACGCCGGCTGACGAGGCCCTGCTCGTGGACGTGGCGGCCGGCGCCGGCCTGCTCCTTCGCAACCTGCGCCTCAACGCGGAGTTGGCCGAGCGGGCGGCCGAGCTGCGAGCGTCACGGCGTCGGCTCATTGCGGCCCACGACGCGGCACGGCACCGCCTGGAGCGTGACCTTCACGATGGGGCCCAGCAGCAGGTGGTGGCACTCAAGGTGCGGCTGGGTATCGCCAAGGCCCTGGCGGAGCGGGAGGGAGCCCCCGAGCTGGCCGGCCGGGTGGAGGAGCTGGCGCAGGGCATCCAGCGCGCGGTCGATGACATGCGCCGCGTCGCCCGGGGGATCTACCCGCCACTCCTCGAGGCCGAGGGCCTCGGTCCGGCGCTGACCGCCCTCAGGCGCTCCGTCGACCTGGAACTCGACGTCGATGTGGGTGGGCTCCCCCGCTTCCCGAAGGCGGTCGAGGAGACGGTCTACTTCTGCGTCCTGGCCGTCGTGTCCGAGGCGAAGATGGCCGGCGCGACCATGGGACACGTCGAGGTGCGTGGGGATGGCGTGTCGCTCGTCGCTTCGGTCCGATACGACTCGAGCGACGGAGTCGGCGACCTGACCGGCCTCCTTGACCGTGTCGATGCCTTTGGGGGCGAAGTCACGGCTTCGATCGAGGGCGGGGAGGCGACGGTCGCGTTGACCCTCTCGACCGAGTCCGCGGTGGTGCCCGCATGATCGAGTCTGCCGACCTCGGGGCACCTGCGCGGAGGCGTATCGGTGTGCTCCGCACGCTGGGCTCGGCGGGCGGTGTCCTGGCCCTCGCCGGATTGGCGACGATGATCACACAGGGACACGGTGGGCTCGTCGTGTCGGAGTTCATCTGGGTGTTCGGTCTCTTCTCCGCCTTCTTCACCGTCGTGGTGTGGTTGGTGGCACCCGGCCAGCCGGACAACCCGGTGGTGTGGACGATGGCGGGCTCGGCCTTCTTTGGTGGGCTGTGGCTGGCGGGCCTGGCAGTGGCCGCAATGGTGGTCGGAGGCCCCACCGTCCTCGTCGGCGGCAACGCCGTCGTTCCCACCACGATTCCGCCCGCAGCTGCGTGGATCCTGATGGCCACGTATCCGTCCCTGCTCTTGGGCCTGTTCGGGCCGCTCACCTTCGGCTTGTTGTTGTTTCCCGATGGGCGCCTGCCGTCCCCGCGTTGGCGGTGGGTGGGATGGTCGGCAGGAGCCAGCGTTGTCACCCTGACGGCGGCCTTCGCCTGGGGATTCCGGCCGTGGAGCACGATGCCGGCCGACTCGGGAGCCCTCGTCGACGGAGGATTCGTGGTCGTCGGCTTCTTCATCGTCCTGTCCTTCCTCGCCCTGGCGCTTCGCTACCGACAGAGCACCGGGAGGACCCGCCAGCAGTTCAAGTGGGTGGTGTGGGGAGCGTCCGTCTTCGTGCCCACGCAGATCGCTGCCTTCACATTCGGGGGAACCGAGTACGAGGATCTCGTGGTCATTCCGTTCCTCCTGGGCACCCTGGCCTTCCTGACCTCGTACGGGATCGCGGTGGGCCGGTACCGGCTCTTCGACATCGACATCGTCATCAACAAGACGGTCATGGTGGCCGTGCTGGGAGCCGGCATCGGCGGCCTCTACGCCGGCATCGTGGTCGGGGTCGGCTCGTTGTTCGGTGACGGGACGGAGGTGGGCATCCAGGTGGCTGCGACCGCCGTGGTCGCCGTCGCCTTCGGGCCGGCCCGCCGGGTGGCCCAGCAGTGGGCCAACCGGGCCGTGTACGGGGAGCGGGCCACGCCGTACGAGGTGTTGGCCAGGTTCTCCCATCGAGCGGCCGAGGCGTCGGACGATGAGCTGCTGGCCCGGGTTCCCCGTCTCATCGTCGACGGCACCGGGGCGGCCGAGGCGACGCTGTGGGTCGCCTCGGGAGGGGGATTCCGATCGGCGGCAGCGTGGCCGGAGGAGTCGGACCGGAGGGAGATTCCCGGCGGGGGCCAGTTCGAGGACCCGGCGGCCGATTACTCGGTACCGGTGGCGCACGACGGGGAGCACCTTGGCGGGCTGTCGTTGGTCAGGGCCCGCGGCGAGCAGCTGGCACCCTCAGCCGAGCAACTCGTGGCCAACTTGGCCTCCGGGTTGGGGCTGGCCCTGCGCAACGCCAGGCTCACCGGACGCCTCCGAGAGCAGGTGGTGGAACTCGAGGCCTCGCGAGAACGTGTGCTGGTTGCTGCCGACGAGGCCCGGCGGGCCCTGGAGCACGACCTCGACAGCGGGCCACAGCAGCAACTGGTGGCGATGAAGGTGATGCTGGGGCCGACCCGGAAGCAGGCGGCCCAGGCCGGCGCGACGAGGACCGCCGAAGTACTCGCCCAACTCGAGGCGGATGCCGGTGATGCGATCCGCGCCGTGAGGGAGTTCTCCGGCGGGGTCTATCCGCCGTTGTTGGAGGCCGAGGGCCTGGAAGTGGCCGTCTCACAGCAGGCGAGGAAGTCGGCACTTCCGATCGACGTTGTTGCCGCGGGGGTTGGCCGGCATCCGCGGGAGATCGAGGCCGCCGTGTACTTCACCGTGCTCGAGGCACTGCAGAACATCGCCAAGTACGCCGAAGCGTCGGCCGTGTCGGTGACCCTGCGGGATACGCAGGGCGAGTTGCGCTTCGAGGTGACCGACGATGGCATTGGTTTCGATCCCTCCGCCGTCGCTGCCGGGAACGGGTTGGCGAACATGGCCGACCGTCTTGACGCCGTCGGGGGCACGCTCAGTGTCAGCTCGGTGTCGGGCGCCGGCACCACCGTCAGGGGTGTGGTCTCGACCGCTGTGGGCTAGCGGCCTCACGCCAGAGCCGTTCGAGGGCGTCCATGCTGAACTCGGACTTGGGAAGGAACGCGTACGCCCCGGCATCGATCGCCGTTTCGCGGTAGTCGCCGGATTCGTGGGTGGACATGACCGCCACCGGCGGTGGATTGTCGAGCTCCCTGATCATCCGGGTTGCCTCCAGCCCATTGATGCCGGGCATCTGCACGTCCATCAGGACGAGATCCGGTCTGAGCGCACGCGCCAACTCGACCGCCTCCTCGCCGTTGACGGCTTCGCCGGCCACCTCGAAGCCGTCGGTCATCTCGACGACCATGCGTGACGCCTCCCGGAACGGGGACTGGTCGTCGACGATCAGGACGCGCACATCAGCCATCGCCTTTCATCCTATGGGCGGCCGCGGAGCCTGAACAGGACACCAGCCGCATCTCGATGGTGTGGCTGGCACCACCTCACTCGTCGGTGGCGCCAAGGTAGAGGAGCACGGCCCTCACCCGGCGGTGGATCGTGTCCTCGAACGACAGGTCGAGCTTCGTGAAAATGCCGTTGATGTGCTTCTCGACCGCGCGTCGCGACACGAACAACATGTCGGCGATGGCGGCGTTGTTGAGCCCCTTGGCCATCTCGGCCAGGACTTCGAGCTCACGCGGACTCAGCCGTTGCAGCAGGGACTCCTTCTCTCGAGCCCGGGCCGTCACGAGGAGGTCGACGATCTCGGGGTCGACGGTCGAGCCACCGCTCTCGACGGCGGAGATGGCAGACGTGATCGTGGCAACGTCACCGACGTGGTCCTTGAGGAGATAGGCCCGGGCCGACGCACCGCCACGGAACAGCCGGACGGCGTACTCCGGCTCCGAGTACTGGCTCAGCACGACCACACCCACGTCGGGGTGGTGCTCACGCAGGTAGTTCGCGGCGCGGATGCCTTCATCCGTCAGGGTGGGAGGCATGCGGATGTCGGTGATCACCACTCCCGGCCGGTGCTCGTCGACGCTGGCGATCAGCTCGTCGTACGTCTGGCACACCGCGACGACCTCGACGTCGTCGAGGGCCCCGAGGAGGGAGGCGAGGGCCTCGCGCATCAAGTAGTTGTCCTCGGCGAGCACGACCGTGGTGGCCATCCGCCGAACCTATCACCTGTCGGTCGGTTCGGCTCGTGTGAGAGGGGGAACGCTCAGTCCTGGTCCCGCAAGGTGCTCGAAGATGAGCGAGGTCTCGATGTGGATGACCTCGGGCATGGCCACGATCGACTCCACCGCCACCCGCCGCAGGTCGTCCGAGTCCTTCACCACCACCTGGACGAGGTAGTCGTTGGCCCCCGTCACGTGGAAGAGGTTCACCACCTCGGGCAATCGCAGCACCTGGGCCCGGAATCGAGCGAGGTCCTCGGGGGCGTGGCGCCGAATCCGGACTGCAATGAGGGCCTGGATGGCCAGGCCCAGCGCCCTCGGGTCGAGGACCACCCGGTACCCGGAGATCACCCCGCGCCGCTCGAGTCGCCGGAGGCGCTCCGAGCACGTCGATTGGGCCACCCCGGCCGCCGACGCCAGTTCCTTGTTCGAGACCCGCGCATTTTTCGAGAGCGTTTGGAGGATGTGATGATCCACGGAATCGAGTTCGATCATTAGGCAAGTATGCCGAATCTTGTGCGGAGTCGCTGGTCAAGAGCCGCACTTCGGGCAGAGAATGGGGGCAACAGGAGGAGTCTGATGAAGCGAGGAACCCACCCCGCCACCGCCATGCTCGGCCACGGCCACGCCCCCGGCGACGCCTCCGGGTCACTCAAGCCCCCGCTCTATCCAACGTCCACCTTCGTGTTCCCGAACGCAGCCGAGGGCAAGCGGTGCTTCGAGCTCGCCTACGGTCTCCGGCCTCCCACGCCGGGCGAAGCGCCCGGGATGGTCTACAGCCGCCTCTCCAATCCGGGCCTCGAACTCCTCGAGGAGCGCCTGGCGCTCCTCGATCGCACGGCTTCGGGCCTCTCGTTCGCGTCGGGAATGGCGGCCATCTCGACCGTGTTCCTGACTTTCCTGCGTCCCGGTGACGTCCTTGTCCACTCGCGGCCGCTGTACGGCGGGACCGACCACGTCGTCACGTCATTGCTCGACGAGTTCGACGTGGCCCGCGTCGAACTCTCCCCCGGAATGGATGAGGCCGAGATCGAAGCCCGGGTGGTGGCCGCGGGCGGTCGCCTGGGCCTGGCCTTCCTCGAGACGCCGGCCAACCCCACCAACGCCCTCTTCAACATCGAGATGGTGTCCCGGGTCGCCCATGCCCACGACGCCCCGTTGGCCGTGGACAACACGTTCCTCGGGCCCGTGTGGCAGAGCCCGGCGGCATTGGGAGCGGACCTGGTGGTGTACTCGGCCACGAAGTTCCTCGGGGGCCACTCCGATCTCATCGCCGGGGTGGTCACCGGGTCGGAGGATCTGGTGGGCGAGGTCGCAGCCACCCGAGCGTTCCTCGGAACGATGAGCGATCCGTGGACGGCCTGGCTCCTCACCCGCTCGCTGGAGACGCTCCACCTCCGGATGGAGCGGCAAGCCGACAATGCTCGGCGCCTCGTCGAGGCGATCGGCGGTCACCGGTCGATCCGGAGGCTTTCGTACCTCGGGCTGTTGCGGTCGGGGACGCCCGAGGGGGACCTGTTCACCAGGCAGTGCCGGGGGCCAGGTTCGATGATCTCGGTGTGGTTCGCCGACGAGGGCGCCGCCTACCGTTTCCTGGACGCGCTCGAGGTGGTCCGCCTGGCGGTGAGCCTCGGCAGCACCGAGTCCCTTGCCCAGCATCCGGCCTCGATGACCCATGCCGGATGCGATCCCGAGGCCCGGGAGCGGCTCGACGTGACCGACGGTCTCGTTCGCATCTCGGTGGGCATCGAGGACTACGCGGACCTGCACGGCGACGTCCTGGCGGCCCTTGACCGCGTGTAGCGGCGGTCAGCCCCGGAGGGCAGCTGCCACGATCCCGGGGACGGCCTTCCACGACGGCGCGGCCTCGTAGCCGAGGAGCAGGGGCGATGCGAGGTGCCCCGCCTGCTGGTCCGAGTGCCACAGCGGCTCGGGGAAGGCGCGGAACGGGGCCCGGACGACCGACTTCTGCGGGCGGTCGTACAGGTAGGTGTTGTGGACGAAGCCCGTGCCCGAGCGGATGTCATTCCGGGGGTGGCCCGGAAACGCCCCCCACGGGGTCGACACCAACGCGTACGACAGCGCTGCCCACACGTTGACGCCCACGGACCCGTATTCGAGGTCGGCGATGGCCTGGTCGAGGGCGAGCACGACTTCGGGGTCCCGCAACGACTTGGGGTGGATGAGGATGGTGGCGTTGAGGGAGCCCCATAGCCTGGTGTTGCAGAACGCCACCGCCTCCCGGATGAACGCCCCGACATTGCGGGGACCTTCGAGGGCGACCTCCGACGTCACACCGTTGAAGGCCTCGACCGAGAAGCAGATCTCGTCGTCGGCATGGTGGGAGAGGCCGTCGATGAGGGTCCATGGCACGCAGCGGTCGCCCACCTCGCCGAAGACCTGGGCGTCGGGGTGTTCGTCGATGAACTGCTGCCAGCGCTCGACGGCACCCGGGTAGTAGGGGTTGCGATCGGGGACCTTGTCGAGTGCGTCACGGACGGCGCCGATGAGGTCCTCACGCTGATTCCAGTCGTGATGGGTGACGATGACGCGGGTGGCGTTGCAGTTGAAGCCGGCGTTGTTCACGAGGGAACCGGCGATGTGACGGCCGTGGTACGCCAGGTCGGACTTCGACCATGGGCCGGGGACGACGATGACCGGGCTCACGTTGGAGAGCTCCGCGGTGACCTCCCGGGTGTTGATCGGGTCGTCGGCGGCCTTGCGGCGGGCCCCTTCGTCCCCGACCCCGAAGACGATGGCGTCGTAGGTCTTGTCGGAACCGGTGACGTGGATGAACTCGACCTCGGGGTGGTTCGAGAGGTAGCCGCCGGTTTCGGCACCACCGTGGGCGATGCGGAGGATCCCGGCATCGATGAGTGCCCCGAGCGCCTTCTCGAAGTGTGCTCCGAGGTAGGCATTGACGGGGTTCATCTTGAGGATCACCGTGCGGTGCTTGGCGAAGGCCTCGTTGAGCACGTCCATGGGACCGATCGAGGCCACGTTGCCGGCCCCCAGGACCAGGCTCACTCCACCCTCGGGCGCTTCCCAGGCCTTGTACCCGGCTGCTTGGTGGGCGGGGAGGTCGTCGGGGGTGATGCCGGGTTCCATCCACACCTCGCCCGTCATGCCGGCAAACAGGACGCTCTCGAGCGTATTGGTCGGGAACACGCGCACGACGGTCTGTCCGTCCGGGCGTTGCGTGACCTTGCCCTTGGGTTTTGGCATCCCGCCCTTGGACAGCGAGATGAGTGAGTCTCGAAGCAGGCGGGCAGTCCTGACGACGAGGACGGGACCGGGCCACCATTCCTCACCTGCGAGGGGTGAGGCGAAGTCGATCCCCTTGGCGGCGCAGGCGTCGCGGACCCAGGGTTCGGCGGCCTCCACGGTGTCGACCATGACGCGATCGAGGAGTTCGATGCGCTGCTCGATCGGGGTCCCAGCCCAGGCCGGGGCCTTGGTTCGCAGTTCCTCCAGCCAGCTGTCGAGCACCTCGGGTGGCGTGGCGGTCGCGCCGGCCTGCTCGAACTGGTTGAAGACGGGTGCTCCGGACATCGGCGATCCTCGGTGGACGGTGGCTCGATGGTACCTGTGACCTACGAGGTGCGGTGGGGCCGGGGGATCAAGGACGGAGATCGAAGGGCGGATGGGCCGGGCCGTCTGCCTGGTCCTCCCCCATCTCGTTTCCTGCCATTCGTTCGAGGGCCATGACCAGGGCGTGGTTGCCGAGGTGGCCGAGCCCGGCGCTTTGGAGCGCCCGATACATCTGGAAGACAAGGGCGGTGCCCGGGATGGGGGTGGCGACCTCGTCGGCGGCCGCCAGGGCGAGGCGCAGGTCCTTCTGCTGGAGGTCGATGGTGAAGCCGGGGCGCCAGTCGCGGGCGATCATCTGGGGCCCGCGGTGTGTGAGCATCCAGGACCCGGCTGCCCCACCGCCCACCGCGGCCAGGGTGGCCTCGAGGTCGAGCCCGGCGGCATCGGCGAACAGGAGCGCCTCCGACACCGCGAGTTGGGTGACGACGCACAGCATCTGGTTGACGATCTTCACCTTCTGTCCGTCACCGACGGGCCCGACATGGGTGATCGTCGTCCCGAATGCCTCGAGATAGGGCCTCGCTCGCTCCACGTCATCCGGGGCGCCACCGAGCATGATGCTCAGGGTGCCGTTGGCCGCGCCTTCGCTGCCTCCCGACACCGGCCCGTCCATCCAGGAACCCCCCGCAGCCTCGACGCGGCCGGCCAGGCGAGTCGTGGCCGAGGGACTGATCGTGGAGTGGTCGATGACGAGGGCACCGGGCTGTAGACCTTCGAGGACCCCGTCGGGTCCTTCGACCACGGACTCGACGTCCGGCGTGTCGGAAACGCACAACATCACGATCCTGCACCGCCGAGCGACGTCGGCCGGTGACGTCGCCCCGGTGGCGCCGATCGCCACCAGCGGCTCCATCCGGCTCGCCGTGCGGTTCCACACCACGACGTCATGCCCCTTCTCGACGAGGTTGCGGGCCATGCCCGCCCCCATGATCCCCAGACCGATGAATCCGATTCGTTCCATCCCCCGAGCGTATCCGTTTTCCCCCGTTGGTTGTCCGGCTGGGGCGGACGAACGGCGGGGGAAAACGTGTGGGGGACCGGCTACCCGCCCCGTCCCTCCTATGCTCCTCGCTCCCCTCCGGAGTCATCGCGTGGCGCTTCAAGCTGGAATCGTCGGGCTTCCCAACGTCGGGAAGAGCACCCTCTTCAACGCCCTCACCGCGGCCGGGGTGGAGGCCGCCAACTATCCGTTCGCGACCATCGAGCCCAACGTGGGCGTCATCGCCGTGCCCGACAGCCGGCTCGACGCGCTCCAGTCGGTGATCCATGCCAGGCAGGTGCTGCCGACAACGATCGAGATCGTTGACATCGCGGGTCTCGTGCGGGGCGCCTCGGTGGGCGAGGGACTCGGCAACCAGTTCCTCGGGCGAATACGGGATGTCGACGCCGTCCTGGAGGCCATCCGGTGTTTCGAGGACGACGACGTCACCCACGTCGAAGGATCGATCGACCCGATCCGGGACATCGAGACGATCGAGTTGGAACTCGTCCTCGCCGACCTGCAGGCCGCGGAGCGGCGAGTCGATCGGCTCGGGCGCCAGGCCAGGGCCGGCGACAAGTCCGCCGTGTTCGACCGGGACGTTGCCGCCAAGCTCGTCTCGGTGCTGGCCGACGGGCGCCCGGCCAGGACCGAGTCGTGGACGAAGGAGGAACTCGTCTCGCTGCGGGAACTCCAGTTGCTGTCTGCGAAGCCCGTGCTCTACGTGTGCAACGTGGACGAGGACGGCCTGGCCGGCAACGAGTTCGTCGACCGGGTGCGGGACCGGGCCGAGAAGGACGGATCGGGGGTCGTGGTCATCTGCGCCGCAGCCGAGGCCGAGATCGCCGAGCTTCCCCCGGAGGAGCGACCGGCGTTCCTGGAGGAGCTGGGCCTGGAGGAGCCGGGGCTCCATGTCCTTGCTCGGGCGACGTACGAGCTGCTCGGCCTGCGCACGTTCTTCACGGTCGGTCCCAAGCAGGTGAGGGCCTGGACGGTGCGGTCCGGCGCCACCGCGCCTGAGGCCGCCGGCGCCATTCACACGGACTTCCAGAGGGGCTTCATCCGCGTCGAGGTGTGCCGGATCCCCGACCTCGTCGGACTCGGTTCGGAGGCCGCGGTGCGCAGTGCCGGGAAGATGCGGGTGGAGGGGAGGGCGTATGTCGTGGAGGATGGCGACGTCATGCACTTCCTGTTCAACGTCTGAGCGTGTCTTCGTTCTCCATTCTCCGTGGGCACTAGGTTGCGGGCACGATGGCGAGGTATCGAACGGGCCTGGAAACACGAGACCGAATCCTGGGCGCCACCGCGGAGCTGCTGGCCGAGGTCGGGCCCGAGCGTGCCACCATCCAGGCGATCTGCGACCGGGCGGCCATCCGACCCGGGTCCTTCTACAACCTCTTCGGATCGAAGGACGACGCCGTGCTGGAAGTGGTCCTCGACTCCGTGAGGCGGGCGGCGACCCGGCCCTCCGGTGTCCCGACCGTGGACGACTTCATCGACTCATTCGTTGGCTTCGTCACGTCCAACCCGACGGAGGCGATGATCTACCTTCGGCTCGGCGTGACGGGTGCGGTGAACCACTCTGACATCGTCACGAGGATCCGTCACTTCCACGAAAAGCGCGTCGACTACCTGGCGGCCGCGCTGTGCGCCGGGAACCCCACCCTGGCGGTGTCGGAGGCGACGCCGCGGGCCGAGCTCATCCTGGCGACGCTGAACGGCTTGACCCTCAGGTTCCTCCTCGACAGTGGCTTCGACCTGCGGACCCACGTGGAGTTGCTACGCCGCATCGCCAAGACCTAGCGGATCGGGAGCCCGTCGCCCCTCACGTCCCAACCCCCTGTCGGTCCTCCGTCCTCAGCCCGTCGTCCCCGCTCCTCCCCATCACCCACAGGGTGAACGCGATCCGGGCGGCGTCCTCCTTGAGGTGGCCGAAACGACCGGCGTCCCCGAAGTGGCCGGCGTCGACATTCACGTGGAAGAGCACCGGGGCATCGTTGGTCATCGTCGCCCGCACCCGGGCCACCCACTTGGCGGCTTCCCAATACGTCACCCGCGGGTCCGAAACCCCGGCGGTGACGAACATGGGAGGCATGGAGGTCGACGGAATGGTGTCATACGGCGAGTAGGCGGCGATGGTGTCGTAGTCAGCTTCGTCCTCGAGCGGGTTTCCCCACAGCGGCCACTCCGGAGGCGTGAGGGGGAGGGTGTCGTCCGACATCGTGTTGAGGGGGTCGACGAACGGCACATCGGCCAGGACCACCCCCCACAGGTCGGGACGCATGTTGGCGACCGCCCCCACGAGGAGGCCTCCGGCACTGCGTCCGTGACAGGCGATCCGGCCCCGGGCGCTGTAGCCGGCGGCGACGAGGTGCTCGGCCGCGGCGACGAAGTCATGGTGGGTATTGGGCCTGTTGTGCCGGTTGCCTCCCGTGTACCAGGCGTACCCCTTGTCATTGCCGCCCCGGACGTGGGCGATGGCGTATACGAACCCCCGGTCCACGACGCTGAATCGGTGGGGTGAGAACGATGCGGGCACCGAGGATCCGTACGCCCCGTAGGCGTAGAGGACTGCCGGGGCGCTTCCGTCGACCGGCGTGTCGCGGTGGCGCAGGGTGGTGACGGGAACCCGCTCTCCGTCGTGGGACGTTGCCTCGGTCCGGTGGATGACATAGGCCGAGGGGTCGTGGCCCGAGGGGATGACCTGCTCCTTGCGCAGGGTCCGCTCGCCGGTGGTGAGGTCGAGGTCGAACGTGCGTTGGGGCGTCGACATCGACGAGTAGGTGTACCGCAGCGTGGTCGTGTCCTGTTCGTAGCCGGGAACGAGGCCCAGGGAGTAGGCCTCCTCGTCGAACGAGAGTTCTCGTTCGGATCCGTCGGCGACATCGCGGATGACGATACGGGGAAGAGCGTTCTCGAGTTCGAGGCGCACGTGGTGTCCACTGAAGGCGATGTGCCCGTCGATGAGGACGCCGGGACGATGGGGCACGACGTCGGTCCAGTGCTCGATCGAGGGATCGGAGACTGGGGCCTGGACGATCCGGAAGTCCAGGGCGTCCCGGTTGGTGCGAATGAGGAAGTGGTCGGCGAGGTGGGTGGCGTAGTACTCCACGCCGGTCTCGCGGGGTGCGATGAGGGTGAAGGTGACATCCGGGTCGTCGGTGCGGGCGAACCGCAACTCGCTCGTGTCGTGGTTCTTGCCGACGATGAACACGTACTCGCCCGAGAACGCCCTCCCGACCGACGTGAAGAAGCCCGGGTCCGGTTCGTCGTACACGACCGGGTCGAGCGATGGGTCATCGCCTAGGGTGTGGATCTTCACCCGGCGAGGCCGGAAGGCGTCATCCCGCTCGACGTAGAGCAGCCGGGTGGGTGTGATCCACACCGGGGCCGAGTAGAGGGAGCCGATCACCTCGGGCAGCCAGGCGCCGTCGGCGAGGTTGAGGACCCTCAGCTTCTCGTCCTCGTTCCCGGTTTCGTCCTCGGTCACGACGAGGTGGAGATGGTCCGGCGAGTGGGATGCGGAACCCAGCTGGTAGAACGCCTTCCCGCGGGCGCGCTCGTCCCCGTCGAGCAGGATCACCTCCTCCCCCCCGCCTCGGGGGCGTCGACAGACGAGGGGGTGTTCTCCCCCGTCCCGGTACCGCCGGTGGTACTCCCAGGGTCCGTCGGGGGCGGGCACGGTGCTCTCGTCGGGCTGGAGGCGGCCCACGAGCTCCGCGAAGAGCCGGTCGGGCAGGTCACCGGTCGTGGAGGTGAGGAAGGCGTCTGCGTAGGCCCGCTCGGCTTCGAGGTGGGCCCGGACCACCGGGTCGAGCCGGGCCGGGTCCCGGAGGGCCTCCTGCCAGTTGGGGTCCTTCATCCACCGGTAGGGATCGACGCGTGTTCGTCCGAGTTGGGTGATCTCGACGGGTTCGACCCTGGCCGTCGGTGGTTGCGGGAGCGACATCGAGGAGAGCGTAGGAGATCCGCGGTCCTTGACCCGGTTCAGACCGCAGTGAACCAGCCCATGGCTCCCCGTTCGACCATCCACGATTGGTGCGGGTGGAACATGTACCGGCCGCGCTCGGGGAAGGAGAGTTCGAGAACCGCCCGCTCCGTTTGGGTGAGGGAGATCGTGTCCGTGTGGTAGGTGGGCGTGAGCGACGTGCCGGAGGGGTACACGTCGAATGTCTCGGCGTGGACGTGGAAGCTGGCCAGGGCCTCTCCTTCGACCATGTTGAGGACGTAGAGGCGAACCGGCTCCCCGGCCGGGACCCTCAGGGGGAACTTCCCGTAGCCGCCGGCGATGCCGTTCCAGGTGAAGACCTGGGGTCGTCCGGACTCGGTCGGATCCCACGACGAGAGCGTCAGCGTGAACTCGTGGGCAGGCGGCCTACCGCCGGGGGGATCCACGATGAGCATCCCGTACAGGCCCTTGCCGATGTGGTGACCGATGGGTGCCACGTGGCAGTGGTAGGGGTGGAACCCGGCCGGGCCGGCCGCGATCTGGTAGGTGACCTCGCCCCCGGGAGGGATGGGTTCCCATCCGTCGTGGACCACCGAGTGACGCCCGTGGAAGTGGAGGTTGTGGTTGTTGGACGTGAGGTTGCGGAAGTTGATGCGGAGGAGATCACCTTCGTTGGCCCGCAACGTGGGCCCGGGTGCGGTTCCGTTGTAGAGCCATGCCTCGTAGGCGAGGTCGTGGGCGATCTCGACCCGTTCGGCCGTCACCTGCATCTCGATCTCGCGAACCCGCGGTGCATCGGGGTCGTACGGGGGCGGCGTGGCTCGCCCTTGCAGGTCCTCGGCCCCCAGTGACTGCGGCGGATCGAACGCTCCGCCGTAGACGTCGATGAGTTGGCCGGGAAGCGTCCCGGCCGAGAGGAGGCCACCGGGGTGCCCGCTCTCGGCGGGGGCGGAGCCCTCGTGGGCGAGTCCGATCCCGCGGGCGCCGATGCCGCCGGCCGCCCCGCCGAGCAGAATCGCCCCGCCCAGGCCGATCTTGCGGATCGCCTCGCGTCGAGCCGGGGACTCGGGGGTCCCGGGCTCGTCGGGCGTGCTCACACGAGCCCACCGGCGACGAGGGCCGCCACGAGGGCGGCGAGCCATGCCCCGCTCGTCCCGAAGACGAGGAGGAGCCGCCGGGCCAGCGACGCCTGGTGGGCGACGAGTGTCCACGTCGCCAGGCCGAGGACCGGCACGACGACGATGGCCGCAATCCACCCGAACCGGGTGGCCCCTTCCCTCCGTCTGAGCTTCATGATTGCCCACAGGCCGCCGACGACCCACACGAGTTTCGGTATCCAGTCGAGGAGGACCCCGAAGAGCGTGGTCCACATGGTGCCGGGGAACGGGACGGATCCGATGAGCACCTGGCGGTCCCCGTCGATGACCGGGACATAGGTGGGGAGCGAGAAGCTGCCGAGGTCGGTGTCGAGGCCGGCGAACACCTGCACGGCCG
>JBFKVA010000033.1:0-23331 GCA_041635475.1 Acidimicrobiia bacterium | reverse complement strand
CGGTGGGGCGAGGTCGAAGGTCTTGTTCAGGACCGACCACGTCGACGCGCGGGCGATGGCCGGGCGGTGATGCGCGGCGTACCGCCAGAGCCGGGCCAAGGGTTGGGAGGGCATCGTCGAGGAGCCTAGAAGGAGAGAGGGGGGGAGAGGTACGAGGGGAGAGAGGTACGAGGTACGAGGTGCGAGTTGGCGGGTTACCCGACCGGCCCGGGCAGCCAGAGACGGACGGCGCCCCCGGGGCCGTCGAGAATCGAGAGCTCACCGTCGAGAGCCGTGGTGATCCGGTGGGCGATCGCCAACCCCAGCCCGGCGCCTGCGCCGTCACGGGCGCGGGCCTCATCGCCCCGCGTGAACCGCTCGAACGGAGCCAGGCCGTCGGGGAACCCGGGTCCGTCGTCACGAATGATCACCGCCGCCCCCCCGTTGTGCTCCCGGACGTGAATGCGCACTTCCACGTCGGCGTGGCGAATGGCGTTGCCCACCACGTTGCGCAGGACCCGGCCGACCGCCGCCGGGTCGGCCGCGCAGGGGGTACTCCCGAGGACATCGAGCTCGAGGTGCACGCTCCTGGCGTCGGCGACCGGCCGGAGCGCCTCCACCGTCTCGTCGGCCGACTCCGACAGGTCCATGCCGGTGAGGTCGAACCCCACCGAACGGCTGTCGAGTTGGGAGATGAGGAAGAGGTCGTCGACCAGGAGCGACAGGTGCTCGATGTCGCGGCCGACGGCTGCCAGGTATGCCGCCGGGTCCCGGGCCATTCCGTCCTGCAGGGCCTCCACGGCCACCTGCATGGCGGCCAATGGGGTCCGCAGATCGTGGCCCACGTTGGCCAGCAGTTCGGTCCGGGCCAGGTGGTTGGCGTCCCGTTCGGCCTCCAGTTGCTGGAGCCGGTCGGCCAGCTCGTCGACGGAGTCGGCCAGGCGTCCCAGCTCGTCTCCCCGGTTGATCGACGTACGGGCTGCGAGGTCGCCGCCGGCCAGCCGGGCGACGGTTCCCTCCACCTGTTCGAGGTCGGACGAGAGCGCCGCCGACAATGCCCACAGCTGGGCTATGGCCACGAGGGTGCCGGTGGCGAGTGAGACGAGGGTGAGGCGGAGGTCGTGATCGGAGAGGAACATCCCGGCGGCGGCCACGGCCACGACCGCCACCCCGACCACGACCGTCGTGGAGGCGGCCACGGTAAGGGCGTCCCGGAACCGCCGCGAGGACCGGGCGAGCCGCAGGAGCAGTGGGGTCGTGAGCAGGGCGAGCAGCGCCAAGGCCCCGAAGATCGTCGCGAACGTCACCCGTTCCGCCGGCGTCGGTCGCATCGTGACCTCGACGAACAGGAGTCCGCCGACGAGCGCGGCAACGAGGAGGATCGTCAGGCGGGCCATGGTTCCAGCTTGTAGCCGACACCCCACACGGTGTGGAGTCGGGTCGGATGGGTGGGATCGTCCTCGATCTTGGATCGGAGGCGCCCGATGTGCACGGTGACCGTGGCCGGGTCCTGCCACTCCGGGGAGGAATCCCACACATGCTCCAGGAGTTGGGCGCGGCTGAACACCTGCCCCGGGGCCGCTGCCAGGAACCGCAGGAGGTCGAACTCCTTGGCGGTGAGGTCGATCGGCCGCTCGCCGATGGCGGCCCTGCGGCTCGCCGGGTCGAGCCGCAGGTCACCGACCTCGACCGGGTCCGAAGCTGTGGCGACCCGGGCGGATCGCCTGAGGACCGACTTCACCCTGGCCACGACCTCCCGCGGCGAGAACGGCTTTGTCACGTAGTCGTCGGCACCTAGTTCGAGTCCGAGGACCCGATCGGTCTCTTCGGTGAGGGCGGTGAGCATGATGACGGGCACCGAGCCCTGGATCTCGCGCAGGAGATCGAGTCCGCTCGACCCCGGGAGCATGACGTCGAGCACCACGAGGTCCGCTTCAGGGACGAGCGAGCGGGCCGAGTGGGCGTCCCCGGCCTCGACCGCCTCGAAGCCCTCTCGGCCGAGGTAGGTGGCGAGGACCTCCCTGACCATGGGTTCGTCGTCGACGATGAGCACCCGCTTCATGTCGCCAATCGTACGGACCCGACGCGGGCTCGGTGAGGACACCCTCGATGAGTTTCGCATGTGTTGTCATCCGGAGTGTTGCGGATCCTGTTCGGTGCCCGATACTCCCTTCCGTGCTCGGTCATCCCGTCGGCCCACTGACCACGATGTCACCGACGACCGCGCGCCAATCCTCGGCCGACAGTGCATATGCACCAGCCATCGGGCTATTGTGTTCTGAGCGCCCCACGGCATCCGTCGGGACGCCATCAACACCCAATTTGGAGGTTCCCTACATGCGCTTGCATCGCTTCCTTGCGATCTTGGCTGTGTTCGCCCTTGTCGTTGCCGCGTGTGCGAGCGACACCGAGCCCACCGAGACCGAGGCTCCGGCCGGACCCACCGCCAACATCGGCCTTGTGTTCGACATCGGAGGTCGTGGCGACCAGTCGTTCAACGACTCGGCGGCCCGCGGCCTCGACTTGGCGGCAGACGAACTGGGCGTCGCGACGTCCGAAGCCTCGGCCAACGACGACGGTTCCAACCGTGAAGAACTGCTCAACCTGCAGGCCGAGGGCAACGAACTCGTCTTCGGGATCGGCTTCCTCTTCGATGTTCCGATGCAGGCTGCGGCCACCGCCAACCCCGACGTCAACTTCGCGATCGTCGACGGGTTCGTCGACCCTGCGGAGTATCCGAACGTGGCCAGCCTCCTCTTCGCCGAAGAGCAGGGCTCGTTCCTCGTTGGTGCTGCCGCGGCACTCAAGAGCGAATCAGGGGTCATCGGCTTCATCGGTGGTGTCAGCATTGACCTCATCAAGAAGTTCGAGGCGGGGTACATCGCCGGCGCCAAGGCCGTCAACCCAGACATCGAGATCATCTCCCAGTACCTCACCGAGCCCCCGAACTTCGACGGGTTCAACGATCCTGCCGCCGGCAAGGTCGTGGGCCAGTCCATGTACGAGCAGGGCGCGGATGTCGTGTACCACGCAGCGGGCGGGTCCGGCGGCGGGCTCTTCGCGGCCGCCGTCGAGTACACGGCTGCCAACGGGACCCACGTGTGGGCGATCGGAGTCGACTCCGACCAGATCCTCACCGCCAGCGATGACCAGAAGCCGCACATCCTGACCTCGATGCTCAAGCGGGTCGACGTGTCCGTGTACAACACGATCAAGACCCAGGTCGACGGCATGTTCTCGGGCGGGGTGGTCATCTTCGACCTTTCGACCGACGGTGTCGGCTACTCCACCACCGGCGGATACGTCGACGACATCGCCGATCAGCTCGACGAGTTCAAGGACCAGATCGTGAGCGGCGCGATCGTCGTTCCCACGGCGCCGTAGCCCTCGCAACGAACCGACAACACACCAACCGAAGCGGGACCGGGCTAATGTCCGGTCCCGCTTCCGTTTTGTCGAGATCGAGGAGTCCTGTCGGTGACCGAGCCCGCCGTGCTGCTGGAAGGCGTGACGAAACGGTTCCCCGGCGTCATCGCCAACGACAGGGTTGATCTGCGCGTCGAGCAGGGCGAGATCCACGCATTGTGCGGCGAGAACGGGGCCGGCAAGTCGACGCTCATGAAGATCCTCTACGGCATGCAGAAGGCCGACGAGGGCCGCATGGTCGTTGAGGGTCGAGAGGTGAGTTTCGACTCACCAACGGATGCCATCGCGGCCGGGATCGGCATGGTCCACCAGCACTTCATGCTGGCCGACAACTTCACCGTGCTGGAGAACGTCATCCTCGGTGCCGAGCCCGTCATGCGTGGCGTCATCGACTTCGGGGAGGCGGAGCGCCACATCGCCGAGGTGGGCCGGGAGTACGGGATGGAGACCGACCCCAACGAGCTCGTCGAGCACCTCGAGGTCGGCGAACGCCAGCGGGTCGAGATCATCAAGGTCCTGTTCCGGGGGGCCAAGATCCTCATCCTCGACGAGCCGACGGCGGTGCTCGTTCCCCAGGAGGTGGAGGAGCTCTTCCGCAATATGCGGGAGCTGAAGTCCGAGGGTCACACGATCATCTTCATCGACCACAAGCTCGACGAGGTCCTCGAAATCGCCGACACGATCACTGTGCTTCGGCGAGGACGGACCGTCGCCACGGTGAAGCCCGCCGACGTCACCGCCCACGACCTGGCCGAGCTCATGGTGGGAGCCGACCTCCCGACCCCGGCAACGAGCTCCTCGACGGTCACCGACCAGGTCGTCCTCGAGGTCGCTGCCCTCCACGTCGAGGGCAGCGAGACCGAGGTTGCCCTCCATGACATCGACCTGACCGTCCACGCCGGCGAGATCGTCGGGATCGCCGGTGTCGAGGGGAACGGACAGTCCGAACTGATCGAGACCATCCTCGGGGTGCGGGCGCCGAGTGCAGGCACGATCGTCCTCGGGTCGGACGAGATCACGAGGTGGTCGGTTCGATCCCGCCGGGAAGGCGGCATCGGCTACATCCCCGAGGATCGCCATCGGCGCGGGCTCCTGCTGGCATCCCCCGTGTGGGAGAACGTCATGCTGGGGCACCAGACCAAGGAACCGTTCGTGCGCAACGGGTGGTGGATCGACCCCAAGGCCGCCCGCCGGTTCTCGGCCGGGGTGGTGGAGCGCTTCGACGTCCGAACCCCGAGCGTCGATGTGCCCGCCCATGCGTTGTCCGGGGGGAACCAGCAGAAGCTCATCGTGGGACGGGAGCTGGCCGCCGAGAGCATGCTCCTCGTGGCAGCCCACCCGACCCGGGGCATCGACGTCGGTGCCCAGGCCGCGGTGTGGGACGAGCTGCGGAGTGCCCGCAAGGCAGGGAGAGGGATCATCCTCATCTCGGCCGACCTCGAGGAGCTCATCGGCCTCTCCGACCGGCTCCACGTCAGGTTGCGGGGACAGCTCGTCGCCGACCTCGACCCGGCCGAGGTCACCCCCCGCGACCTCGGCGCCTACATGACCGGGGCCAAGGAGGCCACGCGGTGAAGCAGCGGCTGCTGGTGCTGGCGCCACCCATCGCGGCGATCGTCTTCGCCCTCGTCGTCTCGGCCGTCGTCCTGGCCGTGTCGGGCGCCGACCCCTTCACGGCGTTCGGGAACGTCTACGAGTACGGGACCCGCCTCAACACGTTGGTCGAGACGATCAACTGGTCGACCCCGCTCTACCTGTCCGCGATCGCGGTGGCCATCGGGTTTCGAATGAACCTCTTCAACATCGGGGTGGAGGGCCAGTACATCCTGGCGGCATTCATCGCCGCCCAGGTGGGGAGTCAGATCAACCTGCCTCCCGTGCTCCACGTCCTCACCATCATCGTGGTGGCCATGCTCGTCGGAGCGGTGTGGGCGGGGCTTTCGGGCTACATGAAGGTCACCCGCGGCGTCCATGAGGTGATCAGCACGATCATGCTCAACGCCATCGCCGTCGGTGGCCTCGTCTCCTACCTCCTCGGGATCTGGGACGCCCCGGACGACACCAGCCTCGACACCGCGCTCAAGGCGATCCCCGAGTCCGGGTGGTTCCCCGATCTCAACCCGCTCGTCGGTGGGGGCACCCGGTCGGACCTGTGGGGGTTCGTGCTCGTGGCGATCGTGGTGGGCGTCGCGTACCACTTCCTCATCAATCGCACCCGACTCGGATTCGACCTGCGGGCCACGGGGTACAACCCCTCGGCGGCGGAGGTCAGTGGCGTCGATCCCAAGCGGACCGTTGTCATGGCCATGGTGCTGTCGGGCCTCGTCGCCGGGCTGGTCGGCCTGCCGGAGCTCCTCGGGAACACCCACACCTACAGCCTCCGCTTCACCCAGGGCCTCGGGTTCGGCGGGATCGCCGTCGCCCTCATCGGCCGCAACCACGCGGCCGGCATCGCCGTCGGGGCGCTCCTCTTCGGCTGGCTGTCCCGGGCGTCCGGGATCCTCGAAGTGCGCGGCGATGCCCCTCGCGAGATCGTGGCCATCATCCAGGGTGTCATCATCCTGTCGGTGGTCGTGGCCTACTCGATCGCCGAGAAGTACAAGCGGGTCGAGGACGCCAAGGCGGCGGCTGCCGCACTGGGGGACGTCGAATGACCCACCCCGCCGCCTCCAACGACCGGCTGCCGTCGCTCACCCGAAGCTGGGTGCGCGTCCTTCGGGCACCCAAGGTGAACCTCGTCCTCCTCGGCCTGGGCGGCGTCCTCCTCCTGGCCTTCACGGAGCAGTTCGCCCGGATCCCGACCACCGACCTGGCGTCCTCGGGCACATGGAAGATCGCGGTGGCCTGGTCGATCCCCATCCTCATGGCCGGCCTGGGCGGTATGTTCTCGGAGCGATCCGGCGTGGTCAACATCGGCCTGGAGGGCTTCCTCGTCCTCGGCACCTGGTTCGGGGCGTGGGGAACGATCCTGACCGGGAACCCCTGGATCGGGATGCTCTTCGCCGTCCTGGCCGGACTGCTCGGTGGGCTCCTCATGGCGCTGGCCACGGTGACCTTCTCGGTCGATCACATCATCGCCGGGACGGCCATCCTCGTCATGTCGCCCGGGATCGCCCGGTACCTCTCCGACCTCATCTTCCCGGCCTACGGCGGATCGATCACCCAGTCCCCAACCCTCACCGGCGTGTCGACCTTCGATTGGCCCATCCTGGCGGGCGGCGACCTCTTCGGGTGGAACAGCCCCGACCTCCTAGGGTGGCTGGAACGGCTGAACTGGTTCCTCGTGAGCCATGCCGCCGGGATCGCCCGGGGCCTCGTGTTCCAGATGTCGTGGCTCACCCTCATCGGGATCGCGGTCATACCTGCCTCGGCGTGGGTGCTGTGGAAGACGAGCTTCGGGCTCCGACTGCGGTCGTGTGGTGAGGATCCCGACGCCGCGGACTCGCTGGGTGTCAACGTCTACAAGTACAAGTACTACGGGGTGGTCATCTCGGGAGCCCTGGCCGGGTTCGGCGGAGGATTCCTGTCGATCCAACTCTCCGGCCTCTACAAGGAGGCCCAGACCGGAGGCAAGGGCTTCATCGGCCTGGCGACGATGATCTTCGGCAACTGGCGGCCCGGGGGAACGGCGGCCGGCGCCCTCGTGTTCGGTTTCGCCGAGACACTCCGATTGCGGGACCCCAACGCCCCCCACGCCCTCCTGCTCCTCGTGACGATCGCGGTCGGGCTCTTCGCCCTGCGAGCGGCGTACCGACGGCGCTGGCAGTCGGCGGCAGGGATGGCTGCGACCGGTGCTCTCATCGGGTGGTACTACCTCACCGCCGACCGGGTTCCCAACCAACTACCCCAGGTGACGCCGTACATTGCCGTGCTCGTCGTCCTTCTCTTCGCCACGAGGCGACTCCGGATGCCTGCCGCCGATGGCAGGATCTGGATCAAGGAGTGACGGTGGTGGCCGCGATGGCGTGGCCGTGACCCGACCCAGATTCCAGCCAGGAGGAACCCCCATGACCCCCCACATCTCCGCCGAGAAGGGCGACTTCGCCCCCGTCTGTCTCCTCCCCGGCGATCCCCTCCGGGCTCGGTACGTGGCCGAGAACCACCTCTCCGATGCCCGGCTCGTCACCGCCGTTCGCAACATGGAGGGGTACACGGGTACGTACCGCGGTACACCCGTCTCGGTTATGGGAACCGGGATGGGCATTCCGTCGGCATCGATCTACGTCACCGAACTCATTACGCAATACGAGGTGGACGTACTGATCCGGATCGGGTCGTGCGGGGGGATCGCGCCCGACCTGGGGCTCCGTGACATTGTCATCGCCAGTGGGGCCAGCACCGACTCGAACGTCAACCGCATCCGGTTCGACGGATACGACTTCGCCGCTCTCGCCGACTTCGGCCTGACCAGGGCGCTCGCCGACGTGGCCGCGGAGCGGGGTGACTCGGTCAGGGTCGGTGGCGTCCTCAGCTCCGACCTTTTCTACCGCCCCGATCTCGGGTTCTTCGACACGGCCCGCTCAATGGGGGTGCTGGCAGTCGAGATGGAGGCGGCCGGGATCTTCGGGGCCGCCGCCGCCCATGGCGCCCGAGCCGCCGCCATCATGACCGTGTCGGATGTCCTCGGCTCGGACGTGGAACTTGCGGTGGAAGAGCGCGAGCGGTCCCTCGACGAGATGATCACGATCGCCCTCGAAGCAGCACTTCGGGCGTAGATCCCAGGACCCTTCCGACGCTCGTGGTCTAGCGTGGGTCGGGTGTTCGATGCCTACGCCCCGGACTTCGTCGAGGACCCCTACCCGACCTACACCCGACTCCGTGCGGCTGAGCCGTTCATCGACGAGCACTGGGGGGTGACGTTCTTCTCCCGCTACGCCGACGTGGCGGGGATCCTCAAGGATCGTCGGTTCGGCCGTGACGCCCGCGGCGCGGTGCCCCCGGAGCGCATCGACCGCGACGTCTACGACCGCATCTACCCACCCCAATGGCCGACGTGGACGGCGTACATCAGGGACTCGTTCATCGACCTCGAACCCCCCGCCCACACCCGGGTTCGCCGGCTCGTCCAATGGGCGTTCTCCAGGCGAGCCTCGCAGAGCTACCGGGATCGGATGGTCGCCACGGCCGAGGCGGCGATCGACGCCGCCCTCGAGCGGGGAGAGATGCGGGCGATCGCCGAGTACGCCACCCCGATTCCGCTCACGATGATCGCCGAGCTTCTCGGGATCCCCGCCGGCGACCAGGAGATGCTCGTGGCCTGGTCCCATCGGATCGTCCGCGTCTTCGACCTAGGATGCACGCCCGAGGAGGGGGACGACGCCGAGGCGGCGACGATCGAGTTCGTCGCCTACTGCGAGGATCTCATCGCCCACCATCGACGATCGCCACGCGATGACCTCGTCACCGCCCTCATCGAGGCCGTCGTGGACGGTGACCACCTGACCGACCGGGAGCTCGTGGCCACGTGCATCCTGGCCCTCAACGCCGGTCACGAGGCGACCGTCCAGGCGATCGGCAACGGGCTGCTGTCCCTGGCGACCCACCCCGACCAGTACGCGGCACTCCGTCGCTACCCGGGCATCCTCGCCACGGGCGTCGACGAACTGCTTCGTCATGACACCCCGCTCCAGATGTTCGAACGGTGGGTGCTCGAGGACCTCGACTGGGAGGGGACCGTGCTGTCGCAGGGTTCGAAGGTCGGGCTCCTCTTGGGGGCGGCCAACCACGACGAAGAGGTGTTCGCCAGCCCCGCCCATCTCGACCTCGAACGAAACCCCAACCCCCATGTCTCGTTCGGGGGCGGCGTCCACTACTGCGTCGGGGCTCCGCTCGCCAAGGTGGAACTCGACGTGGCCTTTCGTGTCCTGGCCGAGCGGGTGTCAGCGTTCGAAGTGGCGTCCGATCACCTGGAGCGGACACCCAGCCTGGTGTTCCGGGGGGTCCGGGAGATCCCGCTCGTGCTCCGGCCGGCCTGAGGCCGTCAGTTGTCCTCGGGGTCGCGTGGGGGCACCGCGCCCTCGATGCCATGCACCCAGATCGTACGTTGGGGGAACGGAATCTCGATGCCCTCCTCGTCGAACGCGACCTTGAGGCGCTGTCGGACCTCGCGTTCGACGGCCCACTGCTCGGCGGGTTCCACCTTGAGCACGAGGCGGATGGCGATCGAGCTCGCCCCGAAGTCCTGCACGCCCCACACCTCGGGCTCCTCCAGCACCGTGGCATGCTCGAGGGCGTCGTGCCACACCGAGTCGGCGACTCGCTTGATCACCGCCTGCGCATGTGGGATGTCGGTGGCATAGCCCACCTCGACGTCGAGGACGGCCCGGGCCCATTCCTGCGACTTGTTGGCGACGCGTCGGATCTCACCGTTGGGGACGTGCCACAGGGTGCCGTTGATGTCGCGGATCTTGGTGGTCCGCAGCTTCACCTCTTCCACGACGCCGGCGGCGTCGCCCACGTCGACGATGTCGCCGACGCCGTACTGGTCCTCGACGAGCATGAAGATGCCGGACAGGAAGTCGCGCACGAGGCTCTGGGCCCCGAACCCGATGGCAACCCCGACCACCCCGGCGCTGGCAATGAGCGGTCCCAGGTTGATGTTGAACTCGCCCAGCGCCATGAGGGCGGCAAGTGTGAAGATGACCAGCGAGGCGCCGCTGCGCAGCACCGCGCCCAGTGTCTCAGCCCGCTGGCGGCCGCGCTCGCCGCGAACGGCATCGTGGGCCGCGCGTCGTTCGGCCAGCGCACGCAAGGACGCCAGGCGGCCCGGTGACTCGTCGGTGGGATCGGCCACCTCCTGGGCGGCCACCTGCTGCTGCGACGCGATGAGCCGTTCGACGGTGCGATCGACGAGGCGATGGAGGACCCGGGTGAGGAGCCATGCCACCACCAGGATGAGGACCACCTTTACCGGTCGGACGAGGAACTCCCCGACCTCGGCCACGCGTTCGCTGCCGGTGGCGTCGAAGAGGAGTTCACACAGGAACCCGGGCTCGGGTCCGCAGGCGTCCCCGAGTTCGGCGGCGAGATGGAGTTGGGTCATGTGGTCACTCCCGGTCCCCGCCAACCCTAGGCGTCCGGCGGTTCCTCTCGTCTGGGCTCGCCCGGTCGAGCATGTCGCGATCGAACGACCCCAAGCCGGGTTCGGATCCGGTGGTGGGGCAGGTGATCTGCCGGGCGCTGGTCGTGGCATACTGGCCGCGGAGGAGACCGCATGTTCCTGGCCGAGCCGGAGCCATCAGCTGAGCGCCAAGCGCTCTACGAGGACGATCTCGAGGACGTCGGGTACGTCATGAACTCCACGCGAACGTGGGCGTGGGCTCCCGCGGTACTCGGCGGGGTGTTCGCAGCGATGGACGAGGCGGCGGCCGTCGGCGGCATCTCATTCCGCGACAAGGGCATCCTGGTCACCGCCACCGCCCGGGCGCTGGGCGACAGCTACTGCACCCTCGCCTGGGGCAACCGACTGAGTTCCGCCGCCGACGTCACCACCGCCGTCGCCCTGGCACGTGGCGACGCCCCGACCTCGCTCGACCAACGGGAGATGGAGTTGGCGGCGTGGGCGGGCAAGGTGGCCGCCGATCCCAACGCCACCACCCAGGCCGACATCGACCGCTTGCGGGCCGCCGGGTTCTCCGAGCGGGAAATCGTGGGGATGACGGCGTACATCGCCCTCCGGCTGGCGTTCTCGACGGTGAACGACGCCCTGGGAGCCGCCCCCGACGGCGAGCTGGTGGCCGCCGTGCCCCCGGAGTTGGTGGCGGCGGTCGATTTCGGTCGACGCCCCGCAAGTAGGGTGGTTCCCGATGCCGAACGTTGACAGCTTCTCGCTGCCCCGCGAGTGGGTGCCAGACGAGTCATGGGCGCTCGTGGAGGCGGTGCGCGGGTGGGCCGACCGCGAGGTGATCCCGGTTCGACAGCAGATCGACGAGGACTGGGAGACCCACGACATCGTCAACCCACTCCTCACGTCGCTGTGTGTCGACCTGGGCTACCAGCACGCCAACTGGCCGGAGGAGTACGGCGGACTGGGCATCGATGCCATCACGTCGTGCCTCCTCCTCGAGGAGATCTCCCGGGCCGACTCGGGCCTGGCCACCGCCGCCAGTTGCTCGACGTGGGCGATGACCCCCGTGTTCCCCCCAAGCGAGAACCGCCACCTCATGGAGTACTTCACACCGCGGTTCCTCGACCCCGAGCGCTGGTACGTCGGGTCGGTGGCGCTGTCCGAGCCACACTCGGGCTCCGACATCGAGAACATCGACGGCACCCACGGCCGCTACATACGCACCCGGGCCCGCCTCGACGGCGACGAGTGGGTCGTCAACGGTCACAAGCTGTGGCCGACCAATTCCGGGGGCCTCGGGGACGTCTTCTGCACGATCTGCACGACCGACCCCGCCGCCGGCGACGAAGGGGTGGCGATCATCTACATCCCCGCCGACACCCCCGGTGTCGAGCAGGGGCGCCCGTACCGCAAGGCCGGGATGAACGGGGACCGCAACAGCGACATCTGGTTCACCGACGTGCGGGTTCCCTACGAGTTCAGGGCGCACGGCCCGGGCAAGGACGCCGAGCGGGCCCGGGCCATGGTCACGTCGGGCAACGTGGGCACGGCCGCCCAGTGCATCGGGGTCATGAAGAACCTCTATGAACTCCTCAAGGACTGGTGCGACACCCGCAACGTGGCCGGCAAGCCCCTCAAGGAGCACTCGATCATCGCCGCCACCCTTGCGGACATCGTGACCGCCATCGAGGTGAGCCGGGCCGAGACGTACCTCAAGGCCCGCATGCTGGGACAACCGGAGATCTACGGCCCGCGGACGACGCCAGAGATGCTGGCCAAGACCCGCGTCACGAAGCTGTTCGTGTCCGATCAGATGACGGCGGTCGCCAACCAGGTCATGGACCTCATGGGTGCCTACGGGTACGCCCGGGAGAGCGACGTGGAGAAGCACTGGCGGGACTCGAAGATCATGAGCCTGTGGATGGGCGGTCGAGCCCTGCCCCAACTCGACATCGCCCGCTGGTTCTTCAACGCCACGGAGTACTAGGCAGGACGGTTTTCCCCCCTCGAAAGTCCTGCTGTGGCGGACAACGGCGGGGGGAAAAGCGGCTGGGCTCGATCCGAGCCGCTGGTACCCTCCGGCCTTCGCCCCGACAGGACCTCTGTGACGACCTACGACCCCGGGACCATCGAACGCCACTGGCAGGAGAGATGGGAGGCCGACGGCCTCTACCGGGCCTCGGTGGACTGGTCGCAGCCGAAGCACTACGCCGTCACGATGTTGCCCTATCCGTCGGGGGACATCCACATCGGTCACTGGTACGCCATGACCCCCTCGGACGCCCGGGCCCGGTTCAAGCGGATGCAGGGCTTCAACGTCCTCTTTCCCATGGGCTTCGATGCCTTCGGACTCCCGGCCGAGAACGCCGCCGTCCAGCGCAACGTCCACCCGGCCGAGTGGACCTGGGCCAACATCGAGCGCATGCGCAGCCAGATCCGATCGATGGGGTGCATGTTCGACTGGGAGCGGGAGATGGTCTCGTGCGACCCGGCCTACTACCGCTGGTCGCAGTGGTTCTTCGCCCGCTTCCTCGAGGCGGGTCTCGCCTACCGGGGCGAAGCGCTCCTCAACTGGTCGCCCACGCTCCAGACCGTCCTGGCCAACGAGCAGGTGATCGACGGCAAGGACGAACGGGTGGGGCAGCCGGTGATCCAGAGGCTCATGGAGCAGTGGTTCTTCGCCATCACGAAGTACGCCGACGAACTGCTCTCGTTCGAGGGGATCGACTGGCCGGAGCCGATCCGGGCCATGCAGACCAACTGGATCGGTCGATCAGAAGGCGCAGAGGTCGTCTTTCGTACCGAAGGCGGCGACGCGATCCCCGTCTTCACGACCCGCCCCGACACGCTGTGGGGGGCCACGTTCATGGTGCTGGCCCCCGAACACGACCTCGTGGGGTCCGTCACCGCCGCGGATCGACGGGCCGTCGTGGAGGAGTACCAACGACAAGCCGCCGGGCGCTCGGAACTTGATCGCCTCATGGACGACCGGGCCAAGACCGGTGTCGACACCGGTGGCCGCGCCGTCAACCCGGTGAACGGGGAACACATCCCGATCTGGATCGCCGACTACGTCCTCACCGGGTACGGGACCGGGGCCATCATGGCCGTGCCCGCCCACGACGGACGCGACTTCGCGTTCGCCCGCAGTTACGGTCTGCCGATCGTCCCGGTCATCCACCCGGAGGGGGAGCCGGAACCGACCGGCGACACCATGGCGGAGGCCTTCGTCGGGGCCGGCACGATGATCAACTCGGGACCACTGGACGGAACCCCCGTCACCATGGACAAGGGTCGAGCCAACCCCTCGGTGGCCGCCGCCATCGACTGGCTGCAGGCCAACGGCGCCGGGGAGGAAGCCGTCAACTTCCGGCTCCGCGACTGGGTCATCTCCCGTCAGCGCTTCTGGGGCTCGCCGATCCCGGTCATCCATCGCGAGGACGGTGGGATCGAGATCGTTCCCGACGATGAGCTTCCCGTGATCCTGCCCGAGGACTTGGACTTCACCTCCACCGGGAGCCCGCTCGCCAGGCATGAGGGCTTCCGGAGCACGACCGCCGCCGACGGAACGCCGGCAACGCGGGAGATCGACACCCTCGACACGTTCATGTGTTCGTCGTGGTACCAGTACCGCTACCTGGGTCCCCGGCACGAGTCCGCCCCGTTCGACCCCGAGGAGGCCGCCTACTGGCTCCCCGTCGACACGTACACGGGCGGTGGCGAGCACGCAACCATGCACCTCATGTACACGAGGTTCTTCACGAAGGCCATGCGTGACCTTGGGATGTTCGACGCCACCGCCAAGGTGATGGTGGCCCATGGGCGCGATCCGGACGGCCACTTCGACGAGCCGATGCGCCAACTCCGCAACCAGGGCCAGATCCTGGGTGAGGAACGGCCCGGCGACATCGTCGCGATTCGGGGAACCAAGGACGGTGAGCGCTGGGTGGCGTCCGCGGTGACGGTCGGCGGGGCCGAAGGCGACGTCATCGGTGAACTCGTACGGAGGACCGAGAACATCCTGCAGGTCGCCGTCGGCGGCTCGGTCGTCGTGGTGGAGGTGCCCGACGAGGCGATCATCGAGATCCCGGCGATCGACGGCGCGAACGACGTCACCCAACTGCGCCACCACCTCGAGGTCCAGCGCATGTCGAAGTCGAAGGGGAACGTCGTCAACCCCGACGACCTGGTGAATGCCTATGGGGCAGACACGGTCCGGACCCACCTCATGTTCGCGTTCGACTGGGAGAAGGGCGGGCCTTGGGACAGCCGGGGCATCGTCGGCGCCCATCGGTTCCTGCGTGATGTCTGGAACCTGGGAACCTCCCCGGCAGAGACGGGATCGGGCGGCGGCGACCGTGCACTGCGCCGGGCCCAGCACCAGACGATCGCCAGGGTGTCGGGGTACTTGGAGAGCTTCAGTTGGAACACGGCCGTGGCGGCGCTCATGGAGTACCGCAACACGCTGCAGTCCGTGGTCGGCAAGGGCGTGGTATCAGAACCGGCCTGGATCGATGCCGTGACAACGCTCCTCCTCCTGCTGGCACCGGTCGCTCCCCACATCACCGAGGAGCTGTGGCAGCGGCGAGGTCACCAGGGAAGCATCCACGAGGCCGCCTGGCCCGAGTTCGACGAGGAGGCGGCCGCCGAGGACGTCATCACGCTCGTCCTGCAGGTCAACGGGAAGGTCCGCGACAAGATCGAGGTGCCGGCAGGCATCACCCGGGCCGAGGCGGAGGCGGCCGCCCTGGCATCGCCCAAGGTCCAGGCCCGGGTCGGGGAGGGGACGGTCCGCTCTGTCATCGTCGTTCCCGGCCGACTCGTCAACGTCGTCGTCGAGTGAGGGTCGAGGGCGTCCTTTCCACCGCCGACGTCCGTCGGCTCGCCGATCGGTTCCCGGGACTCGAGGTGGGGGCGATCCGGGTCCGGACGATTCCCGCCGGCGCGGCCCGACTCTTCCCCGGCGTGGCCGGCATCACCATTGGTGGCACGATCTGGGTCCGGGGCGAGGCGGACCTCCCGGCATTGCTGGCCCACGAACTCACCCATGTCTGCCAATGGCGGACGTTGGGCCCGGTCGGATTCCCCGTGCGCTACGGCGCCGACTACCTCCGGGGCCGTCTCCGCGGCCTCGATCACGCCGCGGCCTATCGGGCGATCCCGGCCGAGCAGGAGGCCCGGGAGACAGCACGAGGCTTCACCCCCGACTAGCTCGCGCCTTGTGCCCTATGGCAGTAGGGCGACGACGGTCGCGACGAGGGACGGGTCCTCGGAGGCAACCACGTAGACACTGCCTCCGGCCGTCCAGACTGCGAACACGTCCTCCCCCTTGCCGACGTTGTCGCGGTACGCCGTGAGCGCCTCGAGGAAGTTGGCGGTGGCCGCGGCGTCGTCGCCGACGACCTCCAGCACGAAGATCGCCGTTTCGCCGTTCCACAGGACCTGGTACTCGTCCCCGCCCCAATTGGTGGCCGCGAACACCCCTGTGGCACCGACCTCCTCGACGGCGAACATGCCGATGAAGTCGTTCTCGCCCCAGGACGACTCCTCGACCACCTCGAACCCCTGGAGGGTCAGCGAGGGGAGGTCGACGACGATCGGGGCCTCGCGGTCGAGGTATCGGTCGGTGTGCTTGGCCTGCTCGGTGGTGGTCGGGGGATCCTGCCACACCGCGTCGACCGCGGCCCACCCGCCCGCTTCGTGGAGGTCCCCGACGAAGCCACGGCCGTCCTTGTAGTAGGCGAGCTGGACGAACTGGAGGAGTGCCGGCTGGGGGGCGCCGCCCCCGAATGACCCGGCTTCGGAGTTGTAGGCGAGCCGGTCGCGTTCGGTGAAGGTGTTGATGTAGGCGTCCTCGACGAATCTGGCCTCACCCTCGATGAGCATCGTCATGGCTTCGTACTCCTCCCACCGACCCTCGTCCCACAGGACGTCCCAGGTGGAGAGGTCCCATGTCTGGTCCTGGAGCGCGTGATGGAGTTCGTGGATGACGACGCTCAGGGCGTACGGCCCGAACTTCTTGCCGAGGTTCGTCACCCACAGCTCCTCGGTGTCCGGGTCGTAGAACCCGACGACGCCGCCCGCCGAGCTCTCGACGGCCTCGGCCACCCAGTCCCTGGTCGGCTCGATGACCCCGAGGGCGACGAGGAGGGACTTCTCGATACGGAGGTCCTCCTCCGTGAGGTCCTCCCAGATGAGTTCCTCGAGGCGGTCCCGCATCTCGGTCGGGGTCCCGATGATGACGGCAGGTTCGTGGTCGAACGTCTTGCCCGTGATTCGCTGCACCTCGAGGATCATCTCGGCGATCTGGGCCCGCATGACCGACTCCGCCGCTGCCAGGTCGACCGTCGTGGTCGTGGTGGTCTCGGGTGTGGTGGTCGTCGTGGTGGTGGTGGTCGCGGGCGTGGTCGTGGTCGTGGTGGTCGTGACCGGCGCCGCGGCCGTCGTCTGGGGGGCGGTGGAGCCGCCGCAGGCGGTGACGAAGAAGGCGAGGAGAATCGTGATGACGGATCGAGCGGACGGCACAGGCTTCTCCGGGTCGGGGGCGCCCGGGCAGCCTAGTTGTGCCCGGTCGGGAGTGTTTGCAGCCCGACTCCTGCCAGTCCTGGCTCATTGGCACCACAAAGAAGGGTCATTGGCGTCAGGGGGCGCGGAACCGGTGCTATGGTGCCGCCATCGACGAACCGATGGCCACCCGGGGACTCGTGTCATGTCAGTCAGAGGAAGGAACTGGTATGGACGCGGAGCAGCGTGCCACCGACGAACCGATCCCGATGGGACAGGTCGTCTTCGACGAGATGTTCTTCTGGTTCTTCATGTCGATCGTGACGAGCCTCGTCTTCTACAACATCTGGGGGCTCCTTGACCTCCTGAGACTCCCGCTGTCCGGGTCATAGGAGGTATCGCATGTTTGCTCCCGAGAGAATCTGGTGGAAGCCGCTCGACCGCCTCGAGAGGCGATGGGTCATCGTGGCCATCGGCTGGTGCCTCGTCCTCACGGCGATGATGCCGCTGTGGCTGGCGTTCGGCAACCAGAACACCCCGGCCACCACCTACCGCGTCGATCCTGCCGACTTCATGGCCCAAACCCAGGCCTTCATCGCCGAGCACCAGGTCGGCGAGGACGGCGGTCGGCCGCTCGTGGCCCCTCCGGCCGGGGGTGACGCCTACATCGTGGCCCAGCGGTTCCAGTTCACGCCCGTTCTGCAGCTCGAGAAGGGCGAGACCTACCGGGTGCACGTGTCCAGCATGGATGTGCTCCACGGGCTCTCGATCCAACCCGTCAACCTCAACTTCGAGGTCGTGCCCGGCTATGACTTCGTCATCACGCTGACCCCCACCGAGAGCGGTGAGTTCCAGCTCGTGTGCAACGAGTTCTGTGGCATCGGCCACCACGTCATGTCCGGCAAGATCATCGTGAACGAGTAGGAGCCCGCATGTCACTTCTCGATACCCCAGAAGTCCCCGACGCCCCGCTCGCCGACGATGACTTCCGCACCTGCCCGGTCACGACCTGGAAGGTCGACCCCAGGGCGGAGCTTCTCATCAAGACGAACGCAGTCACGGCGGTTGCCCTCCTCACCGTCGGCGGCATCGCCGCGCTCCTCATGGCCCTCACCCGATGGCCGGCGTTCGCGTTGCTCTCACCCGAGTGGTTCTACCGCCTCACAACCCTCCACGGCATCGACATGCTCGTGGCCTGGATCGTGTTCTTCGAGGTGGCGGGGCTGTACCTCGGCGCCTCGGTCATCCTGAGCAGCCGGCTGGTCGCCCCCAAGATCGCCTGGGCCGCCTACGGGCTCATGCTCGGTGGCGGTGGGCTGGCCAACGTGATCGTGCTCCTCGGCAAGGCCGACGTGATGTTCACGGCGTACCAGCCGCTCGAGGCGGATCCCCTCTTCTACCTGGGAGTCATTCTCTTCGCCGTGGGGGCGCTGGTGGCCATCGGTGTCTTTTTCGCCACCCTCGTGGTGGCCAAGGCGGAGAAGTCGTACGAAGGATCGCTCCCGCTCGTCGTCTACGGCCTCATGGTGGCGGCCATCATCGGCGTGTACGCGCTCCTGGCCGGGGCGATCGCATTCCTGCCGTCGTTCTTCCAGTCGGTCGGCTGGATGGAGACCTACGACCCGGCCTTCTACCGGAACCTCTTCTGGGGTTTCGGGCACAGCGCCCAGCAGATCAACCTGGCGGCGATGGTCGCCATCTGGTACGCCCTCGGGCAGATCACCCTCGGGTCGACACCGGTGAACGAGAAGCTCTCCCGCTTCGCGTTCGTCTGCTACCTGCTGTTCATCAACCTCGGGTCGGCACATCACCTGCTGGTCGATCCCGGTCCCAGCTTCAGCTGGAAGTTGTTCAACACCTCGTACTTCATGTACCTGGCGGTCCTGGGCTCGTTGATCCATGCGTTCTCGATCCCGGCCAGCCTCGAGGTGGCGCAACGGAGGAGAGGGTTCACCAGCGGACTGCTCGGATGGCTCCGCCGGGCCCCTTGGGGCGAGCCGGGTTTCGCGGCCCTGGTCGTGTCCATGTTCATCTTCGGCTGGGGCGGCGGGGTCACCGGGGTCGTACTCGGGACCGAGCAGCTCAACATGCTTGCCCACAACACGCTGCGGGTACCCGGACACTTCCACCTCACCGTCGTGGCCGGTACCACGACCGCCTTCATGGGGTTCGCCTACTACCTCGTCCCGCTCATCTTCCGCCGAGAGCTCAAGCTCAAGGGATGGGCGAAGTGGCAGCCGTACCTCTACGGCGGAGGGACCGCGATCATGGCGATCGGCATGATCGCCTCGGGCATCCAGGGTGTTTCCCGCCGCAGCGTCGAAGCTGCCGAATCGATCCCGGGGACGGTGAACCTGAGCCTGACGGTCGTCGGTATCGGCGGCATCCTGGCCGTGATCGGCGGGATCATGTTCGTGGCCATCATGCTCGTGTCGATCCTGACCGGAGAACGGAGAGAGGCGACGTCGCTCACCCTGCTCGTTCACCCGACGCCGATCCCGGCGGCAGCCCTCGACGAGCATCCGCTGGCGAGGGGCACGTGGGCCCTCGTCATGGCGTTCTTGACGTTCTTCGTGCTGTTCTACGCTGCCAACTGGTGGTTGCTGGGTCGGACGTGGGGCGTCGGCTGAGCTGAGACGCTTTCTAGGGATCTCCCGGGGGCCGGGTCCCCGGGAGATCTTCTTTGTTCATGACACAACGCAAGCAATACCAAGAACGACGTGCGCTCCGAGGTTTGGAGGCCCTGTGGACGCGCGGGGAACGGGTCCTCGATCGCCTGACCGGGGCGTTCTACAACCCGCTGTACCACACCGGCACCTTGGCGATCTTCCTCATCGCCGTCATCGTCGTGACCGGCGCCTACCTCACGATCTTCTACCGCCCCGGCATGGAGCGGGCCTTCGTCTCGGTCGATGGGATGTCGGCCACGTGGCTCGGGACCCTCATGCGCACCGTGCACCGGTACGCCTCGGACGCCCTCATCGTCGTGAGCATGACGCATGTCATCAAGATCTTCCTCGCCGACCGGTTCTGGGGGAGCCGGTGGTTGGCGTGGGTCTCGGGATGGGGCCTCATGGCGCTGTTCTGGGTCCTCGGGGTCATGGGGTACTGGCTCGTGTGGGACCAGACCGCCCAATGGCTCACCGAGTACGTCATGGAGTTCTCCAACGGGTCCTCGGTCGTCTCCTTCTTCAGCGGGGAGGCCGCCTCGGGGACCTTCACGTTCTTCGTCATCATCTTGTTCCTCCACGTGTTTCTCACCGTCATCGTGGGGCTGGGACTGGCGATCCACAATGCCCGGCTCCAGCGGACGAGGTGGTGGCCGCCCCGGTGGGTGTGGCTCGGTTCGCTGCTGGTGCTCGTGGTCGCCGCGCTCGTGCGCCCGGCCGCGCCGGGGGTGGAGGCCGACCTCGGTGTGCTCGTGGGTCCCGTCGAACTCGACTTCTGGTACCTCGGGTTCCTTCCCCTCGCCTCGTTGTTCAGCGCCTGGAAGTTCTGGCTCGGCCTCGTCCTCATCTTCCTCGTCGCGGTCGGCCTGCCGTGGCTCCTGCGTGGTGGCGTGGGCACGCCCGCCGTCGTCATCGAAGAGAACTGCACCGGGTGTGTTCGGTGCGAGGTTGCCTGCCCCTACGAAGCGATCGAGATGCGTCCGCGCAGCGGCCCGGACTCCCTTCCCGTTGCCATCGTCGAGGAGGGCCTGTGCACATCGTGCGGGTTGTGCGTGGCCGTATGCCCCACGCAGGCCATCGAGCTGCCGGGCCGCACCTCGAACGTCATCCTCGATGAGCTTGCCGCCGCCCTTGCCGCCGCCGACGACGACGCCCCGCCCACGGTCCTCTTCACCTGCGAGCGGCACCTGGTCCACGGGTCGGTCCCCGGCGTGGGCGGGGACGAGGATCACGGGATCGTGGCGTCCTCCACCTGGACGGACGCCGACGGTACAGAGCGTCCGCTCCTCACCTGTCTCCTTCCCTGCACCGGGATGACCAACGTGCGATGGATGACGGCAGCCACGAGGGGAGGAGCAGCCGCGGTCGCGACCCTGTCATGTCCGACCGATGACTGCCGGTACCGGGAAGGCCCCAAGTGGCCTGCCCGGGCGTTTGGCCGGGGATGGCTCAAGCGGAGCTCCACCGCCGGGCGACTCGACGCGGCTCCCGGTGACCGGAGGCTCGTGACGAAGCTGCTCAACAGGGTGTCGACCGGCACGGAGGTCAAGGTCAAGACACCGGGCCAGCGACGACGGGAGGCCATTCGGGTGGGCGGTGCGGTCCTGGTCTCGACCGTGATGCTGTTCCTCGTGACGGTTCTGCCCGTCCAGTCCGTCACGCCCGACCACCCGACCCAGGCCCGTCTGCGGGTGGCGCTTGCCCACCGGGGCGAGGTGCGTCCGGGCGAGGTGGATCCGGCGTTCGCGGAGTCCCTGCCCGAGAACGTCGACATCGCCGACGTCGTGGGCGGTGAGCGGTTCCCGGTTGATCTGCGGGTCACGATCGACGGCGCCACACAGGAGACCATCTCGTACGGCGCAGCCGGGATCCGCTCCGGCGGGAGGGCGTTCGGTCTCGAGTCATGGTGGTTGGACCCGGGAACCCACGTGGTCAGGATCGAGATCCGCGACGACGGCGAAACGTGGACGGTTGCCTACGATGAGACGGTGGAGATCCTCGCGGGACGTTCACTGAACCTCGCCTACGTGGAAGCCGAGGATCGGTTTGTCGAGCGCTGACCGACCCCCGTCGGAGGTGCCCCTGACGACCGATGCCTACTGGGGGCGTGTGGCCTCGTCGGCTGGCATCGCCGCCGTGGCGGTGGCGGCTGCCTATCTGCTGCTCGGCGCGGTGGGGATCGAGCTCCAGATCGAGACGAAGGGGAACCAGTGGGTGAATGCCGGCTTCTGTCAGCTGTTCACGAATCCCTTCGACGACGTCGACTACACGAGCGACCTACCGTCGATCACGCTCGCGCTGGCCGTGAGTCAAGCGTTCGGGATGTCGCTGCTCGGCGGCATCTTCGGGTTCCTTCTCACGATCACCGGGAAGGGCTCGAAGAGGACGTATCAAGCGACGGCGGTTGGGGTCTACCTGGTGCTGGGCGTGCTCGTCGCCCTCCAAGCCGGGACATGGGCGACGGGACTGGGATTGTGGTTGCTTCACACCCTTGTCCTGCTCCCGGGCATTCGATGGGTTGGCCCGGCCATCGACCGGATCCGGATCGCCTCACCCGGACACACCGCTACCGGATGACGACCCCTTCGAGGTCTTCCTCGGGGCTGGGGTACTCCATGTCGAGGCTCTCGAGTGCCTGGATGAGCACCTGTCCGACCACGAGGTTCCGGTACCACTTCCGGTCAGAGGGAATCACGTACCACGGAGCATCCGGAGTCGACGTCGCCGACAACGCCTCTTCGTAGGCAGCCGTGTACTCGGGCCAGCGGGCACGTTCTGCGAGGTCGCCCTTGCGGAACTTCCATCGCTTCGTCTCGTCATCGAGACGGGCCTGCAAGCGCTCTGCTTGGGCTTCGGGAGAAATGTGGAGGAAGCACTTGATCAACGTCGTCCCCTCGTCGACGAGAAGCTGTTCGAACGCCCTGATGTGCTCGTAGCGACGCCGCCAGCGCGCCTCGGGGACCAGGCCGTGGACCCGGACCACGAGGACGTCCTCGTAGTGGCTCCGGTTGAAGATGGAGATCTCGCCGGTACCGGGCGTGTGGCGATGGACTCGCCACAAGTAGTCGTGTGCGAGTTCTTCGTCGGTCGGCTTCTTGAACGAGGTGACCCTCACCCCGATCGGGTCGACGGATCGGAAGACGTGCCGGATTGTGGAGTCCTTCCCGGCCGTGTCCATCGCTTGCAGGACGAGGAGGACCTTGTGCTTCCCCTCGGCGTAGAGCAGTTCCTGCAGCTCCTCGAGTCGCACTGATTGCTCCTCGACGAGACGCTTGCCCGCGTCCTTGTCGCCGTCAAAGCCAGACAGATCGTCGGGCGCGTGGGTGGAGAGGTCGAAGGCCGCGCCGGGCGTGACCCGATATCGGTCGAGGTCGAACATGGGGGGAGACTATTCGAGCGTCGAGCGTCGGGCGTCAAGAGCCGAGCGTCGAGCATCAAGAGTCAAGCGTCAAGAGCCGGGCGTCGTGGGTCGAGGGTCGAGTCCTGGGGTTCCCCGGCGTGACCCGGGGAACCCCTCCTGGCTGAGGGCGTCAGCACCCTCCCAAGAACACACGGACCGCCGAACTTCCGAGGGTGCCATCCAGCGCAGCTCCCTTGTGGACGTTCCAGTGGTACTTGTGGCCCCCGTTCTCCCCATCCGGGATCCGGGTCTGCCCCTGTGCCACCTGATGGCAGTTCCCATTCGGG
>JBFKVA010000032.1:0-24825 GCA_041635475.1 Acidimicrobiia bacterium | reverse complement strand
GATGTCCGAGAACCCGACCGCGATGGCCAGCGACGAGTTCTTGAAGAGGTTGAGGAACTGGTTGCCAAGGGGGGGGAGCACGATGCGGAACGCCTGGGGGAGGATCACCATCCGCAGCAACTGCCCCCGGGTGAGGCCGACGGCCAGGCCCGCCTCGGTCTGACCCCGGGGGACGGCGAGCACACCGGCCCGCACGGCCTCGGCGATGAACGCTGCCGTGTAGACGACCAGGCCGATCCACAGGGCTGCGTACTGGATGGACACGACCTTCCCGAACGAGCGATCCATGTTGACGAATCGGCCCGAGGTGAGCTGGGGGAGATTGGGGTCGAACGGCGCTCCACCTCTCATCGGCTCAAAGAGCGACGCCAGCCCGTCGAAGAGCTGCTGGAAGCCGATCCTGGTGCCGGCGACGTCGGAGCTGCCGACGATGGCCTCGGTCACACCAGGCACGGCCAGGAAGAAGGCTGCGCCGAGGAGACCGGCGAGGCCGGTGACCACGAGGACGTACCAGTCATCGTCGGAGAACTTGCCGTACCCGACCGGGGTCTTGAGGGCGTTCAGCCGCTTCCTGATGACCCGGTAGGCAACCCACCCCACGAGCAGGGCCAGCGCGAGTTGGAACACGATGACGGGAACCGCCTCGAACACACCCGAAAGGAAGGTGAAGATGGGCTTCATGTACCCGGCCACCGGGTGGATGAACCACGCCACCGCGATCGAGGCCAAGAGCGCCAGCAGGGTCCAGGTCCCGGCCCGGGCTTCTCCCCGTCCCGACTCCTGGATCCCGATCCTCCATCGGTACACCCGGCGGGTCGCCCAGACGCCGATGACGAAGATCACGATCCACTGCCATCTCGTCTCGGTGGCGTTGAACCACGGGAGAGCGAACCCCTTGGCCGAGAAATAGGCGACGGGTTCACCCATTCCGAAGAGAGAGACGCCGGATTCGGCCTTCAGTTCACCGAGGCCCCGGATGACGACGTTCCAGAAGATGATCTGGACGAGAACCGGGATGTTGCGGACGGTCTCGATGTAGAGCATCGCCACCTTGTCGACGATCCAGTTGCTCGAGAGTCGGCCAACGCCCAGGACCGTGCCCAGGATCGTGGCGGCGAGGATCCCGGTGATGGAAATTCGGAGGGTGTTGGTGACCCCGACGGCCAGGGCTTCGAGCCCGGAGCCGGGGGTCGTGTTGAAGCCGTCCGAGAGGGTGATCCCCACCGGGCGCCCGAGGAAATCGAAGGAGATCCTGCTCCCCTGGGCGTTGAGGTTGCTCTGAAGTTGGGACCACAACAGCCAGAAGATGCCGAGGACACCGAAGAGGAGCAACCCCTGGACGATCCACTTGAGGACCCTCAGGTCGCGGTAGAACGGCGGCTTCTCGGGGACAATGATGCTGTGCTGGTCGTAGCTCACCGGGTCTCACTCATCTCACTGGTCCGGCGTTTCCACCTGGTGGACGCCGTCGAAACCGGTGGCCGTTTCGACGGCGCTCGGGAGGCGCCGAAGCGCCTCCCGAGTTGTCCGTCTGGTTGTTATCGAGCCGGCGGTGCGTAGATGAGACCACCGTCGGTCCACTGGGCGTTGAAGGTGCCCGCACGGAAGATCTTCACCGGGTTGAGGTTGACGTCGAAGATCTCGCCGTAGTTGCCGACCTGCTTGATCACCTGGTAGAAGGCGTCTCCGGGCAGGCCCATGCCGATTTGGAGCTGGTCGTCGACCGAGCCGAGCAGACGCCCGAGTTCCGGGTCGATGTCCTCGCCCATGGCGACGAAGTCGTCCACGTTGGCGGACGTCACGCCCTTCTCGTCGGCGATGAAGGTCGCATACACGGCCCAGTTGACGACGTCGGCCCACTGGGAGTCGCCCTGGCGGTACACCGGTCCGAGAGGCTCCTTGGAGATCGGGGCGCGGGGGAAGATCACCCACTCGCCCTCTGCGATCTCGCCGTTGGCGATCGCCTGCGCACGGTTGCCGTAGAGGCCCGAACCGTCGGTCGTGACGAGGTCACAGTCGCCGGCCTTGAAGCCCTCCATGGCCTCAGGGAAGGCCTCGACGGTCTTCAACTCGATGGTGGCACCGGCCACGGCCGCGCCCTCGGTGATGTTCTTCTCGGTCGTCGTCCCGGCGTTCGTGCAGAGCACGGCACCGTCGACGTCCGCGAGGGTCGAGTCCTCGGTGAACCCGAACTCCGCCTTGCCCATGACCTGCTGGCCATCGAAGAACGTCGTCGGACCGAAGTCGAGGCCGATGTCGCCGGTGTCCCGGGACTGCGTCCACGTCGTGTTTCGCACGAGCACGTCGATGGCGCCCGACTTGAGCACCTCGAACCGCTCGGCTGCCGTCGTCTCGGTGAAGGTGACCGCGTTCGCGTCACCCAGCACCGCCGCGGCAATCACCCGGCAGTAGTCGGCGTCGATCCCGGTGATGGTGCCGTCCGGCTGGGTTTCGGAGAACCCGACGGCCGCCCCACCGATTCCGCAGTTGAGCGTGCCGCGGCTGATGACCGTCGCCAGCGTTCCACCCGCGGTCTGGGCCACGGTCGTCGCCGCGGCGTCGGTCCCGGCAGGGGCCGCTGTCGTGTCGGCGGAATCACCGCCCGAACAGGCGGCTGCCACCAAGGCAACCACCAAGGAGAGGAGAAGGAGATCTTTGAGTCTCCGCATTCGAACACACCTTTCGTGTCTGGCTAGCTGTAGAACCCTGCCCACAAGGGGCGGCCGAATCACCATACTGTCCCGATTCCCTCGTCGCCACCGCGAGTCGAAGATTCGTTGGCGCATGCTCCTGGCCGGTCGGGGCGGGGGTGGGTCGGGGACCTGGCTGCCTTCTTCGTGGGTTCCTCGTTGGGATGGGATCAGGTGCAGATCGGCACAGGCGGGACCGTAACGACCCGCCCCTGACCGCCGGCCCAACCCAGGGTGAACGGACGGTGGACCCTTCCGAACGGGTCGGCCGACGGGCGCACTCGGCCACGTCACTAGCCTCGCCCCATGACCCGAATCGCCTTCACGAACGCAACGCTCTTTGATTCCGTCTCAGGTGGATTCGAGGAGGCCGACATCGTCATCGCCGATGATCGGATCGTGGACGTCGGCCGCGACCTCGACGCCGACGAGGTGATCGACTGCACCGACAAGTACATCCTCCCTGGCCTCATCGACGCCCACGTCCACGTGATGTTCAGCCACCTGGACTTCATGAAGCAAATGCACACGCCGTTCTCGTACCGCTTCTACGCCGCCATGGACAACCTCCGCCGAACCCTCGATGCCGGCATCACGACGGTGCGAGACGCCGGGGGTGCCGACGCCGGCGTTCGCAAGGCCGTGGCGGACGGTGTCATCAAGGGGCCACGCCTTCAGATCGCCATCGCCATGCTGAGCCAGACCGGCGGCCATGGCGACGGATGGATGCCTTCGGGTGGACACTTCCGCCTCTTCACGCCCTACCCCGGTGTCCCGGACAACATCGTCGACGGGCCCGAGGGCGTGCGCATCAAGGTCCGAGAGATGCTGAGGGCCGGGGCCGACGTCATCAAGGTCGCGACCTCCGGGGGGGTCCTCTCCCCCAACGACGATCCCCGTCACGCCCACTTCGACGAAGACGAGTTGGCGATGCTCGTCAAGGAAGCGGCCAACCAGGGCAAGTCGGTCATGGCCCACGCCCAGGCCACCGAGGGGATCAAGAACGCAATCCGGGCCGGGATCCGATCCATCGAACACGGCATCTACCTCGACGACGAGGCGATCCAAATGATGCTCGACAACGGGACGTACCTCGTGCCCACGCTCATCGCCCCCGGCGGGGTGCGCAAGGCGGCTCGGGCCGGGGTGCAGATCTCGGAGGCCTCGCTCCGCAAGGCAGTGGAGGTGGAGGCGGCCCATCGGGACTCGTTCCGCAAGGCGGTCGAGGCGGGCGTGAGGATCGCCATGGGGACCGACTCGGGGGTCACCCCCCACGGGGAGAACCTGGAGGAGCTCGAAGCCATGCACGCCCTGGGGATGGCCAAGACCGACGTGCTCCGGTCGACGACGATCGTGGCCGCACAACTCATGGGGTTGGATCACCTCGTGGGCAGCCTCGAGCCGGGGAAGCTGGCGGACCTCGTCATCGTCGACGGCAATCCCCTCGACTTCGGTGGGCTCCGCAACCACATCGAGCACGTGTGGAAGGGCGGCCGGCTCGCAGTGTGAGGCACCCTCACCGGGATGCCACCACCCCCATGACCCAGCGGGCATACTCGTTGACGGCGCGGCGGGCGTCGGGCATCCAAGGGGCGAACATGTGCCACACGTGCCACATGCCCGGCCACACCCGCACGGCCACATCGACCCCGCTCGCCCGGGCGCGGGCGGCGACCCGCTCCGAGTCGCTGAGGAGTATCTCGTCGCCCCCCACCTGGATGAGCAGGGGCGGCAGGCCGGGGAAGTCGCCGTGGAGGGGCGACACGTACGGATCGTCAGCGGGTGTGCCGGGGTGATACAAGCCTGCCACCTCGGTGATCCGGCCCGGGTCCAGCATGATCTCGGACTCGGCGTTGGTCACCAGCGAGGCGCCGGTTCCTTCGAGGTCGGCCCATGGCGAGATCACGGCGATCCCGGCAGGAAGGGGGGCGCCTTCGTCCCGCAGCCGCAGCCCCACCGCCAGGGCCAGCCCCCCGCCGGCCGAGTCACCGGAGATGACCATCGATCGATGGTCGAAGGTCTCGAGCAGTTCTCGGTACACCGCCACCGCGTCGTCCAGGGCGGCCGGGAACGGGTGCTCCGGTGCCAGTCGGTACTCGACCAGCACGGCCCGGGCACCAGCGGCGTTGGCGAGGTGGGCGGCCAACCCCCGATGCGAGCGCCGGGAGCCGAGGAGGTACCCCCCGCCGTGGAGGTAGACGATGCAAGTGGTGTCGTCGGCGGTCGGGGGAATGATCATCTCGCACGGCACGCCGGCGACGTGCTGGTCTAGGAGACGGGTTCCCCGCGGAGGGCGCATCCTGGCGCCCATCGTGTCGAGCACCTCCCGGGCGGCCTCCAGGTCGGCCGCCTCCCGGGGGCGGGCTGCCAGTTGGCGCTGGAAGAGCGGCCGGATCACCCGGCTCATTTGGGAGGGACGGGCCCTCGTCGAGGAGACGACCCCCATCAGCGGACCTGGTAGTTGGGAGCTTCCTTGGTGATGAGGACATCGTGGGGATGGGACTCGATGAGGCTCGCCTGGGTGATCCTCATGAACCGGACGTCCGACTGCAGGGCCCCGATGTCCGCGGCTCCGCAGTACCCCATGGCGGATCGGAGTCCACCCACCATCTGGAACACCACGTCACCCACGGCCCCCTTGTAGGGCACGACGCCCTCGATGCCCTCGGGGACGAGCTTCTTGGCGTCCTCTTGGAAGTACCGGTCGGCCGACCCCCCGGCCATGGCCCCCATGCTCCCCATTCCCCGATACGTCTTGTAGCGCCGTCCGTCGCGCAGGATCTCCTCGCCGGGCGACTCGGTGGTCCCGGCCAGCATCGACCCCACCATGACCGTCGATGCGCCCCCGGCCAGCGCCTTGGGGAGGTCACCAGTCTGCTTGATCCCGCCATCGCCGATGCACGGAACGCCTCGTTCGGCAGTCGCCCGGGCCGCATCCATGATGGCGGTGAGCTGGGGCATGCCGACGCCGGTGACGATCCGCGTCGTGCAGATCGACCCGGGACCGATACCCACCTTCACCGCGTCCGCTCCCCGGTCCATGACATCACGCGCCCCTTCGGCCGTCGCCACGTTCCCCCCCACCACGTCCACGTCGTACCGATCCTTCACCGTGGCGATGGCATCGAGGATGTTGTCATGGTGGCCGTGGGCCGAATCGACGACGAGCGCATCCACGCCCGCTTCGACGAGGGCGTCGGACCGGTCGAGGAGATCGGGTCCGGCCCCGACCGCGGCTGCCACCCGCAGTCGCCCGAGGTCGTCCTTGGCGGCGTCCGGGTAGTCGAGGCGCTTCTGGAGGTCCTTGATGGTGATGAGGCCCGAGAGGCGGAACGCCTCGTCCACCACGAGCAGCTTTTCGACCCGGTGCCGACGAAGCAGCTCCTTGGCTTCCTCGAGGGTGGTTCCGACCGGCACGGTGATGAGGTTCTCGGACGTCATCCTCGACTCGATCGGTTGCGTGAAATCCGTCTCGAACCGGATGTCGCGGTTCGTGAGGATGCCAACGAGCGTCCCATCGTCCTTGACCACCGGGACACCGGAGATGCGGTACGAGGCCATGAGGTCCTCTGCGTCCTGGAGGGTGGCGCCGGGCCCGAGCGTGATCGGATCGACGATCATTCCCGACTCCGACCGCTTCACCTTGTGGACCATGTCGGCTTGGGCCTCGATCGACATCTTCTTGTGGACCACCCCGAGCCCACCGAGGCGAGCAATGGCGATCGCCATCTGGATCTCGGTGACCGTATCCATCGCCGCGGTGACGATCGGGATGTTGAGCGAGATGTTCCGCGAGAACCGGGTCCGCGTGCTCACCTCCGCCGGCAGGACGCTGGATCGGCGAGGGATGAGCAGCACATCGTCGAAGGCAAGGGCATCACCGGCGATCCTGTCCATCGGGGGAGGATAGACCCGCGGGCCGGGTCCCGGACCGGGCCCGGTGGCCGCATCCGGGTCGGTCAGGCGCGAATCCCGTCGAGGAGGATCGACACCACCGACTCCGTGACCTCGTCCAGGCGGGCCTGGGGGTCTTCGGCGTCGATGAGCACCTTGGCTCCCGACATGATGATGTCCTGGACGATGCGCCCCATGACGTCGACCGGCAGCGACCTGAGGTGACCGGCCGCGACCCCTTCCCGGATGAGCGAGACGAACTCATGGATGAGGTCGAGGTGGGCCTGCTCCACGCGGTGCTTGGAGTCGAGACCCAGGCGCGGCACTTCGCGGTGGAGGAGAAGCCCGAGCGTGGCATCGGTGGCCACGAACTCGACCATTGCCCGCGCCAGCGCGGCGAGCCGGTCCACCCCAGACGAGCCCTCCGGAAGCCGGGACAGCATCTCGGTGATCGTGGCCGGGAGCTCTCCTTCGACCAGGGAGGCCAGGAGGTCCTCCTTGTCCGAGAAGTACTCGTAGATGGTCGTTCGCCCGACGCCGGCTTCGGCTGCGAGATCGGCGAACGTCGTGGCCTCGTACCCGATCTCGGAGAAGAGGACCTTTGCCGCGTCGAGCAACCTGCGGCGGATGAGCACCTTGTGCTCCTCGACTGTCCCGGCCTGTATCCGCGGCATCGCCCGGAAGTCTAGGGCGGGGGGGCCGCCTCCGACCGCGGCGCCCGGATGCGATGAGGGGCCACGCCACTGGCGGGGGGCTACTATCCCCCCACGTTCCCGATCTAGGAGCGTGCCCCGATGGGCGCAACCGTCGTCTTCGGCGCCCAATGGGGCGACGAGGGCAAGGGCAGAGTCACCGACTACTTCTCCGAACAGGCCGACATCGTCGTCCGCTACGCCGGGGGCAACAACGCCGGCCACACCATCATCATCGGAAAAGAGCGGTTCGCCCTCTCCCTCATCCCCTCGGGTGTCATGTACCCGGGCGTCACCCCGGTGATCGCCGCCGGGTGCGTGGTCGACCCCGAAGTGCTGTTGGCCGAGATGGACATGCTCGAGTCGCGGGGCGTGGAGACCGGCCGGCTCCGGATCTCGCCCGCCACCCACCTCATCATGCCGTATCACCGCGCCCTCGACGAGGTGCTCGAGACCCGGCGGGGCGCCCTGCGGATTGGCACCACGAAGAAGGGAATAGGCCCCGCCTACCAGGACAAGATCGCCCGCTCCGGCCTGCGCATGATCGATCTCCTCGACCCGGCCGGGTTCCTGGCCAAGCTCGAGACCGCCGTCGCCGACAAGAACGTCGTCCTTCAGGGGGCGTACGGCAGTCCGCCGTTTCGAGCCGACGCCATCGGCGAGCACTATCTCGCCATGGCCCACCGCATCACGCCACTCATCACCGACACGTCGCTCCTCATCCACCGCGCCCTCGTCGACGGTGCCAACGTGCTCTTCGAGGGTGCCCAGGGAACCCTCCTCGACATCGACCACGGGACGTATCCCTTCGTGACGTCCTCGAGTCCCGGGGCAGGGGGCGTGACGTCGGGGACCGGCATCGGACCCAAGGCGCTCGACGAGATCGTCGGCGTGTCCAAGGCCTACATCACCCGGGTCGGCACCGGGCCGTTCCCAACCGAGTTGTTCGACGCGGTCGGCGACCGGCTCGTCGACGTCGGGGGCGAGTACGGAGTGGTCACCGGGCGTCGGCGGCGGCCCGGGTGGCTGGACCTCGTGGCGTTGCGGTACGCGGTGAGGGTGAACAGCCTCACCGCGATCTTCCTCACCAAGCTCGACGTCCTCTCGGGGCTCGACGTCGTGAAGGCCGCTCACTCGTACCGGCTCCACGGGGAGGTCATCACCGAGTTTCCGCCCGGCATCGCCAACCTGGAAGCATCCGAAGCCGTCTACACCGAGCTCCCCGGCTGGGAGGAGGACCTCGGCGAGGTTCGGCGCTATTCGGACCTGCCCGGCAACGCCCGCAGCTACGTGGAGTTCATCGAGGACCAGGTCGGGGCGCCGATCCGCTGGATCTCCGTCGGCCCCGAGCGGCAGCAGCTCATCGAACGATGAAGGTCCTCCTCATCGGCGGCGGCGGCCGGGAGCACGCCTTGGGGTGGGCGATCACCCGGAGCCCGGCATGCCGCGAACTCGTATCGCTCCCCGGCAATCCCGGGTTGGCGACCCTCGGGCCCACGGTCGAGGGGATCTCCCCGACCGACGTGGGGGCGGTGGCAGCCTTCGCCGACCAGCAGGGGTTCGACCTGGTTGTCGTCGGCCCCGAGGCGCCGCTGGCCGCCGGCATCGCCGACGTGCTCTCGGCCCGCGAGATCGCCGTGTTCGGACCGACGCGGGCCGCGGCCCGACTCGAGTCCTCGAAGTCGTTCGCCAAGGACGTCATGGACCGAGCCGGGGTTCCCACCGGGGACCACGGTTCGTTCACGGACGCCCACACCGCCAAGGACCACCTCCGCCGGGTTCCGGGGCCCTACGTGGTGAAGGCCGACGGGCTTGCCGCCGGCAAGGGCGTCCTCGTCACCGACGATCTCGGGGCAGCCGAAGGGTGGGTCGACCGCTGCCTGACCGGCGACTTCGCCCGCGTCCACCAGCCCCGGGTCGTCATCGAGGAGTACCTCGACGGCCCCGAGCTGTCGGTGTTCTTCCTGTGTGACGAAGGCACCGCGGTTCCCCTCCAGCCGGCTCGCGACTACAAGCGGCTCCTGGACGGCAACCGCGGACCCAACACCGGCGGCATGGGCAGCTTCAGCCCCGTGCCGGACCTCGAGGAGGGCCTCGTCGACCGGGTGCGGGACGAAGTCGCCCTGCCCGTCCTGCGCCGAATGGCCGGGGACGGTTCACCCTATCGAGGGTTCCTCTACGTCGGCCTCGCCCTCACCGTGGACGGACCGAAGGTCATCGAGTTCAACTGCCGCCTGGGCGACCCCGAAACCCAGGCCATCCTGCCCCTCCTGGAGAGCGACCTGCTTGCCCTCATGGAGGCGGCCGCGTCGAGCACGCTCGAGGGATCGGAGGTGGCGTGGTCGAGGCGGGCGGCCGTCAACGTCGTCCTCGCCTCTCCCGGGTATCCGGAAGCACCGCGGACAGGGGACCGCATCACCGGTCTCGACGGCCCATGGGACCCAGAAGAGGTGCTCGTGTTTCATGCCGGCACGGCACGCGACGGCAGACAGCTCATCACCAGCGGAGGCCGGGTCGCCTCGGTCGTGGGACTCGGTGACTCGATACCGGAGGCCCGGGCCAACGCATACGCCGCCGCGGACACGATTCGGTGGCCGGGTAGACAGTTCAGGACGGACATAGCCGGAGGTACAGCATGAACACACGGGTGGCGATCGTCATGGGGTCCGGGTCGGATCGGCCCGTCATGGCCAAGGCCGAGGCGATCCTCGATGGCTTCGGCGTCGGGTACGAGACCCGCGTGCTCTCGGCCCACAAGACGCCCGACGAGGCCATTGCGTTCGCGCAGGGGGCGGCGGCGGCCGGGTTCGGGGTCATCATCGCCGGGGCGGGCAAGGCGGCCCACCTGGGTGGGGTCATGGCCGCCAAGAGCCTGCTGCCGGTGATCGGCGTCCCCATCGCGGCGTCCCTCGACGGGATGGACGCCCTCCTGGCCACGGTCCAGATGCCCACCGGCATTCCCGTGGCCACCGTCGCCATCGACGGGGCGGCCAACGCCGCGCTGCTGGCGGTGCAGATCCTGGCCACCGCCGATCCGGCCCTGCGGGACAAGCTGGCCGAGTATCGCGACGACCTCCGCCGGAAGACCCTCGACGGGTAGCGCCGCGCGGCACCGGCCCTCGACGCTCCTTGATAGCCTGCCGTCATGATCCTCGTGAACACCGAGACCGTGCCGGGCTACGAGACGGTCGAACTCAAGGGGCTGGTCCAAGGCAACACGATCCGGGCCAAGCACCTTGGCCGGGACATCGGTGCCGGTCTCAAGAACCTCGTCGGCGGTGAGCTCACCGGCTACACCGAGCTCCTGAGCGAGTCACGCCAGGAGGCGACGAATCGCATGGTTGCCGAGGCCCAGGCGCTCGGGGCCAACGCCGTCGTCAACGTGCGCTTCACGACCTCGTCGGTGGCGGCCGGGGCCGCCGAGCTCTACGCCTACGGGACGGCCGTCGTCGTGCGATCCAATGGATGAGGCATTCGGCCTGGTGCTGCAGGTCGGCTTCCTCGTCATCGGTCTTGTCGCATTCGGCATCTGGGGGATGACGAACGAGCGCCGGCACCTGCGGGACCTCGAGCGGCGCGAGCAGGAGTACGCGGGCATCGTGGCCCTCGACACCCGCACGATCCCGGCCGGTGTACGCGCGGTCGGCGGTGAACTCGTCACCGGGTCCGTCGACCAGGCCTCCGACTACCTCAAGACGTGGCTCCTGGGGTGGCGCTCCCTGTTCGGGGGCGAGGTCCGGTCGATCGGCCGGGTCCTCACCCGGGCCCGGCGGGAGGCCCTGCTCCGCATGAAGGAGGACGCCAACCGGTTGGGGGCCACCGTTGTCGTCAATGTTCGGTACGAGACCTCGACGCTGGGGCAGGCCCAGGGCAAGAGGGGCCTGCCATCGAGTGAGATCGTCTGCTACGGCACGGCGCTCCTGCCCCGATGATCGTCTTCGCTGCGAACCGTGGGCCAGATCGCGCGGAATACGCGCGCCCGAACCCTGGGTTCCAGCGCGCGGTCGAACCGTGGGCCAGATCGCGCGGAATACGCGCGCCCGAACCCTGGGTTCCAGCGCGCGCATGAGGCGGCTCTCGGCGGACCGGGCCCGGCGGCTCTCGCTGGGGGCGCAGGGGTTCGGTCGCCCGCGGCCCGCCGGGCGGGTCGACCGACGCCACCTGAGGCGGGCCATGGAGGACATGCAGGCCCTCCAGATCGACAGCGTCAACGTGTGCGTGCGCTCCCACTACATGCCGCTCTTCTCCCGCCTGGGACCGTACCCGCGCGAACTCATCGACGAGATGGCGTACACCGACGGCACCTACTACGAGTACTGGGGCCACGAGGCGTCCTTCATCCCCATCGATCGCTACCCCGACTTCGGGCATCGGCGGGCGAAGATACGGACCTGGCCGGCCATCACCCGGCTCATGGAGGAACACCCCGGGTACATCGAATCGGTCGAGGCCGAGGTGCGGGAGAACGGCCCCCTCAGCACTGGCGACCTGGAACCCACCGGGACCCGGGCCGGGTCCTGGTGGGGATGGAACGACGGCAAGATCGCCCTCGAGTGGCTGTTCGCCACGGGGCGCCTCAACGTCTCCCGGCGCGTCAATTTCACGAGGTACTACGCCGCCCCCGAGGACGTCGTCCCCGGGCACCTCCGGAACGCCGTCGAGCCGGATCTTGACGAGGCGTACCGCAGGCATACCATCGCCGCCCTGCGAGCCCTGGGCGTCGGGACCCGAGGCGACATCGCCAACTACTGGCGACTGCACCAGCCCGACCTGGCCCCGGTGCTGGAGAGGATGGTCGCCGCCGGAACGATCGACGAGGTCGATGTCGCCGGCTGGGGCCAAACCGCCTACATGCTTCCCGACACCGTCATCCCTCGACAGATCGACGCCCGGGCGCTCCTCACCCCCTTCGACCCAATCGTGTGGGCGCCACGAGACCGGTCGGAGCGCATCCATGACTTCGAGTACAAGATCGAGATCTACACCCCGGAGTCGAAGCGCCGGTTCGGGTACTACGTGTATCCGTTCCTCCTCGGCGACCGGCTGGTGGGCCGGGTCGACCTCAAGTCCGACCGGGCCACGGACGCCCTGCTCGTGCGGGCATCGTGGATCGAGGACGGGTACGCGCCGGACCGGGTGGCACCTGAGCTCGCCACCGAGCTCGCCACCATGGCCCACTGGCTCGGCATGCGTGACATCGTGATCGAATCCCGGGGGAACCTCCACCAGCGCCTGGCCGCGGAGTTCTGAATCGACCACGTCGGCCTCTCCGCCAGGCATCTTGGGGGGCTCTGCTCGCTACCCTGACCGCCCATGGACCCGGCCCCCATCCCCAACGTGCTTGCCTCCCGCTACGCCTCGCCGGAGATGACCCGCATATGGGCACCCGAAGGCCGGATCAGGGACGAGCGCCGCTTCTGGATGGCAGTGCTCCGGGCACAGGCCGATCTCGGAATCGAGGTGCCCGACGGGGTCATCGAACGCTACGAGTCGGTCATGGACTCCGTCGACCTCGCCTCCATCCGGGCCCGGGAGGCCGTCACCCGCCACGACGTCAAGGCCCGCATCGACGAGTTCAATTCCCTGGCCGGCGCCGAGCACATCCACAAGGGGCTCACCTCGCGGGACCTCACCGAGAACGTCGAGCAACTCCAGGTACGACGATCCCTCGAACTCGTGCGGCGCCGGGTCGTGACGGCGCTCTCCCTCCTGGCGGCCCGGGCCACCCAGTACTCGGACCTCGTGGTGGCCGGGCGCACCCACAACGTCCCGGCGCAGGCCACGACCCTCGGCAAGCGGTTCACCAACGCCGGCCAGGAGTTCCTCCTGGCCCTCGAACACCTCGACGAACTCCTTGCCCGGTACCCACTTCGCGGCCTCAAGGGCCCGGTGGGAACCCAGCAGGACCTCCTGGACCTCCTCGACGGCGACGCCGCCCGCGTCGAGGCGCTCGAGGGCCAGATCGCCTACCTCCTCGGCTTCCCCCGCACGATCGCCGCCGTCGGTCAGGTCTACCCCCGGTCGCTCGACCTCGAGGTCGTGGGCACCTACGTCCAGGTGGCCGCCGCCGGCTCCAGCCTGGCGACAACGATCCGACTCATGGCAGGGACCGAACTCATCACCGAGGGGTTCGCCGACGGGCAGGTCGGGTCCTCGGCCATGCCCCACAAGATGAACGCCCGCTCGTCCGAACGAGTGGGCGGGTTCATGACGATCCTCCGCGGGCACCTCACGATGGCGGCCAACCTCGCGGGTGACCAGTGGAATGAGGGGGATGTCTCATGCTCGGTGGTGCGGAGGGTGCTCCTGCCCGACAGCTCCTTCGCCATCGACGGCCTCCTCCAGACCCTGCTCACGGTCCTCGACGAGTTGGAGCCCTTCCCCGGGGCCATCGGGCGCGAACTCGACCGCCACCTGCCGTTCCTGGCGACCACCAAGATCCTCATGGGGGCGATCAAGCAGGGCATGGGGCGGGAGGCAGCCCACGAACGTCTACGACACCACGCCGGCATCGCCGTCGCCTCCCTGCGCGACGGCGGTGAGCACACGTTCCTGGCCGACGTGGCCGCCGACGATTCCATTCCGCTGGACGGTGCGACCCTGGAACGTCTGCTGGTGAGCCCGATCGAGTTCACCGGCCTGGCCACGGCCCAGGTTGCGGCGTTCGTGGCGAAGGTGGAAGAGCTCCTGGCCGACGACCCAAGCGCCGCCGACTACCGGCCGGACCCGATTCTCTAGGGATCGCCCCGGGCCCCTCAGCCCATCGCCACCGGGATGAACGCAGACGGGAAGACCTCTGCCAGGAGTTCGTTGAACGACACGGTGGGTTGCAGCACCCAGGCTCCGGTGTCGGTCACGTACGGATCGGCCTCCAGGCCGATGGTGACGATGCCCGCCGGCCGTATTCCCCGGTAATCCCAGGCGAGGCCCACGGCATGGGGAAGGGAGAAACCCTCCGACAGCGTCACGTTCTCGACCGCCGTCTCGGCCACGCGCTGGAGCGAACCGATGCTTCCGAACGACGCCACCTTGCGCAGCAACTCCAGCAAGAGCTCCTGTTGATGGGCCTGCCGGCTGAAGTCCGATGCGCCCGTGCCCTGCCACACCCCGTCCTTGAACACCTGGGTGCGCCGGGACCGGGCCCAGGCCAGGGCGGTCTGCCCGTCGAGCGTGTAGCAGCCGGCCGGTGCGTCGAGGTGGGCCTTCTCGTCGTGCACGGGATACTCGAAGCACCAGTCGATGCCCCCCACGGCATCCACGGCATCGGCGAAGCCGGCGAAGTCGACGAGGACGAAGTGATCGACCGCGACGCCGGTGAATCGTCCCACTGCCAGGGACAGGAGTTCCGGCCCGGAGATCGAGTCCCCGCAGCCGTTGAGGTTGGCGTTGATCCGGGAGTAGGACTCGGTGCAGGGGTTCTCCACGTACAGGTCGCGGGGAATCGACACCATGATCGGATCCTCCCCGTCACTGAGGAGGATGAGGATGATGGCATCGGCCCGCAGCCCGGACTCGTCGGCACCGATGAGCAGGATGGCTTCGAACATGTCGTCGTCGAGCGGCGGTGAGATCGCGTACGGGTTCTCGGTGTCGGGCAGCTCGTACGACTCCGCCGGGACATCGTCGTCGGGGAGGGTGGCGTCGACCGCCTCGTGCACCTCGACCTCCTCGCGGACGACGTCCCGGACCTCGTCGGAGATCGTGACGATCTCCTGCTCGGCGGCCTGGATGTCGCCGGCGCGCTCGACGGACGAGATGGTGAGGAGCACCCGAACGCCGTAGATGACCGTCACCAGCACGGCGGCGCCCAGCACAGCCCAGATGAGCTTCTTCACGGGGGGAGCAAGAACCACGGTCCCCGAGGTTAGGAGAGTTCGGAGCGTGTGCCGGCACGAGGGATTGCCCGCCCGGGCCGGGCGGTACCCTCCCGCCATGGTCCCAGCCGAGCCTGCCGCCACGATCATCCTCCTTCGGACCCGCCCGCCCGGACTCGAGGTGTTCATGGTCCGACGTCACGGTGAGGCGAGCTACATGGCCGACGCCTACGTCTTCCCCGGCGGCAGCCTCGAACCCACGGACGAGTCGTTCCCGCCCCACCTCGTCGACAGGGTCGACGCCGCCGACCTCGACCTGCGCGTGGCCGCCATCCGCGAGACATTCGAGGAGTGCGGGGTTCTCCTCGCCGCCGACCCCGACGGACGCCACCCGACGGCCGCACGCCTGCGGTCGATGGGAGCCGATGAGGCACGGAGCCGCCTCAACGACCTCACCGACGACTGGGACTGGTCGGAGTGGGTCGACCACCATGACCTGACACTGGAGGTCAGCAAGCTCGGCTTCCAGGCGCGGTGGATCACCCCGGTGGTCGAACCGCGGCGATTCGACACGCGCTTCTACGTCGCGGCCGTGCCCCGTGAACAGGACGCCCGTCACGACGGCGTGGAGGCCACCGACTCGGCCTGGATCCGACCGGAAGCGGCCATCGCCGCGGCCCTCCGCCGGGAAGCCCTCATCGTCCCTCCCACCCTCAAGAACCTCGAGGCGATCTCGGGTTTCGGTACGGCCGAGGACGTGGTGGCGGCGGCCCAGGCCTCGCCCGATCCGACGCCGATCATGCCGACCATGGTGTTCCGCGAGGACGGCGTCTGGGTCACCCACGAGTCGTTCGAACCCATGTGGGGCCGCGAGGCCTGACTCTCAGCCCGCGCCCCAGCCGCCGCCGCCGGGGGTCCGCACCAGGAGCCGGTCCCCGGGAGCCACCTCGAACGTCACCTTTCCCGGGAGCCGTTCGGGTGCCGACCCCCGCCGCACGAGCCAATCCTCACCCTGGGCGGCGTCCCCTCCGCCTGCCAGGCCCCAGGGAGCAAGCACCCGCCGCTCCCCCATGAGCGACACGGTGGCCCGGTCGGTGAACTCGATCTCCCGTTCGAGTCCGTCGCCCCCCCGGTGCAGGCCGGCCCCGCCCGATCCCGGTCGCAGGCGGTATCTCGTCACTCGGAACGGGTAGTGCGTCTCGAGCGACTCGATCGGTGTGTTCTTCGTGTTCGTCATGCCGGTCTGGATCCCTGACTGTCCCGGCCCTCCCGCCCACGCTCCCTGGCCCCCGCCCACGGTCTCGTAATACGCGAATCGGTCGTTGCCGATGAGGATGTTGTTCATGGTCCCTTGCGAGGCCGCCGGCACCCGGTCGGGGTTGGCGGCCGCCAGCGCCCCCAGGACGACGTCGGCGATTCGCTGCGAGGTCTCGACGTTGCCCGCTGCCACCGCCACCGGAGGCTGGGCACCGACGAGGGAACCTGGACGGACAACGAGCCCGATCGGCCGGTAGCACCCGCCGTTGGCCGGGATCGTCGGGTCGGTGGCCACCCGGACCGCGTAGTAGAGGCAGGACGCGGTCACGGCTTCCACCGCGTTGATGTTGGCGGCGACCTGGTCGACGGTCGCCGAGAAGTCGGCGTCGAGGCGGCCGCCGGAGACGGTGATCGAGACCCGGATCGGGAGAAGCCCGGATCCCCACTCCATGGCATCCTCGAACGAGTAGACACCGTCGGGAAGGGCCGTGATGGCGGCCTCCATGCGTCGTTCCCCATACTCGAGGAGGGCGAATGCCGCGCGCCGGAACCCTTCCACACCCTCACGTTCGATGACCTCGGCCACCCGCCGGGCCCCGACCTCGTTGGCCCCGAGTTGAGCCGAGAGATCACCGAGCCGTTCGGCCGGGGTTCGGGTCGCTGCCAGGAACGGGGCGAGGAACTCCTCCTCCCACACCCCGTCGAGGACCGCCCTCATCGGCGGCACGACCACGCCCTCCTGGTCCACCGTCGTCGCATGCGCCGGCATCGAACCGGGCGCCTCACCGCCCACGTCTGCGTGGTGAGCACGATTGCCGACCCAGGCGACGAGGTCGCCCCCGGCGAACACCGGGCGTACCAGGGTGAGGTCGTTGAGGTGGGTGCCACCGTGGAACGGGTCATTCACGGCGTAGTGGGCCCCCGGCTCGATGCCATCGGCGAAGGCGCCGCGGACCGCCTCGACGGCGGCCGGCATCGACCCGAGGTGCACCGGGATGTGTTCCGCCTGGGCGAGCATCTCGCCGTCGGCAACGAACAGCGCGGCCGAGCAGTCGGCCCGCTCCTTGATGTTCGGGCTGTACGACGTCCGTCGCAGGACGGTCCCCATCTCCTCGGCGATGGAGGCGAAGGCGTTGCGGGCCACTTCGAGGGCAACCGAGTCGAACGTCACCACGACACCTCAAGTGCCCCCGAGTCGTGAACGACGGCTCGTTCACCGAGCGCGAGCAGTGTCGTGGCGTGGTCCTCTTCGATCACCGCAGGTCCCTCGACCACCTCCCCCGGGGCCAGGCCGGGTCGCCAGACGATCGTCGCCTCTGCCGGGCCGTCGGCGTAGAGGACCTCCCGCCGACCCCGACGGGCGTCACCGTCCGCCGTCACCGCGGGCAGGTCGGACCAGTCCAGGACGGGAAGCCCCAGCGCGGCCGCTCGTACCGTCGTGACCTCGAGGGGATCGCCCGGGCGCGAGAAGCCGTTTCGTTCCTCGTGGATCCGGTGGAAGCGCTCCTCCAGTTCCTCCCACGAGCCGACACCTTCGAACGGAACCGACGTTTCGTGGGCCTGGCCCCGATAGCGGACGTCGACCCGGCGGACGGTCTCGTGGACCACCTCGCCCATCTCCCCGAGCGCCCGGGCAGCGGCTGCCACCACGTCGTCCATGGCCCGCCCGACCAGTCCGATGTCCTGCCGCCCGATCGGAAGCGACCGGGACTCGTCATGCCGCGGCGGAGCGAGCAGAAGGCCGAGAGCCGAGAACACGCCGGCAAACGGTGGGATGACCACGCCCCGCATTTCGAGGCGGCGGGCCAGGGCGGTGGCGTGAAGGCCACCTGCACCCCCGAAGGCGACGAGGCGGGCGGGTCGGGGGTCGGCTCCCTCCTCGACGCTGACCGCCCGCACGGCTCGCTCCATGTGGGCCTCGACGACCTCCACCATGCCCTGGGCGGTCTCGGCCGGACCGAGGCCGACGCTCCCTCCGAGCACCTCGAGGGCACGGCGGGCCAGGTCTGCCCTGATGGGGACCGATCCCGCGAGCAGGGCCCCGGACGCGAGCCGTCCGAGGAGGACGTTGGCGTCGGTCACGGCAGGTTCGACCCCGCCCCGGGCGTAGCATGCCGGACCCGGGTGGGCGCCGGCCGAACGGGGCCCAACCCGCAGCGCACCCCCCGGATCGGCCCAGCCCACGGACCCGCCCCCGGCCCCCACGGTGTGGACCGCCACCGACGGCATCCGACACGGCAGGCCCCCCACCTGGCGTTCGAACGAGGCCTCGGGCACGCCCCCCTCGACGCGGCACACGTCCGTCGAGGTGCCGCCCATGTCGAAGGCGATGAGCCGCCCGTCCCCGAGCGCGGCACCCAGGGCCGCAGTGGCGACCACGCCGCCCGCCGGTCCCGAGAGCAGGGCCGCGGCGGGGAGGCGGGTGGCGGCGTCGATGCCCATGAGCCCACCGGACGAGCGCATGACGCCGATCCCCGCCGGCAGGCCCACATCCCGTGCTCGACGCCCGAGGCGGGTGAGGTACCGGGACATGCGCGGAGCCAGGTAGGCGTTGAGGACCGTCGTCGACGTGCGTTCGAACTCGCGGAACTCGGGGGCGACGGATGACGAGAGGGAGACGGGGACCCCGACGGAGGACAGCACCTCACCGATGGCGGTCTCCCGGGCCCCGTCGAGGAAGGAGTAGAGGCACACGACCGCGATGGCTTCCGGTTCGAGGGCGAGTACCGCATCACGCAACGTGCGGAGATCATGGCCGGTCGGTGCCTGCGCCGACCCGAGATCGGAACGCCCGGGTACCTCGAGGCGCAGCTCGGGAGGGATGAGCGGATCGGGGCGAACGACGGCAACGTCGTAGAGCGACGGGCGGTCCTGGCGACCGATGGCCAGGACGTCGCCGATGCCCTGGTCGGTGACGAGGAGGGTTCGTGCCCCCGAGCGTTCGAGGAGGCTGTTGGTGGCGACCGTCGTCCCGTGCAGGAACCTGGTCACCGACCCGTCCCCCAGCAGCTCGGTGGCACCGCCGAGGACGCCGTCGGATTGGTCCGGTGTCGACGACGTCTTGCCGGTCCTGAGCCGGGTACCGTCCCACCAGGCGAGGTCGGTGAATGTGCCGCCGACATCGACGCCCAGGGTCATGAGGTACGCTCCGCACCGATGACCGTCAACGTCTCGCCGACGCCGAATCCCGACGCCATGAAGTTCACCGTCGGGGTGCCCGTGGGCGGGCCCAGCACCTTCACGACCGACACCGCCGCCGACGACCCGGTGGCGGCTGAGGTGGTGGCGATCGATGGGGTCACGAGCATGTTCCTCACCGCCGACTTCGTCACGGTCACCAAGGATCGGTCCGCCGACTGGTCGGCGATCGTCCCGGCGGTGGTGGCGATCCTAGAGCGAAGGTTCTGACGGCCCGGGTCCGCCCTGATGGGGGACCTAGGACCCCTCCCACACCGTCACCGGGACCTCGGTCCCCGACGGCAGCCGCACGAGCACCTCGGCCCACCATCGATCGTCGGCCAGGCCTGATGCCAGGACGTCGACCGTGGTCCCCCACCGTCCGGCGGCTCGGGTGAACTCCGCCAGGATCTCCGGTGGCGGCTCGGCGCCCGGCGTGGGAACGCGGACGTCGAGCGGCTCCACCGCCGCCGGCCACCATCGAAGCACCTCGCCGTCGTCGGCCGTCTCGACGGCCACGGCGATCGTCTCGAACCCGCCCTCGGTCCGGATCACGACGACCACCTCGCTGATCCCCGGCATCGAGGTCTCCTCGACCCACCCGATGCCCGCCACGTCGAGGCCGCTGCCGGTCAGCAACTCGACGGCGAACCGGCCTGCGAACCGGCCACCCCTCCCGGTCGGGGCCTCCGCCCACAACTCGTCCTCGGCGACGAGGAGGGCCTCGGTGACCGGCGGGATCGTGGCCACCGTGACCACGGGAGGCGGGGCCACCACCGGCACATCGGCGGCCGGCACGCTCCTGACGAGGAACGCGATCGCGCCAACGAGGATCGCTGCCAGGCCGAGGCCGATCCAGCGACGACGGTCCCCGACCCCATCCAGCGTGCCGAGACGTTCCCAGGGGATCGACTCGAAGACCTCGTCCTGGTGTTCCATGGGCTCCCCCTCTCACCGTCCCACCACCCGGCCAGCGTATGCCGGGCAGCGGCCCGTGGGAAGGGGGTCGTGGCGGCGCCAAACCGGTATCGGAAACCTGACACCGACTACCCTCCCTCCGTACGACATGAACGGCAATCCCGACCCGAAGCCCGGCCGCTGGATCCTTCCCCTCATCATCGTGGCGATGATGGGGTTCACGTACGTCTTCGTGTCGAGCCTGGAGGAGCGGGTCCCCCAGGAGACCGATGGGGGGCTCGACCTTCCCACCCTCGAGACCACCACCACGACCACCGTCATCATCGACACGACCACCACCACGGTCGGGATCAGTGCCCGCCAGGCCTACGCCGATGAGATGACCGGGTTCCTCGACGAACTCAAGCAACTCACGGACGACTTCACCGCCATCAACCAGGAGTTCGAGGACAAGGCCATCACGTACACGGTCGCCGAGAGCGGGATGGACGCCAAGATCATCGAGATCCAGTCCTGGTATGCGGCCATCTCGGCCACGATCGCTCCCGGGAGCGAGGTCGACCTCCAACTCCCGCACCAGGACATCATCGACGCGGCCCTCACCCCGGTGATCGAGGCGGAGGCGGCCCTGGAAGGGCTGCGCGGCCCCGGGGCCGACCCTCGACGGGAGGCGGTCATCAGGATGGCCGACGCCGTCATCCTCTTCGAGGCGAAGGTGAACGCCGCGGTCGCCATCGCCGGCACCTCGTCGTAGCCGGCCCGGTGCGCCCGATCAGCGGGCGTGCACTGGCAGGCGCACCGATCGGCTGACGTCGACGAGGAAGAGCACGACGGCCAGCCACACGAAGCCGAACCCGATCCAGCGGGCCCCGCTGATCGCCTCATCGAACAGGAAGGCCCCCTCGAGGAAGAACATCGTCGGGGTCATGAACTGCAGGACGCCGACCCAGGCCAGGGGGATACTGCGCACCGCCGACCCGAACAGGAGCAGGGGGACGACCGTGACGAGGCCCGCCCCCACCAGGACGAGGGTCACTGGGGGTTCGGACCCGAACGAACCGCCGTCCCCGATCACGACGAGGCCGATGACCGCCACCGGGAAGAGCACCATGACCTCCCACGTCAGCGCCACGAGTGGTGCGGGAGATCGGGTCCCCCTCCTGACGGCGCCGTACGTGGCGAACGAGAACGCGATGATGAGCGCCAGCCAGGGAACCGTCCCTTCCAGCAGCACCATGGTGACCACGCCGACGGCGGCCATGGCCACCGCGCTCCATTGGATCCTCGACAGCCGCTCGCCGAACAGCACCACGCCGAAGGCGATGGAGAGGAACGGGTTGATGTAGTAGGCGAGGCTGGCCTCGACGACGCGCTCGAGGAGGACCGCCCAGATGAAGAACCCCCAGTTGCTCATCACTGCCAACGCGGACGCGACGAGCTTGAGGCGATCCCGTCGATCCACCCCTCGCAGGTCGGACAGTCGCCTGCCCGCGACCAGGGCGAGGAGAAGGACCGGCAACGACCACGCGATCCGGTGGAACAGGATCTCGGGGGCCGGAAGGGCGGCGAGGAGTCGCCAGTAGAACGTGGCAACGCCCCACACCAGGTAGGCGGCAACCGCCGCCACGAGTCCTCGCCGCATCGGGTGAGGCTAGGGAGGACAAAGGACGAAGGACGAAGTGGTCCGTCGTCCTCCGTCCGTCGTCCTCCGTCCGTCGTCCTTCGCTCAGCGGTCCCCGTCGGCGCTTCCGCAGATGGTCTCCACCATGAGGCGGGCCACGGTGTACGGGTCCATGTTGGCGTTGGGACGGCGATCCTCGAGGTACCCCTTCCCCTCCTTGGCGACCTGCCACGGGATGCGCACCGAAGCCCCCCGATGGGAGACGCCGTAGGAGTACTCGGTCCACGGTGCGGTCTCGTGCAGGCCGGTCAAGCGGTACTCGATGCCTGCCCCGTAGTTCGTGATGTGGTCGTCGTGCCGTCGCCCGAGCGCCTCGCACGCGTCGATGATCGGCTGGTAGCTCTCGCGCATCGCCTTCGTGGAGAAGTTGGTGTGTGCCCCCGCCCCGTTCCAGTCGCCCTTGACCGGCTTGGGGTCGAGCGTGGCCGAGATGTCGTAGTCCTCACCGGTCCGGTAGAGGAGCCACCGAGCCATCCACACCTGGTCGGCCACGTCGAGGGGCGGCAGGGGCCCGATCTGGAACTCCCACTGGCCGATCATCACCTCGGCGTTCGTACCGCTGATCGACAGCCCGGCCGCCATGCAGTTGTTCGTGTGGGCCTCGACGACGTCCCGGCCCCAGATCTCGTCGGAGCCGATCCCGCAGTAGTACCCGCCCTGGGGCTTGGGGAAGCCACCGATCGGCCATCCGTGGGGCCGGCCGTCCTTGAAGAACGTGTACTCCTGCTCGATACCGAACCACGGCTCGTGGTGGGCGTACTTCTCGGCCACGGGCCGCAGGGCCGCCCGGGTGTTCGAGCTGTGGGGCTCGTCATCGGGGGTCCACACCTCGTTGAGGACGAGCACGCTGTCACCGCCCCGCACCGGGTCGCGAACCATGAAAACCGGCTGCAGTACGCAGTCCGAGTTCTCCCCGGGAGCCTGGCCCGTCGAGGACCCGTCGAAGCCCCACACCGGGAGTTCGTCCACCGACGACACCGGCCCGGGGAGGATTCTCGTCTTGGACCGCAAAAGCTGGGTCGGCATCGATCCGTCGATCCAGATGTATTCAGCCTGAATGGCCATGCGAGGTCACCTCTCTGTGATTCCCTGCACGTTCCCCGGGTCGCTTTTCGCGCCGGTTACCCGAATGTGAAGAGATTGTTTCGTGCCCCCGACGGGGCGATGCGCGGCTCGAGCATCCGCACCGACGAACGGTGCGCCGGGGGCGGGGATTCTCCCCCCTCGCTCGCAACCCGGGCTCGGTCGGGCCACCGCCCGTCGCCTCCCCTTCGGCTCGTGCTCGGCCGCTCGGTGCTCTACCGTTCGCTGACCATGCCAGCCGACCGTCAGTCCGAGTACGTCCTGCAGACAGTCGCCAAGCGGAGCATCCGTTTCGTGCGACTGTGGTTCACCGATGTGCAGGGGTTCCTCAAGTCCGTGGCCATCAACCCGGCCGAACTCGAGAACGCGTTCGAGGAGGGGATGACGTTCGACGGGTCGTCGATCGACGGGTACGCCCGGGTGCAGGAGGCGGACATGATCGCCATCCCCGATCCTCGCACCTTCCAGGTGATCCCTTGGCGCTCCGAGCAGGACGTGGCCCGAATGTTCTGCGACATCGTCCGGCCCGACGGCAGCCCGTTCGAGGGGGATCCCCGGCATGTCCTCAAGCGAGCACTGCGCAGGGCCGCCGACGCCGGGTATCGGTTCTACGTGGGGCCGGAACTCGAGTTCTTCTACTTCGAGGACGCGTCCGCCGAACCGAAGGTCCTCGACCGCGGTGGCTACTTCGACCTCACACCCCTCGATGTCGCCCAGGAGTACCGGCGGTCCACGATCGACCACCTCGAGCACCTCGGCATCCCCGTCGAGTCCTCCCACCACGAGGTGGCTCCCAGCCAGCACGAGATCATCCTCAGGTACGACGACGCCCTCACCATGGCCGACAACGTCATGACCGCCCGGCTGGCGGTCAAGGAGGTCGCCATGGCCCACGGCAAGCACGCCACCTTCATGCCCAAGCCCCTCGAGGGTCACGACGGTTCAGCCCTCCACCTCCACCTGTCACTCTTCCACGACGACCACAACGCGTTCCACGACCCGGACAGCTCCGACGGCCTCAGCCAGGTGGGGCGGTGGTTCGTCGGCGGGCTCCTCCACCATGCGCCGGCGTTCACCGCGATCACCAACCAGTGGGTGAACTCCTACAAGCGCCTCGTCGGGGGCTTCGAGGCACCGGGATACACGACGTGGGCCCACAACAACCAGTCGGCGCTGGTTCGCATCCCGACGCCGAAGAAGGGCAAGAGCGATTCGTCGCGGGTCGAGGTCCGGTCCCCGGACGCCGCCTGCAACCCCTACCTGGCCTTTGCCGTGCTCCTCGCCGCCGGACTCGACGGCATCGAGAACGAAATCGACCCGCCGGCCGAGCTGGCGGCAGATGCCTTCACCCTCGATGCCGAGGCTCGCAGGGCGCTCGGGGTGCGGCGCCTTCCCGAGACGCTGTCCGAAGCGCTCGACGAACTGGACGCATCCGCGCTCATGCGCGAGACGCTTGGAGCCCACACGATGGACTGGTTCGTGAAGAACAAGCGTCGGGAGTGGGACCGATACCAGCACCACGTCTCCCGGTTCGAACTGGAGCAGTACCTCCCGGTGCTGTGAAGCCGATGACCGTCGCCGTCTTCGCCCCCGACCCCGATCCCCGCCTCGAGGACGCG
>JBFKVA010000031.1:0-24865 GCA_041635475.1 Acidimicrobiia bacterium | reverse complement strand
GTGGCCGTGCTCTCGTCGTCGCTCTCACCGCCGCTGTGGAGCTCCACCCACGCCCGGAAGGCAACCGTGGTGTCCTCCTCGAGGTCGAACCCGAGTGGTGCCTCGCCGGTGATCACCCACCGGTCCTTGTCGTCGACTTGGCCGTTGCTGATGGCTTGGGGGTCGATCTCCTCGCCGTTGACCGACACGTGGAGGATCACCTCGGGAGCGAACTCCGGTGTCATCCCGTCGACCCGTACGGCCCAGGGGACGAAGTCCGGTTCGCCATCGCCCTCGGTGCCGACGATGGGGATCACGCTCGACGGCGAGAGCACGTCCTCCGAGCCCGGCTCGAGGAGTTCGACGACGTCGCGGATCCGCAGCCCGTCCCCGTCGTGGCGGTCGCCCAGGATGAGGTTCGCAGTGGGGTTGCTCGTCGTGTCGGTGCGCAGGCCCTCCAGCCGCTCGTAGGCGACGTCGACCGGGTATCCCTGTTCGGCGAGATCCTGGTAGAGGGCCGCCGCCGCATCGAATGCCGCGGACGTGTCGACGTTCTCGTCCCAGCCGAGGAACACATTGGAGTCGCCTCGCAGGGCGTCGTCGAGGTCGGTCGCCTCGCGGCCGAACACCTCACATGCGTTGAAGAAGATCAACGTGTCGGTCAGGCCTTGGTCGTACGCGTCGAGGAAGAACTCCGCGGTCAGCATCACGATGGTGATGCGCCTGGTGCCCGGGGGCAGGTCCGGCCCGGGTTCGGGTTCGAGTCCGCGGGGCCGATCGGCCTTGCCGAGCTCGAGGCCTCGCTGGTTCAGGTTGTCCCGAAAGAGGGGCTGGAGCGTCGTGACGCCCGGCGCGCCCGGGAGCAGGCCCTGCAGTGTTCCGGCTGAGATCGCTGCCCGGCAGGGCTGGTTCTTGCAGATGCGGGTCCCGTGGGAGACGACGTGGACGACGTCGAACTCGTCCCAGCCCGTGAAGCTGGCGATGTTGACCTCCGTCGCCGTCTCGGCGGCGTTGGCGAGGAACCTCACCCGTCCTTCGTAGCCGCGGGTACCCGACAGGATCGAGTCGACCAGCGGGCCTTCGTCGGTGGAGCCGAAGTCCCAAAGGAACGGCGAGAGCACGATGGCCGACTTCTCGTCCGACTCGGGACCGACCACGTGCGGGAAGACGGAGGATGTCGGACGGAGAAGGAGGCCGCCGGGTGAGCCCGATCCTGGTGCGCTCCTCGTGCCGAACGCTCCCTCGCGGAGGACCCACGTGCCGCGGCCGCCGTCAAGCCGAAACCGGAGCGCCTGGGCGTCCGACTCGACCTCGGCCATGCCGTCGAGGCCGGCCAGCCACGCCTCGACCTCCGCGGTGGAGGCCCCGGCCGCGAACCGGTCCAGCGCCTCGTCGCTCAGGGAGTCGCTGCGCTGGAGGATCTCCTCGGGGACGTCGCCGAGCGAGCACGGGTAGCCCTTGATCTCGCACTCGAGCTCTTCGCGACCACCGTCCGATGACCCACACGCCACGAACGCGACCGCGAACACGGCGACGACGAAGAAGGGTCCCCATCTCATCATTGCGGCTCCTGATGACCTTCCGGGACCCTACCGGCTGCCACGGTCGGAGTCCACGGTGCGACCAGGGGCTGGCCCCGGTCCTTGCCGTCGTTTCGAACCCCCGGCACTGCCGAGCTGCCCGGACCCGCCGCCGGGCAGACGGACTGAAGGGCCCCAGAAGGGCCCCCTCTCTTCTGCACACCCGGAGGGACGGCTTCGCGCCTCCCGTTGGTCGGCGCTCGCGACTCGCTTCGCTCGTTTCGAACCCCTGCTACGCAGCGAGGGTTCAGCGCTACCACCCGAACGAGCAGAAGAGAGGGGGCCACATGGCCCCCTCTCTTCTGCACACCCGGAGGGACTCGAACCCCCAACCTCCTGATCCGTAGTCAGACGCTCTATCCATTTGAGCTACGGGTGCCTGACCCGGCAAGTATTGCGTGGCTTCCCAGCAATCCCAAGCCGCACCGAGGACATGGTACGTCACCCTGATCGGCGACGGGGGAGGTATCGAACCACCCCCGGATGCGGCTGTCTCAGCCGATGCGCTCCGCCAGGTCAGTCCTCCCGAAGCTGCTCCAGCAACTCCCTCACCCGCTGGGATTCACCCCGGGGAACGACGAGGACCGCCTTCTCGGTGGCGACAACGATGAGGTCGGACACGCCGGAAATGGCCACCGTTGGACCGGTGGTTCGCACGTAGCTTTCCTCGACATCGATCGCCACCACGTCGCCGACGAACGTCGAACCCGCGACGTCGGTCGGCGTCAGGTCGGCCAAGGAGTCCCACGATCCGACATCGTCCCAGCCGGCGTCGAGGGCGATCACCACGGCCCGGTCCGTCGGTTCCATCACCGCGTAGTCGACCGACTCAGAGGGAACTGCAGCCCACGCCTCCGGATCGAGATCCCCATCGACCAGGGCCGCCCGCACGGTGGCCAGCATCCGTGGCCGGTGAGCGGCCAACTCCTCGAGGAACGTTGCCGCCGTGAACGCGAACATGCCGGAGTTCCACAGGTAGCCCTCCTCGACGTACCGCCGGGCGGTCTCCAGGTCGGGCTTTTCTGCGAAGGAGTCCACGATGCGCACCCCGTCGATGGGTTCCCCCGGCCTGACGTAGCCATACCCGGTGGCGGGGCCGGTGGGCGTGATACCGAAGGTCACGAGGTTGCCGTCTTCTGCCGCTGTCACCGCCCTCCGGACGGCAGCCCGGAACGCGTCGCCGTCCTCGATGAGGTGATCGGAGGGCAGGACGAGGAGGACGTCATCGGGGTCCACGCTGAGCGCCGCCACCGCTATCGCAGGCGCAGTGCTCCGACCGTCGGGTTCGAGGATGAGCCGTGCCGACGGCGCCTCGGTCCGGACGATGTCGCCGTGGATCTGGGCGCACACGATGATCGGCGTTGCAGCGTCGAGGCCGTCGAGGCGCTCGATGGTGGCCACGATCATCGGACGCTCCTCGACGAGCGGCAGGAACTGCTTGGGTCGCTCGGGTGTCGAGAGCGGCCACAGTCGGGTCCCGGCGCCACCCGACAGGACGACCGGTTGCAGCATCACTCGCCCCTGTACTCAGGAGGCCGGCGCTCGAGGTGGGCCGAGATGGCCTCCGTGAGGTCGTTGGAGTGGATGAACGAGGAGTTCCACAACGCCACGTAGTCGAGGGCCTCGGCCACCGTGCGCCCGTCATTGGCCCGCACGACATGCTTCGACCCTTGGACGGCCAGGGGCGAGTTGGCGGCGATCTCGGCCGCCAGTTCCAGCGCCGCGGCGTGGGCGGTTGCGAAGTCGGGGTGGACGGCGTTGACGAGGCCGATCTCGAGGGCCCTGGCCGCCGTGATGTCCTTGCCGGTGTAGATGAGCTCAGCTGCCAGGCCGGCCGGGATGATGCGGGGAAGTCGCTGGAGGGTCCCGACGTCGGCTGCCATGGCGATCTTCGTTTCGCGCACCCCGAACACCGCATCGGCGGCCGCGATGCGGATGTCACACGCCGTGAGCAGGTCCATGCCCGCCCCGATCGACCACCCGTGGGCAACGGCGATGGTTGGCTTGTCGGTGTCGGCGAGGCACGACATCGTCTCCTGCATGGCCGCGATGTCCCGATAGAGCTGCTGGCGTCGCCCAGCCTCGGAGGTGCCGCCCCCGGACAGCGATCCGCCGGAGGCGATGAGCGGACCGTAGGCCATGAGGTCGAGCCCGGCGGTGAGGCACCGGCCGCGGCCTGCCACCACGATCACCCGGATCGTCTGGTCGTCGTCCAGGGCTCGGACCGCAGCCGGGAGCTCCTCCCACATCGGGGGGTTGAAGGCGTTGAGCTTCTCCGGCCGGTTGAGCCAGATCATGCCGACGTGATCGGACCGCTCGACCTCGATGACGGTGTACTCCATCGCCCGAGCCTACCGAGGGGGAGCAGGCCCACGTCACCCGTCACGGGTCCTTTGGTCCCCAGCCGACCGAGCCGTCAGCGTGGTGGCGTGCGCCCCACATCCGACTGCCATCGGATCGCCACTAGGTTGCCACCCATGGATCTCACCGAAGCTCTCTACACGACGCGGGCCATGCGGCGCGTGAAGCCGGACCCGATCCCCGCGGACGTGGTCGCCTCCATGATGGACGCGGCCATTCGCGCCCCCTCGGGAGGAAACACCCAGAACTGGCGGTGGATGACCGTGACCGACCCCGGGGTCCGCGCCCGGCTGGGACCTCTCTACCGGGAAGCGTACGGCCTGCTCCAGGAGACCATCTACAAGGGCCGACGCGAAGCGGCGGAGGCGGCCGGCGACGACGGTGCCCTGCGGGTCATGAAGTCCTCCCAGTGGCTCGCTGACAACTTCGAGCAGGTTCCATTGTGGGTGATGGCGTTCAGCCGGAACGACCCGACCGGCGCCTCCATCTACCCGGCCGTGTGGAACCTCATGCTGGCGGCCCGGGGTCATGGCGTGGGAACGTGCCTGACGACGATCCTGGGGATCTTCAAGCAGTCCGAGACGTTCGAGGTGCTCGGCGTGCCCCAGGACAAGGGATGGGGCCTGTCGGCGGCGGTCTCGGCCGGGTACCCGCTCGGACGGTGGGATGTGGCGAAGCGTGCCCCGGCTCAGCACGTCACGTACGCCGAGCAGTGGGGTCACCCGGTGGCGTGGAGGGCGGACGAACCTCTCTGGCAGACGGCGTAGCCGTCGATGCGGCTTGCCATCGACCTCGACGGGGTCGTCGCCAACTTCAACGAAGGCTGGATCAGGTTCTACAACCGTGAGTTCGGCACATCGCTCGAGGTCGCCGAGGTCGACGCCTGGGATGTGATTCCCAGCCTCACCCACTTCGCCCACATGGGTGAGTTCTGGGCGTGGGCCGAGGACCTCGACGGGTCTTCGCTGTTTCGCCACCTCGACCCGTTCCCCGACGCGCTGCCCGCCCTGGACACGCTCGTCGCCCGGGGCCACGAGATTGTCATTGTCACCTCCAAGCCCGACTTCGCCGTCGCGGACACCCACGCCTGGATCGCCGAGCACGGGATCCCGGTCACCGAGGTCCACATCGTCGAGCGAAAGCACGAAGTGCCGGCCGACGTCTACCTCGAGGACGCCCCCCACCAGCTCTACCAACTGCGACGCCGCCGGCCCGACACGGTCGTCGTCCGGTTCGCCCGGCCCTGGAACCACGAGATTCCGGGGACCGAGACGGTGGAGTCGTGGTCAGAGTTCCTCGACCTCGTCGACCGACTCGCCTGAGCGGCCCGGTCCTCGGTAGCCTCGCCCGGTGGAGTACCAGGCCCTCTATCGCAAGTACCGCCCCCAGCGCTTCGAGGACGTCGTCGGCCAGCAACACGTCACCTCGACCCTCAGCCGCGAGATCGCCGCCGGCCACGTCGCCCATGCCTACCTCTTCACCGGCCCGCGGGGCACCGGCAAGACCACGACCGCCCGGATCTTCGCCAAGGCGCTCAACTGCCCCGACCGGGAGCCCGAGGGCGAACCGTGCGACGTCTGCCCGTCGTGCGTGTCCATCACCACCGGCACCTCGTTCGACGTCATCGAGATGGACGCGGCATCCCACAACTCCGTCGACGACATCCGTGACCTCAACGTGAGCGTGACGACGGTGGCCTCCGTAGGCGGTGGCCGGCGGGTCTTCATCCTCGACGAGGCCCACATGCTCTCCAAGGCGGCGGCCAACGCACTCCTCAAGACCCTCGAGGAGCCCCCTTCCCACGTCCATTTCGTCCTGGCGACGACCGAGCCGTATCGCCTTCTCGATACGATCCGCAGCAGGACGCAGCGGTTCGACTTCCACCCGATCTCCCTCGTGTCGATCGTCGATCACCTCGAACGCATCTCGGCGGCGGAGGGGCACACCGCGGCCCGGGAGGGCCTCGTGGCCATCGCCCGCCATGCCAAGGGCTCAGCCCGTGACTCTCTCTCGCTCCTCGAGCAGGTGGCCGCACTCGGCGAAGGCACGGTCGACGTGGCCGGCGTGCGGACCGCGCTCGGCCTCGCCGACTCCGAGACGTTCCCACGCCTGGCCCGGGCCATCGACCAGGCCGACGCCGGTGCGGTGCTCACCCTCGTCCAGGAGCTGGACGCCGAAGGCGTCGACCTGCGGCGCTTCTTCGCGGAAGCGATCGCGTTCTTCCGCGGTGTGTTCCTGACCAGCTACACCAACGACGTGAGCACGATCGTCGACGAACCCGCCGAGGTGATCGAGGACTGGCGACAACTCGCCTCGATCGTGCCGATGAGCGCGGTCCTGCGGGCGATCGACGAGTTGGGGGAAGGGCTCATCCGCATCCGCGAGGGCCGCGAAGAGCGCCTCATGGTCGAACTCACGCTCCTCAAGCTCGTGCGTCCGGAACTCGGCGACGACGTGGGTGCCCTCCGCCAGCGCATGGACGCCGTGGAGCGGACCCTGCGGGCGGCGCCTGCGCCTGTGCCGCCGGCCGAGACCCCAGCCACGCAGACGACGGCCACCACGCCGGCGCCCGCCACCCCGCCCCCGGCGGAGCCCGATCCCGAGCCCGAGCCCGCCACCCCGGCCGCCAGGGACGCCGCCGCCGGAGGCCAGGCCGACCCGAGTGACATCACCATCGCCGACGTGGAGAGGGTGTGGCCGCAGGCGTTCGGAACGCTGCGAGGGGGGCTCGGCCCCCGGCGCCTCGGGCTCCTGCGCGAGGCGTCACCCGGGAGGATCGTCGACGGCGTGCTCGAGTTCTGGCTGCCGGACCACATGGGTTTCCACCTCGATCGCCTCCGGTCCGACGACTCGGTGGGGCAGTCGGTGGCCGCCGAACTCGAACGGCTCCTCGGGGTGCGGCTCGGCATCGGGTTCGCGGCGCGCCCGGACGAGGGAGGGGTCGGGACCCTCCCCCTCGAGGAAGACGAGTTGCCGGACAAGGACCGATTGGCGACAGCCCCACCGGACGACATCACGGCACTCCTGCAGGACGAGCTGGGCGCCCACGTCATCGACGACGTCGAGTACTAGGGAGGCGTCGAGAGTCGAGCGTCGAGAAGAAGAGTCAAGCGTCGAGAGTCGAGCGTCAAGCGGCGAGAGTCAAGCGTCGAGAGGAGCGAGCGCCTCTCCCTCTCGTCTCTTGTCTCTCGTCTCTTGACGCTCGTCGGGGGCTACCCTGCCGCTCCATGGGAATGCGTCCACAAGACCTGCAGGCGCTCATGCAGCAGGCACAGCAGATGCAGGCACAACTCCAGTCGGCCCAGGCCGACCTCGCCCAGCAGACCTTCGAGGGCTCGGCCGGGGGAGGCGTGGTGAAGGCGGTCGTGCTCGGCTCGGGCAGGGTGGTCTCGGTCGACATCTCCCCCGAGGTCATCGATCCCTCCGACCCGGAGATGCTGGGCGACCTCGTCACAGCGGCCATCAACGCCGCTCTCGACGTCGCCGGCCAGGCCGCCAACGACCAGATCGGGGGACTGGCCGGGGGGATGGACCTCGGGGGAATCCTCGGCTGATGTTCGAAGGCCCCGTCCAACGGCTCATCGACGAGCTGGCCCGACTTCCGGGTGTCGGCGCCAAGAGCGCCCAACGACTGGCGTTCCACCTCCTCAACGTCGATGAGGTCGATGCCCGGCGCCTGGCCAAGGCGATCACCGAGATGCGCGAGCAGGTCCGGCTGTGCTCCCGCTGTTTCAACGTGGCCGCCGACGTGGAGTGCAGCATCTGTCGGGACCCGCGTCGCGATCCCACCGTCCTGTGTGTCGTCGAACGAGCCCAGGACATCGTCGTCATCGAGAAGACGGCCGAGTTCCGAGGGCGCTATCACGTACTCGGTGGCCACATCTCGCCGATCGAGGGGATCCTGGCCGAGCACCTTCGAGTACGGGAGTTGCGCCAGCGGATCGTCGATGAGGGCGTGACCGAGGTGATCCTCGCCACCAACCCGACCCTCGAGGGCGACACGACCGCCATGTACATCGCCCGGGACCTCCGGCGGGACGGGCTGCGGCTCACACGGCTCGCCTCGGGGCTCCCCGTGGGCGGGGACCTCGACTACGCCGACGAGATCACGCTGGGGCGGGCGCTCCTGGGCCGCCAGGACATAGCCACGGGATGAGCCTCGCCGAAGCCCGCGTCCGGACCAACGTGCTCGACCCCCGACGCGTGAGCCTTGACTCCTCCCGATGAGGGTCTTCGTCATCTCCCCCTACCACGGAGGGTCCCATGCCGCCTGGGCCGAGGGGTTCGCCACCCACTCTTCCCACGAGGTGCACCTCCTGACCCTCGAGGCCCGGTTCTGGAAGTGGCGGATGTTCGGCAGCTCCCTCACGCTTGCGCTGGAAGCGGTCGCCCTGGCCCGCCGCGTGGGCGAACCGGACGTCATCATGGCCACCGACATGCTCGACCTCCCCGGGTTCCTCGGTCGGGCCCGCAGGGACCTGGGCAACCCGGCGGCCGTGCTGTACATGCACGAGAACCAACTCACGTACCCGCTCGCCCACGGCTCGGCCGACGACCTCACCTACGCCTTCATGAATTGGCAGTCGATGGAAGGGGCCGACGCGGTGTGGTGGAACAGCGCTTTCCACCGGGATTGTGTCCTCGAGGAACTCGCCGTCCTGTTGCGCCGATTCCCCGACCACCGGCACACCGACCACCTCCCGGCCACCATCGAGAGGATGGAGGTGGTCCCGGTCGGCGTGGAGATGACGGACTTCCCGGCCCCGGACAAGACCGACCCGCCGCTCATCATCTGGAACCACCGGTGGGAGTACGACAAGGCACCTGATGAGATGTTGGTCGCCCTCGACGCGGTGGCCGACCTCGACTGGAGGCTGGCCCTGTGCGGGGAGAACTTCCGGAACGTCCCGGGGGAGTTCGAAGAGGCCCGGAGGCGGTACGACGCCCGGATGGTGCAGTACGGGTACGCCGAGCGGCCGACGTACGTTCGACTCCTGTCCGAGGCGACCGTCGCCATCTCCACCGCTCGCCAGGAGTTCTTCGGGGTGTCGATGGTGGAGGCGGCCGGGTCGGGCGCACTTCCGCTCATGCCGGCTCGGCTGTCGTACCCGGAAGTGTTCCCAGTCGACCTCCACGCCGCGGTTCTCCACCGGTCGCCGAAGCACCTCGCACGGCTGCTGCGGGCTGCGCTTCTCGACCCCGCCACCGCCCGGATGACCGGCCTTGGGGCCCGTGACGCCGTCCAGCGGTATCGATGGGAGGCGATTGCGCCAACCTACGACGAGCGCCTGGCCGCCATCCGGTCAGAGCACCAATAGCTCAAGGCGCCCGCACTCGGTCCGATCATTGACATGACGCCGTTTCAAGGAGGCGCCGGGTGAGGTCGAGGAACGCATTCGTACGCCTGGCGGTCGCCATGCTCGGTTTCGGCATCGCCATCGGGATCGTGTTCCCGTTCGCGGTGCGATCGGTCGGGGTCTCTTCCGAAGTGGCGATGAGCCCCCTCTTCTTCCTTTTCACGACCCTCGCCGGGATGGTCGTCGGCGGCGTGAACATCCTCCTCGCCCGGATGCTGGTTCGACCAAAGCTGAGGCTCCTGGCCAGCCGGATGACCCAGGTGGAGGAGGGCGTCACCGAAGCCACCTATACGGGGGACTGGAGCAAGTGCGACCCGGCGACGTGCTCACTCCCCGACAGCTCCGACGACGAGTTCGGGGAGGCGGCGGGGGCCTTCAATCGTCTCATTGTTGCCCTCGCCGACAGCCACGAGGTCCAGGAGCGCCTCTCGTCCTTCACCCAGGCGATGTCGTCCGAACTCGAAGTGGCGGACCTGGCAGCGGCTGCCCTCATCCACTTCCGCCGCGACTTGGGGGCGACCGCCATGGCCGTGATCGGGTACGCCGAAGGTGAGTTCGGGCTCCTTGCCAGCCATGCGCTCGAGGAGCCCGACCACGTCCTGGGAAGCGACCTCGTCCGGAAAGCCTTGAACACGCTCGAACCCGAGCACTTCTCGTTCGCGGAGGGGTTCGTGATCGACGCCGGCGTGGCCCGGGTGAGGCCGAAAGCCGTCTCGGTGTATCCGCTCCACGTCCAGTCGGCCGCGATCGGGGCCGTGGTCCTGGCGTACGCCTCGCCCCCGGCGCCGGCGACGATTGCCCTGGCCCCGATCCTCATGGGGACGTTCGCGGTGGCGCTGTCCAACGCCCTCACCCACCGGAACATCCAGCGCCTGGCCGCCCTCGATCCCCTGACCGGGCTCTTCAACCGACGTTTCGGCCTCGGCCGTCTCCACGAGGAGTACGTCAGGTCGGTCCGATCCGGCCATCCGCTGGGCGTCGTCATGATCGACATCGATCACTTCAAGCGATTCAACGACACCCATGGCCACGTGGTCGGCGACGCGATGCTCAAGGCGGTCGCCGGCGAAGCCCGGGCGGCGCTGCGCGAGGGCGACATCCTCCTCCGCTACGGCGGGGAGGAACTCCTGGCGGTGCTTCCGGGGGCCGGCTACGACGACTCGTCCGGGATCGCCGAACGGATACGGAGGCTGGTCGAGTCCACGGTCATCGAGTCGGGCAACCGCAATCTGGGGGTGACCGTGAGCACCGGGTTCGGTTCGACCGCCCACCTGGCGGTGGAGGGGGAGATGGACCTCGTCGAAAGGGCCGACCTGGCCTTGTACGAGGCCAAGCGCGCCGGCAGGAACCGGACCGCGGCGGCCTCGTAAACGACTATTCGTCGAGGTGGGCGCCGAGCAGGCGCAGTTTGGCGAGGTCGTGCTCAGAGCGCATCCAGCGGATCGAGCCGGTCTTCGATCGCATGACGACGCTGTGGGTGAGCACGAGGCCGCCTTCCTCGAAGTCGACGCCGTCGAGGAGTTCGCCGTCCGTGATGCCGGTGGCGGCGAAGAATGTGTTGTTGGACGCCACCAGGTCGTCGAGGCCGAGGACCCGGGTGACGTCGTGGCCGTGTTCGACGGCGTAGTGCCGCTCGTCCTCGTTGCGCGGCCACAGCCGCCCCTGGAAGTCGCCCCCTATCGCTTTGAGCGCGGCGGCGGCAATGACCGCCTCCGGCGAGCCGCCGATACCGAAGAGGACGTCGATCCCCGACGCGTCCCGCGCCGTGGCGATGGCGGCCGACACGTCCCCGTCCTGGATGAGGCGAATCCGGGCGCCCTCGGCCCGTACGGCCTCGATGTAGGGGTGATTGCGGGGGCGGTCGAGGATGATGGCGGTGAGGTCGTGGACGCCCATCCCCTTGGCCGTGGCGATTCGTTGCAGGTTGACCGCCACCGGAGCGTCGAGGTCGACCTGTCCCGCGGCCTCGGGTCCGACCGCGATCTTGTCCATGTACACGAGGGACCCGGGGGAGTACATGGAGCCCCGCTCGGCCAGCGCGATCACGGCCAGCGCTCCCGGCAGGCCATTGGACGTGAGCGTCGTTCCGTCGACGGGATCCACGGCGACATCCACGGCGGGGCCGTTGCCGTTGCCGACCCGTTCCCCGTTGGCCAGCCAGGGGGCATCGTCCTTCTCACCCTCGCCGATGACGACGATGCCGTCCATGTCGATCGAGTTGAGGACGTCACGCATGGCTTCGACCGCAGCGTGATCAGCGGCCTCCTTGTCGCCCCGACCCTGCCAGCGGGCGGCGGCAATCGCAGCCGACTCGGTCACTCGGGCCAACTCAAGGCCGAGGTTGCGTTCGGGAACCTCGGCCATCAGGCGACCCTGATGATGAGTGCGTCGCCCTGGCCGCCACCTCCGCACAGGGTGACCGCCCCGTAGCCGCCGCCCCGGCCGGTGAGGATGGTGATGAGGCTGACGACGAGCCGGGCCCCGGTGGCGCCGATCGGGTGGCCGAGCGCCACGGCGCCGCCGTGGACGTTCACGACGTCGTCGGAGAGACCCAGCATCCGCGCGGAGTGCATCGCCACCGCGGCGAACGCTTCGTTGATCTCGACGGCGGCGAGGTCGGCAACACCGAGGTCGGTCTTGGCCAGGGCCGCCCGCAGCGCCTCGGCCGGCCGCTCGTGGAGGGTGGCGTCCCGGCCGCCGATCTGGCCGTAGGCGATCACCTCGGCCATGACCCGGTGGCCGCCGGCCTCGGCGGCGGCGCGACTCCCGACGATGACGGCGGCCGAACCATCCGAGATCTGCGAAGCGTTGCCGGGCGTGAGGGTTCCACCGTCCGTGAAGGCCGGGCGCAGGCGGCCGAGCGACTCGGCCGTGGTCCCGGGCCGGATGCCTTCGTCCTCGGCCACGACGACCGGGTCCCCCTTGCGCTGGGGAACCGACACCGGGGCGATCTCGCCGGCGAACGCCCCCGACTCGGTGGCAGCCACGGCCCGTTCGTGGCTGCGGGCGCTCCACTCGTCCTGGGCGGCCCTCGAGATCCCCAGTTCGGTGTTCTTGTGGTCGGAGGACTCGCCCATCGTGCAGTGGTCGAAGGCGCAGAACAGGCCGTCGTGCTGGAGGACGTCGACGAGCGCCGAGTCACCGAGGCGGGCGCCCCAGCGAGCGGTGGGTACGACGTACGGGGCGTTCGACATCGACTCCATGCCCCCGGCGATGACCAAGTCGGCATCGCCGAGGCGAATCGAGCGATCGGCCAGTCCGATCGCCGCCAAGCCGGAGAGACACACCTTGTTGAGCGTGATGGATGGCACCGTCATCGGCACGCCGGCCCGGACGGCCGCCTGGCGGGCTGTGATCTGACCCTCACCGGCCTGGAGCACCTGGCCGAAGACGACCTCGTCCACGTCGTGCGGATCGACACCGGAGCGTTCGAGGGCGGCGCCCATGGCGTGCCCGCCCAACTCGACGGCGCGAAGGCCCGACAAGCCTCCGCCGAACTTCCCGATGGGCGTGCGGGCGGAACCGATGATCACTGACATGGGGAGGAGCCTATCGGCTCAAGAAGGCCCGGATGCCCGGCGATCGGGTGCCGGCCGGCACCACAGGAGGGGGTTGCGGTCAGGGACGGAACGGCAGAGGGGCGGTTGGCGAACTGGGTCCCTGCCACTGGGAGGCCCAGCGCGCCTGCATGGCCCAGCGACTGAGCCGGGGAGGAGGGGGCTGGGTGGCCGCCGCCGCCGCCTCCTCCGTGAGGAGTTGCTGAACGGCGGCCGTGACCGCGGCAACCATGTGGGTGTCGGCTCCGCCCTTGATGTGGATGGGTGTGCGCTGCATGGGTGGCTGTTCGACAGTCTGAGGGACCGTCGGGTTACCGCTTTGGCCGTGTCCTGGGTCCCGAGCCCGGTCCTCGCCGCGTGGTCCGAGGGCTCAGTCCGGGACGGCCACTTCCACCAACTCGATGAGCGTCCCCGCGGTCTGTTTCGGATGGACGAAGGCAATGCGGGCCCCGCCCCCACCGATCCGTGGTTGGCGGTCGATGAGGCGCGCACCCTCGGCCTCGAGGTGCGCGAGCGCGGCGTCGATGTCGTCGACCGCCAGCGCGATGTGGTGGAGGCCCTCACCGTTGCTCGCCAGGAACCTGCCCACGGGCGTGTCGGGTCCGAGGGGCTGGAGCAGTTGGATGAACGAACCCCCGACGGCGATCATCGCCTCCTCGACGCCCTGGTCGGCGACGACCTCCCGGTGGAGGGCCGTCACCCCGTAGAGGCGGCCGTACTCGGCAAGGGAGGCGTCGAGGTCGCCCACGGCGATGGCGACGTGGTCGAGGTTGTACGGCTTCATGGACGGGAGCCTATTGGGTGAACGACAACCGAGAACGGAGAACGGAGGTGGAGCACGGAGTTGGGAGAACGCCCCGGCTACTCCTCGTACTTCGTACCTCGTACCTTGTTCCTCCCATGGCGCAGCATCCCCAACTCGGGAGATCGTAGGAGCCGGCTGACCGCCCCGTAGGCCGCGACCACGACGACGGCACCCACCGCGAGACCAAGCGCACTCCGGGCGAACCCGGCGGACTCGATGGGGCCGGTCGTCCCCGACACGGCCAACCACCCGACGGCTGCTGCCGCAATCGTCGCGACCGTCGTGCGGGCAAGCGTTGCCAGCACCTCACGACCGTCGGGATGGCCGCGGAACCACGTGATTCCGAGCCCGGTGGCGTAGAGGGCGATTCCGATCGTGGAGGCGAGGGCGATGCCGTGGGAGCCGATCCGTTCGTTGGCCCAGACGTAGACGGGAAGGGAGACAAGAGCCGCCGCGGTGCCGATCCCGACCGGGACCCACATTCGGCGTTGGGCGTAGAACGCTCGGCCGAGCAGTTGGTGCCCACCCCAGAAGGGGATGGCGAGCGCGAAGAGCGCCAGGGCCGAGGCGGTGGCGACCGTGGCATCGGATCCGAATGCCCCACGTTGATAGGCCACGACGACCGCCGGCTGGGACGCGGCGAGGATCCCGGCGGTGGCGAGGCCACCGAGGAAGACCACCATTCGCAGCGCCCTCCCCAGCGTCGCCCGCATCTCGTCGCGGCGCCCCTCGGCGAAGAGCCGGGCCAGCGTCGGGTAGGCGGCCACGCCGGCGGCCTGGGCCAGCAGACCGACCGGGACCATGTTGAGGGCCCGGGCGAGGCCGAGGGTGGCGATCGTTCCCTCGTCGCCCCACTGGCTGGCGATGCGCACGAACTGCTCGTCCAATACTGCGATCGACTGCCCGATCATGAGGGGAAGGGCCATGGCGAGGTACTCGCCGAGGGCCGGATGGCGGAGACCCCGGACCCGGACCCACCGCAGCCCGACCCGGCGGGCCCCCACCACCTGTAGAGCGAAGTTGCCGGCGATTGCGCCACCCAGCGCTCCCCACAAGAAGCCCGCGGGCCCCTCCGCCCCCATCCCCCATGCGATGAGTCCACCGAGGATGATGCCGATGTTGTAGACAATGGGCGCCAGCGTGGGGATGAGGAAGCGATCCCTGGCGTACTGCACGCCCATGAGCAGCGACCCGAGCATGAAGAAGAACTGGGCGGGGAGCACGATCCGCATGAGCCCCGTGAGTTGGTCGAGATCGGCCCCGGAGAGCGCAAGTTCACCGCCGGTGAGACCCGGCAGCCGTTCGAACACCACGCGGACGAACTGCGGAGCCAGCACGAAGGTGACGACGGTGAGGGCGGCCATCACGCCCGCCACGACCTTGGCGATGACGGCGAACGCCCGCCAAGCGTCCTCCTCGTCCCCCTTGGCCATGGCCGACGACAGGATCGGGATGAACGTGACCGACAGGTATCCGCCGGCCATGAGGTAGAAGAGGAGGTCGGGGATGACGAACGCGGCCTGGTAGAGGTCGCCGGCGGTCGTGTCCCCGAGCAGGCCGGCGACGGCCGCGTTGCGGACCAGCCCCAGGACACGGGAGAGGAGGATGCCGGCCGACACGACGACGGCTGCCCGCCCCATACGGCGCCCGGTGGTCATCGCGCTCGCGCCCGCAGTGCTTCGAGCACCGACGAAGGGACCGACACGTCCCCGAGCCCGGACCCGAGTTCGATGGTCGACTTGTAGGTCCCGTGGTAGTCCGAACCGCCCGAGATGAGCAGGCCGGTGGCCTCGGCGACGGCGGTGAGTTCCCGGCGGCGGGTGTGGTCGTACCCGGGGTAGTGGACCTCGACACCGACGAGCCCGGCCTCGGTCAGTCGACCGAGCAAGCCGGCCAGGCCCTCTTCGTCGTCGAGTTGGACGGTGTGGGGGTGGGCGAGGACCGGAACGGCACCGGACGCCCGGGCCAGCCGGGCCGTCTCCTCGGCGCCCAGCGCCAGGCGCGGAACATACGCTCGTCCCGAGGTGGCAAGGTACTCGTCGAACGCCGCCTCGGTGTCGGGTACGACGCCCTTGCGCACGAGGACGGCGGCGAAGTGGGGTCGGCCGACCACCCCGGCCCCGGCCTCGGCGACGACCTCGTCGAGCGCGATGTCGATGCCGAGTTCGTTGAGGCGCCCGATGATCCGGGCGTTGCGGGCCTCACGGCCGGCTCGGATCTCGGCCAGGCGGTCCTGGAGGGGTCCGGGTCCCGGTTCGAGGAACAGCACCACCATGTGGGTCCCCTTCCCCGCCGAGACCTCGGTCCCGGGGATGACCTCGATGCCGACGTCGTCGGCGGCCGCCCGAGCTTCTGCGATCCCTTCCAGGGTGTCGTGGTCGGTCAGGGCGATCGCCGACAGGCCGATGGCCGCCGCCTTGCGGACCAACGCCGCAGGGTCGTCCGACCCGTCGGAGACGCGGCTGTGGGTGTGGAGGTCGACCGGCACGCCCGGCAGGGTACTTCGGGCGGCATCATCGGGCCCTTCTCCCGGCCCCCGGATTAACGACTCGGTACTGGCCGGCCGGATTCCTACACTGCCCGCCACCGATCGAGGTCAAGGTGCCGCTCGTTGTCCAGAAGTACGGTGGAACGTCCGTAGCCGATGCGGCACGGATCAAGCGCGTCGCCACGCGCGTCGCCCTGACCCGTCGCGGCGGCAACGATGTGGTCGTGGTCGTGTCGGCGATGGGCCAGACCACCGACGAGCTCATCGGCCTGGCCGGCCTCATCACCGACGACCCGCCCGCCCGTGAGATGGACATGCTGCTGACGGCCGGTGAACGGATCTCCATGGCGCTGCTGGCGATGGCGCTCGACGCCGAAGGGGTTCCTGCCGTGTCGTTGACCGGCAGCCAGGCCGGCATCCTCACGGACACCTCGCACGGGGCCGCCAAGATCACCGCCATCACCGGGGACCGGGTCCGCTTGGCGTTGGAGTCGGGCCAAGTCGTGATCGTGGCCGGGTTCCAAGGCGTCTCGCCGGAGACGAAGGAGATCACGACGCTCGGTCGGGGCGGGTCCGACGCATCGGCGGTCGCCCTCGCCGCCGCCCTGGGGGCCGACGCCTGCGAGATCTACACGGACGTCGATGGGGTGTTCACGGCGGATCCCCGCCTCGTGCCCAACGCCCGCAAACTCGACGAGGTCACGTTCGAGGAGATGCTCGAATTGGCAGCGCACGGCTCACGAGTCCTCATGGCCCGGTCGGTCGAGTTCGGGCGACGGTTCGGCATCCCGATCCACGTTCGCTCCTCGTTCAACGACAATGCCGGCACGTGGGTGAAGGAGACCACCATGGAACAGGCAATCATCAGCGGTGTCGCCCACGACACGACGGAAGCCAAGGTCACCGTGGCCGACGTGCCCGACACCCCGGGGGTGGCGGCCAGCCTGTTCGAGCGCCTCGCCGCCGAACGAGTGAACGTCGACATGATCGTGCAGAACGTCTCCTCGGAAGGTCGAACGGACATCAGCTTCACCGTTCCCGAGGGGTCCCTTCTGATCGCCCAGAAGGTGGCCGACGAGGCCAAGGCCGAACTCGGGGCCGCATCGGTCTCGGTGGACGGGGACATCGCCAAGGTCTCACTCGTCGGGGCCGGCATGAAGTCAGAGCCCGGCATCGCGGCGCGCCTGTTCCGGGCGCTGGCCAACGCCGGGATCAACATCGAGATGATCTCGACGTCGACCATCCGGGTCTCGGTCGTGGTCCACGAGGACGATACGCAGGCGGCGGTGAGGGCCCTCGCCGAGGAGTTCGACCTGACCTCGGACATCGAGCCATGACGTCGCTTGCCATCGTCGGCGCCACCGGGGCGGTCGGGCGAACGATGCTTGAGATCGTGGAGGAACGGGGGTTCCCGGTCACGGACCTGAGGCTGCTGGCATCGTCCCGCTCGGCGGGGACCGAGGTGGCGACCGCCTGGGGGGACGTCGTGGTCGAGGACCTGGCCGAGGCCGACCCGGCCGGGATCGAGATTGCCCTGTTCTCGGCCGGTGGAGGCAGGTCGCTCGAGCACGCTCCCCGGTTCGCCGCGGCCGGTGCGGTAGTCATCGACAACTCGTCCGCGTTCCGGATGGATGACGAGGTCCCCCTCGTGGTGGCGGGCATCAACGACCACGCGGCAGCCCGCCATCGGGGCATCATCGCCAACCCGAACTGCACGACGATGACGGCCCTCATGGCGATCGCCCCGCTCCACAAGGCAGCCGGCTTGCGGACCATGCATGCGTCGTCGTACCAGTCGGTGTCCGGGGCGGGCAAGACCGGGGTCGACGAACTGTCCCGCCAGATTCGGTGGTTCCAACAGGACGAGCAGGGCCTCGTGACCGGGCATTGGGAGGATCCCGACGGGGGGATCTGGCCGCGGCCGGTGGGGTTCAACGTCCTGCCCATCATCGGGGACGCCGAACCGTTCGGCTACACCGCCGAGGAGATGAAGCTGCAGAACGAAACGCGCAAGATCCTCGAAGCCCCGCACGTGTCCGTGGAGTCCACGTGCGTCCGGGTACCCGTCATGGTGGGGCACGGCACGTCGGCGTACCTGTGGTTCGATCGCCCCGTCGACCCGGCCGAGGCCGTCGAGGTCATCGAGGCCTTCGACGGTGCCCGCGTGTGGATGGACAAGGTGCCGACACCGCTCGATGCGGCCGGGACCGACGACACCCTCGTCGGCCGGATTCGACCGACCCTGGACGGCACGGGGGGAATCGCCCTGTGGGCGGTGGGTGACAACCTCCGCAAGGGTGCGGCCCTCAACACCGTCCAGATCGCGGAGCTCCTTGCGGCGCGCTGACCGTTTTGGCGTCATCTGAGCGGCCATACGGCGGCCAAACGACCCCACAACGGTCCTGGGGGCCGGGTCACGCACGGGGGTGGTGCCGTCGGTCGCCAGCCTGTTGTACCGTTGCCTGGATGAACGTTCCCCTTGTTGCCGTCGACGTCCCGTGGGTCGGGGACCAGCGCCTCAAGACCTGGGCCAAGATCGTCACGAACGTCGACGAGTCCCTCAGCACCGGGTGGGCCTTCGAAGGCGAGTTCGCGGCGGTCGGCGGCATCCAGGACCTCCCGGTCGGCGGCGTGCTCCTCGTGTACGGGGAGAAGGGATCGCGGGCCAACCCCATGCCGGTGGCGCGGGTGTTCACGGTCAATGCCGACGCCACGCTCTCGTCGGAAGGTGAAGCCGAGGGGAAGGCATGGGCCCGCACCCTGCGCGACCGGATCGCCGAACTGGTCAAGACCGACGTCGCCATCGAGCAACTCGACTGGTCTCCCGACCTCATGCGGTACCGCTCGTCCGCCCTCGTCGAGGAGTTGGAGCGCCGCCGCGTCGAGCGCCGATGATCCGCCCCTTCTACTTCGCCTACGGGTCCAACCTCGACCTCGAGGGCAAACTCCAGCAGTGGGCTCCGTCGGCCCGGTTGGCCGGTGTCGGTCACGCGCTCGACCGCCGGCTCACGTTCACCCGTCGATCGACTCGGTGGGGGGCCCGTTCGGCCGACATCCTCCCCCACCGGGGGGCGGCGACATGGGGGGCGCTCTTCTCGGTCGCGCCCGGCGAAGTCGAGCGCCTGGACGAGTGCGAGGGTGTACCCAGATGGTATCGCCGGATCACCGTGGACGTGGTCGTGGGGGGCGGGGTGCGGACGGCATTCTCGTACGAGACGGTGGATCGGCACCTCCCGGAAGCGCTGCCCGCCCCGGCCTACATCGCCACCATGCTCGCGGGGGCTCGAGCCGTCGGGCTCCCGGATCCGTGGATCTCCTACCTCGAGGCCATCGGGGCCGGGTCGTTCCCCCCGTACCCGGTTTTCCCACCGCCGTTGTCCGCCTGAGCCGGACATCCGACGGGGGAAAACCACCACACCCCGTTTTCCCACCGCCGTTGTCCGTGTGAGCCGGACAACCGAGGGGGGAAAACGGGGCTACAGCCTGCCGACGAGGCTGCGGGCGGTCCGCCGACACATCTCGACGACGAGGCGGAACCCGGCGTCTCCGCCGTAGAAGGGGTCGGGCACCTCCCCCGGCCCGGTGGGATCGTCGTCGCGGAAGAGCCTGATGACCGCGTGGCAGCCGGGCGGGGCGATGGCCTGGAGATCCTCGAGGTTCCGTCGGTCCATGGCGAGGATGAGGTCGAAGTCCTCGAAGTCGGCGTCGGTGATCTGGCGGGCGATCGTGTCGATCGTGAGCCCCTCGCGCTGGGCGGCCCGTTGCATGCGGATGTCAGGGGGGCTCCCGACGTGCCACCCACCGGTCGCGGCCGAATCGACGACGAGGTCGACGCCCATCTCTTCGGCGGCCTCGCGGATGGCGGCCTCCGCCGTCGGGGAGCGACAGACGTTGCCCAGGCAGACGGTGAGGATCCTCACGGCCATTCCGGTGTGGCCCGGGACCTGCCGGGAGCGATCTCCTCGCCTGAGTCGCGGCGTCGAACCGCCTCGTGGAAACCGGCTTCCTCGGCCAACTCCTTGAACCAGGCCCCCTCGGGGGTGTGGCGGGTGATCCCGTCGAACAGGGTTGCGAACATCTGGGTCTGCATGAGCCCCATGGCGTCGATCGCCTGGTTGACCATGAGCTTCTGCATCATGAGCTGGTTGCGAGGCACGCCCGCCATGCGCTGGGCGAGCTGGGCGACCCGCTCGTCGAGGAGGTCCCCCGGCACGGCGTCGAGGACGAGGCCCATGGCCTTGGCTTCGGCGCCGGTGATGAGGTCCCCGGTGAACAGCATGCGTTTGGCCTGTTCGGCCCCGACCCGGTACACCCACATGGCGGTCGTCGGGCATCCCCACACCCGGGCTGGCGGGTAGCCGATGAGGGCCGCTTCGTCCATCACGACGAGGTCACAGGCGAGGGCGATGTCGCTTCCCCCGGCCACCGCGTGCCCGCGCACCTTGGCGATCGTCGGCTTGTACGACCGCCACAGGCTCATGAAGTCCTGGGTGTTGGCGAACATCATGCGGAAGTCGAGGGTCGGATCCCACGGCATCTCCTGCGACCAGGGGTTGCCGGACTCGGCGAAGTCCTTGAGGTCGTACCCGGCGCAGAACGATCCCCCGGCACCGGTGACGACGATGACCTTGACGGCATCATCGGCGTTGGCGCTCTCGACCGCCTCGCGGATCTCACGGGGCATCGAAGCGTCGATCGCGTTGAGCCGTTCGGGCCGATTGAGGGTGAGGGATGCAATCGGTCCTTCGGTGCTGTAGATGACGCTCTCCATGGGCCGAGCCTAGAAGGGGGCCGGCGTGCCGGCCCGGCCGACGTGGCCTTTGTCCCATGGCCCGGTACCGTTCGACCATGAAGGACAGCCTGCAGCCGGGGATCGCCCGCGTCGATGAACACGTCGTCACCAAGGAACTGTCCCCGCCCCATCTGCCGATGGTGGTGCTGGCAACCCCGTCGATGATCCACCTCATGGAGATGGCCAGTCACCTGCTGGCGGCCGATCATCTCGACGACTCGGAGACGACGGTGGGTACCCATGTGTGCGTGAGCCACCTGGCGGCGGCCCGCGACGGCCAGCGGGTCACCGTGCGGTCGGAACTCGAAACAAGGGACGGGCGGAGGTTGCGGTTCCGAGTGACGGCCCACGGCGACGAGGTGCTCGTGGGCGAAGGGACCCACGACCGCGTGGTCGTCGACGTGAGCCGCTTTGGGTGACGGGCGTCAGCCGGCCTTCGGCTCCTTGGGGAGGCCAAGCATCATCTCACCGATGATCCCCCGCTGGATCTCGCTCGTTCCCGCGTAGATCGTCCCGGCCCGCGCATTCTGGAAGACGCTGTTCCACGACGCCGTCGAGTTGGGTGCCCCCTTGGCATCGTGGCGGAAGGCCGCCCAGGAATCCTCACCGACGGGAACGAGGCCGGACGTGCCCATGATCTCCATGGCCAGCTCGGTGGTGGTTCGGTGATGCTCGGACCAGAAGATCTTCGTCACCGCGGCATCAGGCCCGGGGGAATCGCCGGCCATGAACTTGGTGAGGGCGCGGTAGCCCATGAATCGCATGACCTCGACGCGTTCGTACGCCTCGACCAGGCGCTTCCGGATGAGGGGGTCGTTCGCCCTGCCGTGGTCGCGGGCGAGGTCGAACAGCCGCTCCACCTCACCCCCGAACCCGATCGGGGCCGTGGCGGCGTCCTTGCCCCGCTCGAACCCGAGCAGGGTCATCGCCACCCGCCAGCCGTCTCCCCGGTTGCCCACGATGTGCTCCTTGGGGGTGCGGGCGTCGGCGAAGAACGTCTCGTTGAACTCCGACGGGCCGGACATCATCTTGATCGCGCGGACCTCCACCCCGGCCTGGTCCATGGGGACCAGCAGGAAGCTGAGGCCGCGATGCTTGGGGAGATCGGGCTCGGTGCGGGCGATGAGGAAGATCCAGTTGGCGAGGTGGCCGGCGGACGTCCAGATCTTCTGTCCGTTGATGATCCACTCGTCCCCGTCGAGCACCGCCTTGGCGCCGACGTTGGCGAGGTCGGACCCGGCGTCCGGCTCCGAATAGCCCTGGCACCACACATCCTCCCCCGAAAGGGCCCGCGGGAGGAAGTGCTGCTTCTGTTCTTCCGTGCCCCACATGAGCAGCGTGTTGCCCAGCATGTGGATGCTGAAGATGTCGTTGGGTCCCCCGAGCGGAACCCCGGCCCGGGTCAGCTCTTCTGCCAGGACCAGTTCGTCGATGGCCGTTCGTCCACCGCCGCCGTACTCAACCGGCCACGACAGACCAAGCCAGCCACCTTCGTAGAGCTTCGCACGCCACTCCGTCACGAACGCCTCCCGCTCCCCGCCGGTCAGGGCCCCCACCCCGGTCCACCCGTCGGGCAGGTTGTCGGCAAGGAACCGTTGGACCTCGGCTCGGGTCGCTTCGGCGGATTCGGGATAGGCGAAGTCCATGGCGTCGTCCTGTGTCGGCAGTCGTCGCGACTCTACCCGGCCCGTGACGGGGTTCGACAGAGGGCCAGGGGCAGCCGGAAAAGGTGGCGGCCCGAGGTAAGGGGAGACCTCGGGCCGCCGGTAGCAGCTTGGTGTTGGGAGGGGGACGAACCAACCACCAAGCATGTCCCGCAACTCCCACGCCAATGGCGTGGATTGCGGGTGGGACTCTAGCCACGCTTCGTAGTCGATGCCAAAAGCAGGAATTCGCAATCATGCAGTGTCCATGCGGGTTTTTCCGACATGGTGTCGGCCGTCAACGGGTGCGGCGCATCTGCTCCCAAGCACCGCGGAACGCCTCGGGTGAGGGCGGTTCGGGCAGGGTTTCGTCCTCGGTGCGCAGTTCGGCCCACTCCCGGGCGATCTGGGCGAACCGCTCCATCGCCGCGTCAAGTTGCAGCGCCCAACAGCGGTCGAGGGCGTTCGTGAGGTCCCGCACCCGCTGGCGGCGAGCGTCATCGTGGCGGAGGCGCTCGAGGTAGCGGCGGGCCCACCACCCGGGTTCGTAGGGACGGGCGTCACCGGGGAGCGGTCGGCCGCGGCCCGGGAGATCATCGAACTCGCCGGCGTCAAGGGCTTCCTGGATCCGACGCTCGGCCAGGTTCTCGGCGCGGCTCACGGGGTCCGACATCGCCCGGAATCCTACCGGTGGGCGGTTGGCGGCGCGGCTCGCGCTTGGCTCAGCGGGGACTGAGCCCATACTCTGGATCCACCTCATGGCGATCCTCCGGCGTCCCACCGTCGTTCTTGTCTGCCTGGCGCGGTTGGGAGCGCTGGGATCACCGGCCGTCGCCCAGACCGATCTGCAGCGCGCCAAGGACGAAGCCGAGGATGCCAAGTCCCAGTCGCAGGACGCCCGGTCGTCGGCGCGGGTCATGCGGGCCCAGCTGGACACGACGGGCGCGGCGCTGGCGGTGGCGTTCTCCGAGTACCGGGCTCGTACCGACGAGTTGGAGGACCTCACCCTCACGATTTCGGCGGTCACGGAAGAGATCGGCTCGATCGAGCACACCCTGTCCTCGGCCCGGGAGCAGGCGCTCGACCAGGCAGTGGAGGTGTACACATCGGCGGTGGCGGGGACCGGGCTCTTCTCCATCCTCGCCGGGTCCAGCCCGGCTGACGCGGTCATCGCCGCCGGGGTCCTCGACGACCTCGCCCAGGCCGAGCGCAGCCACGTGGCCACGTACGTGGCACTTCGTGCCGATCTCGACCGGCGCCAGCTCGAGTTGGATACGGTCCTGGAGGCCCAGGCGGCGGCCCGGGCCGAGGCCGCGGCGAAGAAGGAGGAGCTGGAGGCCCTGTACGCCGAGGCCGTCGAGGAGCTGGCCGCGGCGGAGGCGAGGGTGCGGGCCGCCGATGCCGCCTACGCCACTGCGCTCGACGCCATCGAGAAGGAGCGGAGGCGCCTGGCGATGTTGCGCGGTGCAGAGTCGTGGCGATCGCTCGTCGAGATCTACTTCCCCGAGGGCCTCGTGGCAGAGGCGTTGGCGATCATCCAGTGCGAGTCACGGGGCAACCCCGACGCGGTCAACCCCACCTCGGGTGCGTCAGGCCTCTTCCAGTTCCTCGAGTCGACGTGGAGCTGGGCCTCGGTCGAGGCCGGCTTCAACGGTGCCAGCCGTTTCGACCCCGAAGCGAACGTGGCGACGGCGTCCTGGCTCGTGGACGTGTCGATCCAGACCGCCCACGAGTACGGGCGGTGGGGGCACTGGGAGTGCCGTCGTGTCATCTACCCCAAGTACTCGGACGGCCTGGGAGGCCCCGAGGCCCATGCCATCATCCCCCCGCTGGCGAAGCTCGAGGAGGACGCCGTTGGCTGAGATCGAAGAGCGGGTACGCCTGGCACTGTCGGCGGTGGGCGCCGACTTCACGGAGATGGCCTGCGACCCCGAGCTTGCCGACACCGCAGCGTTCTGTGCCGCCTACGGCGTGGACCCGCAGGACTCCGCCAACTGCATCCTCGTGGCGTCACGCAAGCCCGAGGGCAGGCTCGCCCTGTGCGTGGTGCTCGCCCCGAACCGGTTGGACGTCAACAACACGGTGCGCCAGCTCATGGGGGTCCGCAAGCTGTCCTTTGCCCCACCGGACCTGACCAAGGAGGCGACAGGCATGCTCATCGGCGGGGTCACGCCGTTCGGGGTCCCGGACGACATCCCGGTGTACGTCGACGCCCGGGTCATGTCCCGCCCCCGCGTCATCGTCGGGGGTGGGTCGCGCTCGCTGAAGATCGAGTTGGATCCCGAAGTGTTCGCCAGGATGCC
>JBFKVA010000030.1:0-25117 GCA_041635475.1 Acidimicrobiia bacterium | reverse complement strand
CTTCCCAAGGACCGGGCCGAGCGGCTCCTCGTTCGCGGCTTCTTCGCCGAGGCCATCGACCGTCTTCCCGTCGCCGCGATCGCCCGGCCGATCAAGGAAGCCGTGCACACCAAGTTCGTTGCTGCCCAGGAAGAGGGTCGCATCCGATGAGCTGGACGCGGATCACCCCGGTTGCCGACCTCCCCGAGGGGCGGGGAGTCCGCGTGGACGTGGGTGAGCACAGAATCGCGCTCTTCCGTATCGGTGACGAGGTCCACGCGCTCGGGGACCGATGCTCCCACGCCGAGGCGTCCCTCTCCGAGGGTCCGATCGTGGACGGGTGTGTCGAGTGTCCTCGTCACGGGTCGGAGTTCAACCTGGCCGACGGCACCCCGGCGTCGCTCCCCGCCATCCGCCCGGTGCCCGTGTACGAAACCCGGGTGGAAGACGGCATCCTCTTCCTCGACCTGGAGGCCACTGCATGACCGCCCTGCGCATCTCCGACCTCACGGCATCCGTGGGCACGACGACGATCCTGCGAGGGGTGGACCTCGACATCCCCTTCGGGGAGGTCCACGCCCTCATGGGTCCCAACGGATCGGGCAAGTCGACCCTGTGTCACGCACTCACCGGCAAGCGTCAGTACACGGTCGAGGGCTCCGTCCTCCTTGATGGCCGGGAGATCCTCGGTCTCGAGGTCGACGAACGGGCCAGACTCGGGTTGCTCCAGGCGTTCCAGTACCCGGTCGAGGTCCCGGGTGTCGGCCTCGAGGAGTTCATGCTCGAGGTCGGGACGAGCCGGGGTGTCGAGTCGTCCACGATGGCCGGCCGCATCGGCGCCGCCGCCGAGCAGTTCGGGATGTCCGACTTCCTCAGGCGGGCAGTCAACGATGATCTTTCGGGCGGGGAGAAGAAACGGTCCGAGATGTTCCAGGTCTCGGTGCTCGATCCCAAGGTCGTCATCCTCGATGAAATCGACTCCGGCCTCGACATCGACGCCGTCCGGTCGGTGTCGGAAGCCGTGGAGCAGCTGCGGAGTCCCGATGTCGGCATCCTGCTCATCACCCACTACTCGCGGATCCTGCGCTACCTGACCACCGACCGCGTCCACGTCATGATGAACGGCGTGGTCGTCGACTCCGGCGGCGCGGAGCTGGCGGATGAACTCGAGTCGGGGGGGTATGAGGCGGTCCGCGCCCGCCTCGGGATCGAGGGCCCGAAGCCGGCCGTGCCGGTCGGTGCCCCTGACCCGTTCGCCGACCTCCCGTTCGAACGCTGAGTCGGGGAAGCGCGCTCGGTGGAACTTGCGAGCACGACGTGGGGGACCGGTCCCCGGCGCGCCCTGCTCCTGCACGGGATCGGCTCGAACAAGGAGGGATGGTGGCGAGTCGGCCCCTCCCTGGCCGGCCAGGGCTACACGGTGTCGGCCCCGGACCTGAGAGGGCACGGAGCGAGCCCCAAAGCCAACCGCTACCTGCTGGCGGACTACGCGGCCGACGTCGCCGACACCGGGCCCTGGGACCTGATCCTCGGGCACTCAATGGGAGGGGCGGTCGCGGTGACGCTCCTGGCCGATGACCCGGTCTTCGCCGTCCGGGCCGTCCTCGAGGACCCCGCCCTGTTCCTGCCCGCCCCCGACGTGAGCCTGCCCATGCTCCTCGAGGACTTCGACGCCCCGCTGACGGTCGGTGAGCAGCAACGCCGCAACCCGACCTGGCACCCGGAGGACACCAGGATCAAAACCGAGGCCCTCGGCCAGTGCGGCCGGGACGTCGTCGAACGCACGATCACCGACAACGGCAGCTGGAACCTCGTCGCCGCAGCCGCCGGCCTCGGTGTTCCCACGCTCGTCCTCGGGGCCGGCATCGACCCGATCACCCCACCGGAGTTGGGCGCAGGCCTCGTCGCCCTCAACCCCCGGGTGACGTTCGTGGAGATCCCGGGATCGTCCCACTCCATGCATCGCGACGAGTTCGACGCGACGATGGACGCCATCGGTGGGTGGCTGGCCTGACTCGGCCGGGGCCCGACGCTACCCTCGCCGGCCATGAACGCGGCTGATCGGTCCTGGCTGGAAACGCTCACGAACCTGCCGACGATCGCCGGCCACGAGGATCGCGTCGTGGCGTTCGTGCGGGCATGGACCGGTCGCCGCCCCGACCTGCGGCTGCGGCCCGACGCAGCCGGCAACCTCCACGTCACCCAGAAGCGTCGCAGTCGGCGGGCGCCGCTGCTCGTGACCGCCCACCTGGACCATCCCGGGTTCCTCGTCACCGGCGGCATCGGTCGGCAGCGGGACGTGGAGTTTCGGGGCGGGGTGCGCCCCCCTTACTTCGACGACGCCCGACTCCACTTCTTCGCGCCGGGAAGCGCCGAGCCGGCCCCAGCCCGGCTCGTCGAGTTCGATCCGGCCCTCTCGATCGGATCCGTGCGCCTGACCGGGCGGTCGTTGGAGGCAGGTGCCATCGGACGATGGGCGTTTTCCAGGCGTGCCCTCGGCGTCAGGAACGGACTGCTCCATGCCGCCGGCTGTGATGACCTGGCGGGCGTCGCCGCCGCGCTGTCGTTCATCGACCGGGCGCGATCGGACCCGAACCTGGGCCACGTCGGGGTCTTGCTCACCCGGGCCGAGGAAGTCGGCTTCGTCGGGGCGATCGCCGCCTGCCGGGAGGGGTCGATTCCCGAGGATGCCCGCCTCATCTGCCTCGAGACCTCACGGGCTTTCCCGGAATCCCCGATCGGCGGCGGTCCCGTGATCCGCGTCGGCGATCGGGTCAGTGTCTTCTCCCCCGAACTCACCAACCGGGTGTCGGCCATCGCCGAGGAACACGGCTCGGGATTCAGGTGGCAGCGCAAGCTCATGGCGGGAGGGGCGTGTGAGGCGACGGCGTTCTCGGCGTTCGGGTTCGAGTCGACCTGCATCTGCCTGCCGCTCGGCAACTACCACAACCAGGGCAACCTTGCCGACGTGGAATCCGGTGGTGGGCCCGCCGTGGCGCGGCCCGAGGTCATCTCACTCGATGACCACGCCGGGCTCATTCGCCTCCTCGGCCTCATCGCCCGGCACCTCGATGACCCGGGAGCCGGGATGCGGACCAGGCTCGAAGCCCGGTTCGATCCGTCGGTCGTGGAGCGCCGGATCCCCTGATCGCCTACCGACGGCCGTCGAGTTCGAACCAGGGCTCGGGAGGCGGTCCGATGGCCACGATCCGTTCCAGCAGGTCGGCCAGGCAGTCCGGGTAGTAGGGCTCGGCGAGGGCTCGGATCTCGTCGGCCGCCATCCACCGATGCTCGAGGATCGCGGACTGCTCCAGGGGGCTGTGGCGCCCCGTCGAGATGGTGAGCGGCTCGTCGAGCTCGAGGAGGAACGTCGTCTCGTGGGAGTCGTAGGCGCTCCCCGTGAAGTCGAACACGGTTCGGCGGTGGAGGACGACGGGTCCGAACTCCTCCACGCGAAGCCCGGTCTCCTCGAGGATCTCGCGGGCCGCGGCCTCGATGAGCTCCTCCCCATCCTCCACCCCGCCACCGGGTGTGAACCACCACGACTCCCGGGAGTCGTCGGTCGGGTCGATGCCTCGGAACAGGAGCGTCCGCCCCAGGGGGTCGATCATGAGGACGCGGGCGGAAGGGCGGGGGATCACGATGAAAGGGTACGCCGCCGCGTCGAGGCCCGCGGCCGTGGGTCCGCCATGTGGCCCTCCGTCCTCGAAGTAGCCTGAGGGAAACGAACGAGGAGAACGGCATGGAGTACCGGATCGAGAAGGACTCGATGGGCGAAGTCCAGGTCCCGGCGTGGGCCTACTACGGGGCCAGCACCCAGCGGGCCGTCCTCAACTTCCAGATCTCCGGGTCGGGGGTGGGGCGTCGCATCGTCTGGGCGTTCGGGCTTCTCAAGGGGTCGGCGGCGTCGGTGGCCGGTCGGTCCGGGTTCGTGGAGGCGGACAAGGCAGAGGCCATCCGGGCGGCGGCCGACGAGGTGATGGACGGGTCGTGGGACGACCATTTCCCCGTCGACGTGTTCCAGACCGGGTCGGGGACGTCGTCGAACACGAACGCCAACGAGGTCGTCGCCAATCGGGCCACCGAGATCCTGGGAGGCGACTTCGGGTCGCGCCTCGTGCACCCCAATGACGATGTGAACTTCGGCCAGTCCTCCAACGACACATTCCCGACCGCCATGCACGTGGCGGCCGTCGCGGCCATCAGAGGGCATCTCCTCCCGGCGCTCGGCACGCTTGCCGAATCACTCGGGGCCAAGGCCGAGGAGTTCGCGGACGTCGTGAAGTCGGGGCGGACGCATCTCATGGACGCGGTCCCCGTCACGCTGGGCCAGGAGTTCTCCGGGTACGAGACCCAGATGCGCAAGGCGATCACCCGGCTCGACAACGTGCTGCCCGAACTCGAGGAGCTGGCCCTGGGCGGGACGGCCACCGGGACCGGCATCAACTGCCCGCCAGGGTTCGCGGGGGCGGTCATCGCCCTCATGGCCGAACGCACGGGGTATGCGTTCCGGGAAGCCGAGAACCACTTCGAGGCGCAGGCGATGAAGGACGCCGTCGTGAACACGTCCGGGGTCCTCAAGACGGTCGCCCAGTCGCTGTTCAAGATCGTCAACGATCTTCGCTGGCTGTCCTCGGGTCCGGTGACGGGCATCGCCGAGATCCAACTCCCGGCGCTTCAGCCGGGGTCGTCGATCATGCCGGCCAAGGTGAACCCGGTCATCCCGGAGGCAGCGATGATGGTGGCGGCCCAGGTGATCGGCAACGACACCGCCATCACCTGGGGCGGGGCCAACGGCAACTTCGAACTCAACGTGATGATGCCGATGATGGCCCGCAACCTCCTTGAGTCGATCGACCTTCTCGGCCACGTCGCCATCCACGTGGCGACGAAGACCGTCGACGGGATCCAGGCCAACCAGGCCCGGGCACTCGAACTCCTCGAGAAGAACGTCATCGTGGTGACGGCCCTCAATCCCCACATCGGCTACGACGCCGGCTCCGCGGCTGCCAAGGAGGCGTTCGCCACCGGCCGTTCGGTACGAGACGTGGTCCTGGAAAAGGGCCTCATGACCGCCGAGGAGCTTGACGCCGCGCTCGACCTCATCGCCATGACCGAGGGCGGAGTGCAGTAGGTTTTCCCACGGCCGCGGTCCGCCCACGGCGGACATTCCCGGGGGGAAAACGAGTTGGCTACTGCCCGAACGCGTCCAGCATCGTGTGCCAGCTCAGCGTGGCGCACTTGATGCGAACGGGGAACTCCCGAACACCCTGGAGCGCCTCCAGGTCGCCGAGCACCGAGCCCGGCCGATCCGGGTCCACGATCTGGTCGTCGGTCGTCATGAGCGCATTGAACCGGGCGGCGATCTCTCGGATCTCTGCGACCGTGCGGCCGGTGATCGCCTCGGACATCATCGACGCCGACGCCTGGGAGATGGAACACCCCTGGCCGGTGACCCGAACCTCCGAGACGACCCCGTCGTCGAGGGTCATGTCGATGGCGATCTCGTCGCCACACAAGGGGTTCGTCCCTTCCCCGTGCAGGTCGGGCGCGGCCAGTGTGCCGCGGTTGCGGGGGCTGCGGTAGTGATCGAGGATGACTTCTCGGTACAGGTCGGTGAGGGACATCGGCTACCCGAAGATTTCGATGGCCGAGCGTAGCCCGACCACGAGCGGGTCGAGGTCGGCCGGGGTGTTGTACACGGAGAACGAGGCGCGGGCGGTGGCGGGCACGGACAGGCGACTCATGAGCGGCTTGGCGCAGTGATGGCCGGCCCGGACCGCCACCCCGTGGCTGTCGAGGATCGTGGCGATGTCGTGGGGGTGGATGCCGTCGAGGGTGAATGAGATGACGCCGCCTCGGTCGGGTCCGGCCGGGGGTCCTTGGATGGAGATCCCGGGGACCTCCTCGCTGAGGCGTTCGAGGGCGAGGGTCGTGAGGGTGGCGTCGTGGGCAGCGACCGCCTCCATGCCCAAGGACGTCAGGTACTCGGCGGCGGCCGCGAACCCCACGGCCTCGGTGATGGGAGGGGTGCCGGCCTCGAACTTCTGGGGGATCTGGGCCCACGTCGCCGTCTCGAACGAGACGTCCCGGATCATCTCCCCGCCGGTTTCGAACGGTTCGATGTCCTCGAGAAGATCGCGCCGTCCCCACAACCCTCCGATCCCGGTGGGACCGAGCATCTTGTGGGCGCTGAAGGCGAGGGCGTCGATCCCCAGGTGGGCGACGTCCACCGGGAGGTGGGGGACCATCTGGGCCCCGTCGACGACGACCACGGCTCCCACGGCGTGCGCCTTGGCCGCGATCTCCGCCACCGGGTTGATGGTGCCCAGCACGTTCGACATCCCGGCCACGGAGACCACGGCCACGTCGGGCGTGAGGAGCCGGTCGAAGGCGTCCATGTCGAGCCGGAACTCGTCGGTGAGGGGCACGTGGGCCAGGGTGGCCCCGGCCCGTCGCGCCGCCAGCTGCCACGGGATGAGGTTGGCGTGGTGCTCCATCTCGGTGATGAGGATGGACCGCCCGGCCAGGCGAGGGGTGAGCCCGGCCGCCAGCACGTTGAGGCTCGTCGTCGTTCCCCGGGTGAAGACCATCTCGGCTGGGTCGGTTGCGCCCACGAACCGGGCCAGGGTCTCGCGCGCCCCTTCGTAGGCGAGGGTGGCTTCCTGGGAGAGCCGGTAGGCGCCCCGGTGGACGTTGGCGTAGTGGTTCTCGGCGAACTCCCGCATCGCCGAGAGGACCTGGTGGGGCTTCTGGGCGCTCGCCCCCGAGTCGAGGAACGTGAGCTCTGGCCTGGCCGCCAGGAGCGGGAAGTCAGACCGGAGGTCGAGCATCACACGCCTGCTCGGAACCCGTCATACCCCTCCGCCTCGAGCGTGCGGGCCAGTTCGGGGCCGCCACTGGTGAGGACTCGACCATCCATGAACACGTGGACGTGGTCGGGGGTGATGTAGTCGAGGAGGCGCTGATAGTGGGTGATGATGAGGAAGCCCCGCTCGGGGGCCACGAGGGTCTTGACCCCCTCGGCCACGGTGCGCAGTGCGTCGATGTCGAGGCCGGAATCGGTCTCGTCCATGATGGCGAGCTCCGGTTCGAGGACCGCCATCTGGAGGACCTCGTTGCGTTTTCGCTCGCCGCCCGAGAACCCCTCGTTGAGGTACCGGTCGGCGAAGGTCGAGTCCATGCCCAACTCCCGCATGGCGTCCATCACCTTGAGGCGGAGTTCGAGCACCGTGTAGCTCACGCCCGACTTGTTCGAGAGCGCCTGACGGAGGAACTGGACGACCGACACCCCCGGGATCTCCTCGGGGTACTGGAAGGCCAGGAACATTCCGGCGATCGCCCGGGCGGTCGGGCTGGCCTCGGTGAGGTCCTCCCCCTTGAAGCGGATCCGGCCGGCGGTCACGGCGTAGTCCGGGTGCCCCATGAGGACCTTTGCCAGCGTCGACTTGCCCGATCCGTTCGGCCCCATGAGGGCGTGGATCTCGCCTTGGTTCACCGTGAGGTCCACGCCGGTGAGGATCTCGATGTTCTCGACCGACGCGTGGAGGTTGCTGATTTCGAGGAGTGGTGCGGTCATGATCCGTGAATTTCGACTATGGCGGTGATGGTAATCCGAGGGCCTCGCTACGACGAGGCCGAGTGGGGTCGCCGGTTCATGCCGACCTGCTGAGCGTCGACCAGTTGGGCCGGGCGAGTCGATCGAGGTCTGCGATGCTGATCGGGAACACCGTGGTCGGCGTCCCGCACGCCCCCCACACGATGTCGTGGCGTCGGAGCGCGTCATCGGCGAACACCGCGATCGGCGTGGCGTGGCCGAACGGAGGAGTGCCACCGGCCACGTACCCGGTTGCCCGGCGGACGGTTTCGATCGTCGACCGGTGCACCCCTTCACCCCCGGCGGCGGCCGCCAGCAGGGTCGGGTCGAGGCGACGATCCCCGGGGACGAGAGAGATCGTGGGCGTGCCGTCCACGTCGAAGACGAGCGACTTGACGATGGCCGAAACGTCGCACCCGATGGCGTGGGCGGCGGCGGCAGCCGTCTTGGTGCCGTCGGCAAAGACATGGACGTCCGGTTCGAACCCGAGCGACCGGGCGCGCTCGACCCAGCGCCGGGTGCTGGCGGGGAATGATCCGCTCATGGTGACAGCAGGGGTTCCACCGTGGCGACGACCGTGGCCAGGTCGTGGGGGATGACCTGGACGTACCAGCGGCCCACCCCGGCGGCCGCCATTCGGGTGAGGTGGGCGGCGGCCTCGTCGGGGGTACCGACCGGTACGCCTCGACTTCGCAGTCTCGCCTCGGTGTGGGACGGTTCCTCGTTCGCCCGGGCCGCCGCCGCCGCCAGGCGCTCCCGGTAGTCGGCCCTGTCGGAGCCCACGAGGGCTTGGCCCATGACGGAGCAGAGGATCGAGTCCGGGTCCCGTCCCACCCGCTCGGCCTCCTCCCTCATCACCGCGATCCTCGCCTCCAAGTCCTCGACCGGGCGTAGGAACGTGTTGTACTCGTCGGCCCAGCGAGCCGCCAGGCGCGGGGTGCGAGAAGGCCCTGATCCGCCGACGATGAAGTTCACCGCGGGCGCCAGGGGGCGCTGGATGGCATCGATGGCGTAGAACGGGCCGCGGTGGACGGAGCGCTCGTCGCGCAGGGCCGTGTGGAGATAGGGGAGGGCGTCTTCGAGGCGGGCGAAGCGTTCGGCCTGGGGAGGGAAGGGCAGCCCGAAGGCGGTGTGTTCGGTCTCCATCCACCCGGTACCCACCCCCAGATCGAACCGGCCCCCCGACATCTCGTCGAGCGTGGCCGCCGACTTGGCGATGACCGCCGGGTGCCGGAAGGTGATGGGTGAGACCAACACCGCCAGGCGGATGGTCGACGTCTCCCGGGCCAGGCCACCGAGGGAGACCAACGCGTCGCTGGCGTCCTGGTCCGTCCCCCGCTGCCAGTCGTAGTGGTCGGCGCGGGCGAAGGAGACGAGTCCGTGCTCCTCGGCCCAGCGGGCTGCGGCGACGAGATCGTCGTGGGTACCGCCCAGTTGGGGTTCGGTCATGAGTGCAAGTTCCATGACCCGAGACTAGGTCCTCGGCGGGGCCGATCGGCCAACGGTCGGACGGTCCGGGGCCGGCCGGGCCTCGGTATAGGATTCCCGCGACCAGACCGGAGATTGCCCCATGGACTTTGCATTCAGTGAGGAGCAGGAGTTCCTGCGCCAGACGGCCCGTGAGTGGCTCGAGAACAAGTGCCCGTCATCGCGGGTGCGGGAGCTCATGGAGACGCCGGAGGGCTTCGACCGGGCGCAGTGGGGGGAGCTGGCCGGGCTCGGCTGGCACGCCATGGCGATCCCCGAGGAGTACGGCGGAGCCGGCTACGGGTTCCTCGAGGTCGCCGTGCTGCTCGAGGAGATGGGTCGGGCCCTGCTCCCGGCCCCGTTCCTGTCGACGGTCGTCCTGGCCGCCAACGCGATCCTCTTGATGGGGTCCGAGGGCCAGAAGGTCGCACTCCTCCCGGGTATCGCCGCTGGTGAGACGGTGGCGGCGGTGGCCGTGGGCGAGGCGAGCGGCCTGTGGGACGGCACACAGATCGCTGCCACCGCCACCCGTGACGGTGAGGAATGGGCCCTCACCGGGGTGAAGGAGTACGTCATCGACGGTCACACGGCCGACCTCCTCCTGGTGGCGGCCCGGGCCGACGACGGGCTCGGGTTGTTCGCGGTTCGGTCGGGAGCGGCGGGCCTCACGACAGAGGCGGTTCCCACCATGGACCTCACCCGCAAGCTGGCGACCGTCACCCTCGACGGCGTGGCCGCCGAGCGGCTCGGGGGGGACGCCACGGCCACCGTCGAGAAGCTTGTCTCCGTGGCGTCGGTGGCACTCGGCATCGAAGGCGTGGGGGGAGCCCAGAAGGTGCTCGAGGACTCCGTGCAGTACGCCAAGGACCGCGTGCAGTTCGGTCGACCCATCGGCTCGTTCCAGGCCATCAAGCACAAGTGCGCCGACATGCTCGTGGCCGTCGAGTCCTCGAAGTCCGCGGCGTACTACGGGGCGTGGTGCGTGGCCGAGGACAACGACGAACTTCCACTCGTGGCCCCCCTCGTCAAGTCGTACTGCACCGAGGCCTACTTCCAGTGCGCAGCCGAGAACATCCAGATCCATGGCGGCATCGGCTTCACGTGGGAACACGACGCTCACCTCTACTTCAAGCGGGCCAAGAGCAACGAGCTCATGTTCGGCGACCCGGCCCACCACCGAGCGGTGCTGGCCGATCGCCTGGGGTTGTAGGGGTGGGCGGGCGACCTGCCTTCCGACCCGGGGAGCCGACCTAGGTGCAAGGCACGACGGCCATCGCCGTCGGAGCGCTGCTGTTCGGACTGCTCCTCATCATCGCCGCGGTCATGCTCGTCCAGGAGTCCCGCCGCCGTTTCGAGGTCCGTCCGCCCGAGTACATCATCGAGGAAGCGGTGCGTTTCGTTCAAGCCCGGCTCGAACCCGACGCCCGCGATCGGCTCCGGGCGGGTGGGATCCGGCGGATCCTCGAGTGGCAGGTGCACTTCCTCCAGCGGCTCGCCAAGCAGGACAAGCATATTCCCATCGTCGTGGGGATCACCGACGGCACCGTCGAGTTCATCGCCGAACGACTCACCGCCTCGGGGTACGCGGCCTCCCGGGCCGACATCGCCGCGGTACTCGAGGCCCAGGGGCAGTACCTCGTGAGCATCGGGGCGGTGGGTGGGACCGCCGACGAGGTGTTCGAGTAGGCCCCGGCCTCACCGGGCGGCGTGGAAGCCGCGATTGGCGGCTTCCTCGGCAGTGTCGGGCCCGAACGTCGAGATGAGTCCCCGGTCGATGAGGTCGTCGGCCTCGAGACGATCGAGGAGGGCCTGCGCCGAGACGGCATCCTCGGTGTCGTACACCGCCATGGTGTCGCGTGTTCCCACGAAACGGTGGTGCTCGAGTCGGCGATGCCGGGGCATGGCCGAATCGTAGTTGGCGCACCCCGGACCGGTGGCGATCGGGTTGCGTAGCGTTGTCGGCATGCGCTTCATCGACTTCCACGTCCACCCGCCGGTCGCCGAGTACCTCCAGGGACCGTTCGGGCCGTACATGGAAGGCCTGGAGAGGATGTTCGGTCGTCCGTTCCCGCCCAAGACGATCGACGAGATCGCCACCGAGTACCGGGAACGAGACGGGATGGCGGTGCTCCTGGCATGGGACGCGTGTTCGGCCACCGGCCAGGCTCCGTTCTCCAGCCAGCGGGTGGCCGACCTCGTCCAGCAGCATCCCGAGGTGTTCGTGGGGTTCGGTTCCGTCGACCCCCATGACGGGGCGGCGGCGGTGTCGGGGGTCCACGAGGCGGCCCGCCTGGGGATGAAGGGCCTCAAGTTCCATCCGTCGGCCCAGGGATTCGACCCCCGCGACCGCAGGTACTTCCCCATCTACGAGGCGGCCTCGGAGTGGGGCCTCGTCTGTCTCTTCCACACCGGGTACACCGGGCTGGGTTCTGGTGTCCCGGGGGGGAGCAACGTGCGCCATGAGTTCGCCAACCCCATGCACCTCGACCTCGTCGCCGCCGCCTTCCCCGACCTCCAGATCGTGATGGCCCATCCGTCGTGGCCGTGGCAGGACGAGGCGATCGCCGTCGCCCAGCACAAGACCAACGTCTGGCTCGAACTGAGTGGCTGGTCCCCGAAGCGGTTCGCGCCCATCCTCGTCGACGCCGTCTTCGGGCACCTCTCGGATCGCAGCCTGTTCGGGACCGACTACCCGTTCCTCACCCCCGACAAGTGGTTGCGCGACTGGGAGACCCTCGGCGCTCCCGACGCCGTCACCGAACAGGTCCTGTTCGGCAACGCGGCCCGCCTGCTGGGACTCGCCTGACGTCAGCGGGTGACCCCGTCGACCACGAGGTCGCCCACCCGCTCGTCCCGGACGTAGAAGAAGTGGTCCACCCCGGGCAGGACGTGGACCTCGGCCGAAGCCGCCGCCGCGTACGAACAGACCTGGTCTGTCGTCGTGAACTGGTCGCGGTCACCGATGATGAACGTGCGTCGGCCGGCCGGCAGGTGCGCGGGGTCGGGGAGTCGGGCGACCCCGTCGACCATGACCGGGGGGGCGATCCCCACCCAGGGCATGCGTTCTCCCCGCTGGGCGGTCCAGTGGAGGGAGGTGACCGCGCCGAAGCTCCATCCGGCCACGCCGTGGGGGACGTCGGGCGTGCGGTCCCGCAGGTGGGCGATGGCGGCATCGATGTCGAGCAGCTCGCCCTCGCCCCCGTCGTGCGAACCGGTCGACGCCCCCACACCCCGGAAGTTGAACCTGAGGACGGCGAAGCCGTGGTGGAGGAGGCGAGCCGCGACGCCCTCCATGAGCGGTGCCCGCATGGTGCCACCGTGGAGGGGATGGGGATGGCACAGGAGAACGGCCACCCGCGGGGACGGTGGCTCGTTCCACAGCGCCTCGAGGGTGACGCCATCGGACGTGGTCAGGCTGGCCAGGCCAGGAGGTTACCGGGTCCCGACCCCAGCCCCGGACCGTCGTGCCACGTAGACCGCATGCTCCCTCTCGAGCGCCGCCGGGTACCGGCGGCGGAGTCGGAGGGGAACGGTTGGGAGGCGGTCGGCCACGGCGATGCGCCCCTCCCCGTCCCGGTGGGCGAGGCCGAGGGCGAGGAGGGTGGCGGTCCGCCTGGGGAGGGGGATGGTGGCGCCGGAGGCGCCGGCCCGGGCCAGACGGAGGAGATCGCAGAGGGCGGTGGGTCCGATGGCCGCGGTCCAGTAGCGGCGGACGTACCCCGAGTCCAGTCCGAAACCGGGGTGTCCTCGCCACAGGAGCGGCGTCACCACCGGCGTCACCCGTACCGTGGGGCGTGCCGGAGTCCCGCCCGGGGGCTGGGTGTGATGGATGACGGGAGGATGGGCTTCTTCTTCCGTTCCCCCGGGCAGGATCCCCGACATGAACGCAAGATATCGTAAACCAACGTTAGATGTCCATAAGGATGATGAAGGAGCTTTTCGCGAGGAAGGAGGCACGAGGAGCGAGGTACGAGGGCTTTCGGAGCCCCGTGGGACCTAGGGGCGCCCGATGACGATGATGATCGTCTGTCCGGTCTGGACGACGGACCCGCTGCCCGGTTGGGTGGCGACGACGACGCCGATCTCGGCAGGGTCGGCGGTCGTGCGGAACTCGACGAGGTAGCTCAGTTCCACGCCGGTCTCCTCGGCGAAGATCGTGAGCGCGGCGTCGACGCCCTGCTGGGTGAGCCCGAGGAGCGCCGGGATCGGGGCTTCGGGTGGCAAGCCCGTCGAGACGCCGATGACGAGCGGCGTGGCATGGGGAACCCGCTTGAGTGCGTCTAGGTCCTGGGCGAGTACGGTGCCCTCGGCGACGAGCGAGTTGACCGGTTCGATGACGGGGTCGAGATGGGAGTCGAGGATGAGCTCGATCGCCTCCTCCGAGGGCAGGCCGACGACGTACGGGACGGCCGTGTTCGGCACCTTGAGGTAGTTGGCGACGCCCGGTGGGTCGGGCGGGAACTCGAGTACGGGCTTGTTGGCGAGCGCCGCCTCCATGAACTCCTTCCATATCGGGGCGGGGATCGTCCCGCCGAACACCCGTCGGTAGACCTCGCCCTTGATCGTGACGTTCTCCAGCGGGATCTGGGCGTCCGGGAACCCGACCCAGACGGCTGCCGAGTACTGGGGAACGAAGCCCACGTACCACGCCTCCCGGTAGGTCTGGTGGGTGCCGGTCTTGCCCCCTTGGGGTCGTCCGATGTTGGCCCGGGGCGCGGTGCCGCTCACCGGGACCACCTCGAGCGGCTGGCGCGCCGCCGCCATGAGCGCTGGGTCGAAGTTCTGCTCGATCGTGAGCCTGTGCTCCCAGGAGACCTGTCCGTCGCGCGACGTGATGCTGGACACGAGGTACGGCGCCGCCCACTGCCCGTTGGTGGCGAAGTTGGAGAATGCGGATGCCATCTCCAGGGGGCTCACCGCCGAGGTCCCCAGCGTGATGGACGGCTCGGGGGTGAGTGTCGACTGTCTGATACCCATTCGGCGGCCGGTGTCGACGATGTTCTGCGCCCCGGCCGCCAGCGCCACCTGCGCGTACACCACGTTCTGGGAGGCGTACGTCGCCCGTTCCAGCGCCATGAGGCCGTCGCCCCCCGACCCCCGCACGGTCCAGATCCCGTCCGGGAAGCAGACCCCCGGGCACTCGATCTCCTTGGGACTGGTGGCGTCCCAGAATGAGTTGAGGGAGATTCCCCGCTCGAGGGCGGTCACGAGGGTGATCGGTTTGAACGCCGATCCGGGGTTGCGGCGCCCCTGCACCACGAGGTCGAACTGCTCGTCCTCGAACGGGAGCCCCGACGCCATGACGAGGACCGCCCCGGTGTGGTTGTCGACCATGGCGATGGCCCCGGTGGGTGCCTGGACCGTCGGGTCGTCGGGGGTGGGGAGCCAGTCCTGGAGGATGGCGACGGCCTTCTCGTGGAGCTGGAGGTCGATCGTCGTGAAGATCTCGAGTCCGCCGCCGCCGGTGCACGTGGCGTCCGCCGCCGAGCAGCCGTAGATCCGTTGCTTGCGCTCGTCCTTCGTCCTGCCGAGGAAGTCGAATTGGGGGTCGTTGAGGAGCTGGCGGGTGACCTCGGCCACGATGTGCTCGTTGCGCAGGACGAGGCCGACGTGGTCGATCACCCCGAGCTCGGCGGCGGTCGCCTCGTCGGCGACGGCTTGGCTGATGAACCCCTCGTCGAGCATGTTGGCGATGACGTCGTTGCGGCGCTCGAGGACGAAGTCGGGGTCGCGGCGAGGGTTGTACTCCGACGGGTTGCGGGGCAGGACCGCCAGGGTCGCCGCCTCGGCCACGGTCAGGTCGGCCAGCGACTTGCCGAAGAACTCCCGGGCGGCCGCCTTCACGCCGTAGGCGCTCCAGCCGAAGTAGACCGAGTTCATGTAGAACTCGAGGATCTGCTCCTTCTCGTATCGCCGCTCGAACTCGATCGCCGTGACCGCCTCCTTGATCTTGCGCTCGTAGCTGACCTCGTCGCCGACGAAGATGTTCTTCACGACCTGCTGGGTGATGGTCGATCCACCCCGCTGGCGCCCCGAGGACAGGTTGTCGAGGAACGCCTTGAGGATCGCCCCCCAGTTGACCCCCTCGTGCTCGAAGAACGTCGAGTCCTCGGCGGCGATGACGGCGTAGACGATCTCGGGCGGCATGTCCTCGAACCTGACCGGCTCCGACAGCCGGCCGTCGTGGAGTTCGGCCAGCAGGGTTCCATCGGCCGCGTACACCCGGCTCACCTGGGAGAGGTCGGGAAGGATGAGGGACTGGCCGTCGACCTCCGGCAGGTACTTGTCGTCGAGCGCCTGCCAACTGTTGGCGGCGGCCGAGGCGGTCATGAACGTGAACAGGCCCATCCAGGACGCGAAGAGCAGACAGATGGAGAGAAGAAGGGCGAGAGCCGCCGACCAGCGTCCGCGCTTGTCCCGGCGCTCCAATTCGTGAATGGTCATGGATCTCTGGTGGGCGGGAGTTGCTCCACAGAGGCGGGGGGTACCATCTGCGGACCGAAGAACAGGTTACCCCGAGGGATGACATAGCCCGTGGAACAGCTCTCCACATCGAGTGGGATCGAGATCAGGCCGGTGTACGGACCCGAGCCTCCCGACCCGGCCATCGGCCGGCCAGGCGAGTACCCATTCGTGCGTGGGCCGTACCCCACGATGTACCGGGGCCGTCCATGGACCATGCGCCAGTACGCCGGATTCGGGACCGCGGAGGCCACCAACGACCGGTTCAAGGCGTTGCTCGCCGCCGGCCAGACCGGCCTCTCGGTCGCCTTCGACCTCCCGACCCAGATGGGCCTCGACTCCGACGACCCCCGGGCCGAAGGTGAGGTGGGCAAGGTGGGGGTCGCCATCGACTCGATCCACGACATGCGAGCGCTCTTCGCCGACCTCCCCCTGGCAGAGGTCACGACCTCGATGACCATCAACGCCACGGCCCCGATGCTCCTCGTCCTCTACCAACTCGTGGCCGAGGAGCAGGGTGCGGACCGGGCATCGATCCGGGGGACGGTCCAGAACGACATCCTCAAGGAGTACATCGCCCGGGGGACGTACATCTTCCCGCCCCGGCCATCCATGAGGCTTGTCACGGACCTGTTTGCCTACTGCGCCACCGAACTGCCCGCGTGGAACACGATCTCGATCTCGGGCTACCACATCCGTGAGGCCGGGTCGAGTGCGGCCCAGGAACTGGCGTTCACCATCAGCAACGCGATCGGGTACGTGGAGGCGGCGGTGGCAGCCGGCCTCGACGTGGACACCTTCGGCCCCCGGCTGTCGTTCTTCTGGAACGCCCACACCAACCTCTTCGAGGAGGCCGCCAAGTTCCGGGCGGCTCGACGCATGTGGGCGGCGATCATGCGGGACCGGTTTGGTGCGGACGACCCGCGGTCGTGGGCGATGCGTTTCCACACCCAGACCGCCGGGTCGTCACTCACGGCCCAGCAGCCCGAGGGCAACATCGTGCGGACCGCCATCGAGGCGCTGGCCGCGGCCCTCGGCGGCACCCAGTCCCTCCATACGAACTCCTTCGACGAGGCGCTGGGGCTGCCGACGGAGGCTGCCGCCACGCTGGCGCTGCGCACGCAGCAGATCCTCGCCCACGAGATGGGCATCGTCGACACGGTGGATCCCCTTGCCGGCTCGTACTACGTGGAGGCGTTGACGGATGCGCTCGAGGAGCGGGCGTCGGAACTCATCCGGGAAGTGGACGCCCTCGGGGGAGCGGTGGCGGCGATCGAGGCCGGCTTCCCGCAGCGGCACATCGAGGACTCGGCGTACGCCGCCGCCCTCCGCCAGGAGTCGGGGGAGGCGGTGGTCGTGGGGGTCAACAGGTACGTCGAAGAAACCGGCGGGGAGGTCCCGGTCATGGAGATCGACCCGGCCCTCGCCGCCGGGCAGCTGGAGCGGCTGGCCGCCGTGAAGGCGGCCCGGGACGGAACCCTCGTGGCGAGCCGGCTGGCGGTGGTTCGGGACACGGCCGCCGGCGACGGCAACCTCCTACCCCCGATGAAGGCAGCCTTGGCGGCCGAGGCCACGATTGGCGAAGTGTGCCGGGAGTTGCGGGCGGTCTTCGGGACCCACGGGATGGCCTGAGTGCTCGGCTAGCGGATGATGGCGAGGACGTCGCCGGGGCTCACGGTGTCACCTGCCCGCACCCGCAGCTCGATGACCTCTCCCGAGAACGGGGCCTTGACCTCGTTCTCCATCTTCATCGCCTCCAGGACGAGGAGTTGCTCGCCCTCGTGGACGCTCTCGCCGGCGGCCACCGTGACCTTGACGATCGTCCCCTGCATGGGGGCGGTGATGATGCCGTCGTTGCCGGCCCCCCCGGCCCTGCCGGTGGTCGGCCTGGGGGCCTTGCGCTTGGCGGGCGCCCCGGCCGCCACCTGGGGAGCCGGGGCCCAGAACCTGACGTCGAACCTCCGCCCCCCGACCTCCACCGTCATCGAACGCTCGCTGAGTTCCTCGTCCTCGGGGAGCGCCGGGCCCTGGTCGGGGGCGCCCCGGGTGAAATCCACGTGGTCCTCGGCCCACTTCGTGTAGTGGGTGCCCGCCACGAAGTCGGGATGGTCGAGGACCACGCGGTGGGCCGGGATGGTGGTGGCCACCCCTTGGACGACGTACTCCTCCAGCGCCCGCTTGCCGCGGGCGATGGCGTCCTGTCGGGTCTCGGCCCAGACGATGAGCTTGGCGATGAGGTTGTCGTAGTACTGGGAGATCGTCGATCCCGGTTCCACCCAGGAGTCGACACGGACCCCGGGGCCGGCCGGCTCGTGGTAGGCGACGAGGGTGCCGGGAGTGGGGAGGAACCCGGTCGACGGATCCTCGGCGTTGATACGGAACTCGATCGCGTGCCCGCGGGCGGTGACCCCTCCGATCTGGAGTTCCTCGCCCGCCGCGATGCGCAACTGCTGCTTCACGAGGTCGATCCCGGTGACCTGCTCGGTGACCGTGTGTTCCACCTGGAGGCGGGTGTTCATCTCGAGGAAGTAGAACGATCCGTCCCCGTCGAGGAGGAACTCGACGGTCCCGGCGTTGACGTAGCCGCACGAGCGGGCGACCGCCACCGCGGCCGCGCCGAACGCTTCCCGCTGCTCTGCGTTCATGGCCGGCGACGGCGCCTCCTCGATGAGCTTCTGGTGCCGGCGCTGCACCGAGCAGTCCCGTTCGCCGAGGAACACGGCGTTGCCGTGGGTGTCACACAGCACCTGGGCCTCCACGTGGCGCGGCCGCTCCAGGTACTTCTCGACGTAGACCTCCGGGTTCCCGAAGTAGGCCGCCGCTTCGCGTTGTGCTCCCTCGAACGCCTCCTGGAGGTCGGCGGCCGTGCGCACGACCCGCAACCCTTTGCCGCCCCCGCCATGGGCCGCCTTGATGGCGACCGGGTAGCCGAACTCCTCGGCGACGGCGGCGGCCTCGGCCACGTCGACGAGCGGCGTCGTCGTACCGGGGACGGTGGGCACCCCACTGGCCATGACCGTCGTGCGGGACGCGATCTTGTCGCCCATGGTGGCGATGGCGGCCGGGGGAGGCCCCACCCAGATGATGCCGGCATCGATGACACGCTGGGCGAACGTGGCGTTCTCGGCCAGGAAGCCGTAGCCGGGGTGGATGGCCGCCGCCTCGGACTCCTTGGCCACCTCCAGGATGCGGTCCATGTTGAGGTAGGACTCGGCGGCCGGGGCCGGGCCGATGTTCCACGCTTCGTGCGCCAGCTTGGTGTGGAGGGAGTCCCGGTCCAACTCCGAGTAGACGGCGATCGTCCTCAGACCGAGTTCCTTGGCGGAGCGGATGATCCGCACCGCGATCTCACCGCGGTTGGCGACGAGCAGCGACGGGAACATGGCAGGGGAGGATGGCTCGGTCACAGGGGAATGTTCCCATGCTTGCGGGGCGGCGTGTTGGCCCGCTTGTTGCGGAGCATGCGAAAGGCGGCGATGAGCAGCGGTCGGGTCTGGCGGGGTTCGATCACCTCGTCGACGAGTCCGAGCTCGGCTGCCCGATAGGGGTTGTTGAACAGCGTCTCGTACTCCTCGACGAGAAGCGCCCGGCGTCCGTCGGGATCGGGGTCGTCGGAGAGCGTTCGCCGATGGATGATGTTGACCGCGCCCTGGGCACCCATGACGGCGATCTCGGCCGACGGCCAGGCGAAAACGAGGTCGGCCCCAACCCCGCGGGCGTTCATGACGAGGTAGGCACCCCCGTAGGACTTGCGGGTGATGACCGAGATGCGGGGAACGGTGGCCTCGCAGTAGGCGTAGAGGAGTTTGGCGCCGTGGCGGATGATTCCCTCGTGCTCCTGGGACACACCGGGAAGAAACCCCGGCACGTCGACCATCGTGAGCAGCGGGATGTTGAACGCGTCGCAGAACCGGACGAACCGGGCTCCCTTCTCGGAGGCGGCGATGTCGAGCGTCCCGGCCAGGGCGGCGGGCTGGTTGCCCACCACGCCGACGGTCGATCCGTCGAGGCGGGCAAAGCCCACGACCAGGTTCTGGGCGAACCCCCGGTGAACCTGGAAGAACTCCCCGTCGTCGACGATGTGCTCGATGACGTCGACCATGTCGTACGGCTGATTGGCCGAGTCCGGGATGATGAGGTCGAGGGCGTCGTCGGCCCGATCCGCCCGATCGGTCGGCGTGAAGAACGGGGGCTGTTCCATGTTGTTCTGGGGAAGGAACGAGAGCAGGTACCGCACCCACTCGAGTGCGGTCTCCTCGTCGGGGGCGATGAAATGGGTCACGCCGGACTTCTCCCCATGGGCGTGGGCACCCCCCAGGGCGTCCATGGTCACCTCTTCCCCGGTCACGGTCTTGATGACGTCCGGCCCGGTGATGAACAGGTGGGCCGTCCCCTCGACCTGGAAGACGAAGTCGGTGATGGCCGGGGAGTACACCGCACCCCCGGCGCACGGGCCCATGATCACCGAGATCTGGGGGATGACCCCCGACGCCTGCACGTTCTGGAAGAAGATCCGACCGTACCCGTCGAGGGCGGTCACGCCCTCTTGGATCCGGGCTCCGCCCGAGTCCTTGAGCCCGACGACCGGGGCTCCCGCCCGCAAGGCCATCTCGAGGAGCTTGACGATCTTGTCGGCCACCGCCCGGCCGAGGGAACCCCCGAAGACGGTGAAGTCCTCGGCGAAGACGAACACCGTGCGGCCCTCGATCGTGCCGTACCCGGTGACGACCGCGTCCCCCGGGGGGCGCTCGTCCTCGATCCCGAACCCCTTGGCCTGGTGCCTGACGAGCATGTCGATCTCGTGGAACGAACCCTTGTCGAGGAGGAGCCCGATCCGTTCGCGGGCGGTGAGCTTGCCCTTGTCGTGCTGACGATCGACGGCGCGCTGGCTGCCGGCGTGGAGGGCGGCGTCGCGCAGCGCCCGCAGTTCTTCTATCCGTCGCTTCGTGCCCACTGTGGTCCCTAGCGTAGATTGCGTGCCGGCGCGCGTCCTTCGGACACCTTCGACTCACGGGAGTAGGGCATGGATACACGGATTCTCGAACTCGACACCGCGGACTCGACCCAGGACTCCGCCCGCTTGGAGTTCTCCGGGGTCCCGACCCTCGTCGTCACCGGCCACCAGACCAGGGGTCGGGGCCGGCGGGGAACCGAGTGGGACAACGCCCCGCGGGCGCTGGCCTGTTCCCTGGCGTTCGTCGTCCCGTGGAGTCCGTCCCGGTATCCGCTCCTGCCCCTCGTCGCCGCCCTCGCCGCCGCGGACGTGTGGCCGGACATCAGCATCAAGTGGCCCAACGACCTCATCCTGGATGAGCGCAAGCTCGGTGGGATCCTCGCCGAAGCCTCGGACGCGGTGACCGTGGTCGGGCTGGGCGCCAACTTGTGGTGGCCCGACGCCCCGGCGGATCGCGTCGGCCGGTTCGCCGACGACCCGGGCGCCGACGCCCTCGTTCCCATTGCGCACTCCTGGGCTGGCCATCTCCTCGAGCGGGTGGCACGGGGACCCGACGACTGGGGTCACGACGAGTACGCGGGTCGCTCCTGGCTGCTGGGGCACGCCGTCACCTGGGAACCGGGTGGATCGGGAACGGCGGTCGGCATCGACGACGACGGTGCCCTGCTCGTCGAAACGGGCGGAGAACGACGCCGAATCGTCTCGGGCGCGGTCCACCGGGTCCGCCGCTCGGGACAGGGTGCCTGACGGCGGAGGAGCGAGACCGCGGCTGTAGGATCGCCCCCGAAGCGAGGAGTTGTCGATGGCCGTTCTCCAACACGAAGGCACCCACACCGTCATCTTCGGGGCCATCCCCATCCCGATTGGCAGCGCGGTCGGTGACGGCTACCTCGCCCGCCCCGACTCGGTCACCCAAGCCGGGACCGTCATCGTTCTTCATGGGATCACCGGCCTCGACTCCACGACCAAGCAGCTGTGCCGGTCGTTCGCCCGCCGGGGTTTCGTTGCGGTTGCGCCCGACTGGTACCAGGGGACCGGCCCGGCCCGGGGCGCCGACCTCGACGACGCCTTCCGTGCCTACGCCGGGACCCGCGACGGCCAGATGCTGGCCCTCGTCGACGAAACGGTGGAGTACCTGGCGTCGGAGCACATCCGGGCCGCCGGGGCCGCCACGCCGGTCGTCGTGGGGTTCGATCTCGGCGGCCGCCTCGCCCTTCTCTACGCCGCCCGCAACCGAGAGGTGGCGGGCGTCGTCTCGCTCTACGCTCCCCTGCGGGGCGACGCCACCCGGGACATGGCCGTTATCGACGCCATCCCGCTCATCGGTGCCCCCACCCTGGGTCTCTACGGGGCGGACGACGATCTCATCCCGGTGGAGGACGTCGACGAAGCCCAAGCCGCCACCCCCAACGGTCAGTGGATCGTGTATGAGGGCGTCGGACACGGCTTCCTCGACCCGTCCCAGGTGGAGTACGACCCGGGTGCCGAGGCCGACGCCATCGCCCGGATGATGAAGATGGCCGTTGCCGTCTGCTCGGAGTGACGGTCCGCCGGGTGGGCGCATACGTGTGGCCCACCCGTACCATGAGGGCGCGGTCGCGAACGGACCTTCCCCTTCTCCCGGCTTCGGCCTCAACCACACGCGGAGATCATGACGCCTCGTACCACCCCCCGCGATGATCGCCGCCGCCGATGGCGGCGGATCATCATCCTCCTCGCCGTCCTCAATGTGATCGTGTTCGGCGCGTTCTTCTACCTCGACGCGCTCCGCTCGGCGATCCTCGACCAGGTGACGGTGACCCCGGACGTCGAGGGCGCCTTGGCCCCCAGGCCGACGGGTGCCGGGGAGCCAATCGTGTTCCTCGTGCTGGGCAGCGACAGCCGCGAAGGGCTGCCCGAGGAGTGGAGGAGCGACTTCGGCGTCGCCGGTGGCGAGCGAGCCGATGTGATCATGCTCATCCAGCTGCACCCGGCCGAGGGTCGGATGCAGGTCTTGTCCGTCCCCCGGGACCTGCGGGTGACGATCCCGGGGCGCGAGAAGAAGGACAAGATCAACGCCGCCTTCGCCTACGGCGGCGCCCAGCTCATCGTGCGGACCGTGCAGGACGTCTTCGACATCGGGATCCATCACTACGTGGAGGTCGACTTCTCCGGGTTCGCGGCCATGGTGAACGACGTCGGGGGGATCGACATCAACTTCCCGCACCCGGCCCGGGACCTCAAGTCGGGACTCAGCGTCGACGCCGGGCTCCAGAGGCTCGACGGACGCCAGGCCCTGGCGCTGGCGCGGTCCCGCTCCTACCAGGAACTCAAGAAGGGGAGCTGGGTCTTCGTGGACGCCACCGACCTCGGTCGGACCCGCCGCCAGCAGCAGGTCATCGTGGGCCTCATCGAAGCCGTCCGGGGTCCGTCGCTCGTCCTTGACGCACCCGAACTCGTGAGTTCGGTGGCCCAGCACATGGTCGTCGACCCGGGCTTTCGTGACATCGATTTCGGCCGCCTGGCGCTGTCCTTCCGGGACTTCCGCCCTCGCCACATCGACTCGGCGACGCTCCCGGCGGAGGTGACCACGATCAGCGGTGTCTCGTACGTCATTGAAATCGAGGGGCAGGCGTCGGCGGTCGTGGACGCCTTCCGCACCGGTGGCTCGATGGCGCTCGTGGTCGGCGAGGACGGGCCCCCGGCGGTGATCGTGCTCAACGGGAACGGTGTGAGTGGATCGGCGCGGATCTGGGGCGACTGGCTGGAGGCCCGGGGAGTCGACATCGCCGACGTCGACGACGCCGATCGGCATGACTACGAGACGACCCTCGTCGTCGCCCAGCCGGCCGCGGTCGGTGCGGGCGAAGAGCTCATCGCACTGCTCGGTTTCGGGGAGGTGACGGTGGGGACCCTCGACCCGTCCGTGGACCTCATGGTCATCCTCGGCAAGGACGCCCGGAACCCGGGAGCGTAGGAGCAGGCGTCGAGCGCCAAGCGTCGAGCGTCGAGGAGCAGGGTAACGCGGCTTCCTGTCTCGTCTCTCGACGCTCCCTACCGGAACAGGTCCTCCGCATCGGGCCGGATCATGTCGGCCACCCGTCCCTCGCCGGGCGTCCAGGCCAGGCCCCGGACGATGGCAACGGGAATCGCGGTCGCCTTGCCCATGACGAGGTCCGCAGCAGCCGCCAACTCGTCGACCACGGCCACCTCGGTGACCTCCAGGGTGGAGCCGAACGTGTCGGTCGTTCCCCGATGATCGACGACCGGGTCCATGCCGCTCACCCCGATGGCGACATCGGCGAGTCCTCGCCGCCACGGACGTCCGAAGGTGTCGGTGACGATGACCGCCAACGGGCCTCTCCCGTACCTGGCTTCCAGCCCCAGGCGCAGGCGGTGGGCGGAGCGGTCCGGGTCGGTCGGAAGGAGCACGACCTGTCCGGGTCGGACGTTGCTGCGATCGACGCCGGCGTTGGCGCAGATGAAGCCGTGACGGGTGCGGGCGATGACGAGGTCCCCTCGGCGGCGCACGACGGACACCGCCTCCCGCTCGACGATTGCCCGGTGGGCGTCGGGGTCGCCGACGGCCACCGCGGCCAGCGCTCCCTCCGCCTTCGAGACGATCTTGTGGGTGACGACGACGACGTCGTGTGGTTCGATTCCATCGGGCCCGCAGGCGTCGGCGATGAGCGCCACGAGGTCCGTGCCCGGCTCGACCTCGCCGATCCCGGTGACCGGGATCAGGCTGAGAGGAGGGCCAAGAGCCATCGGCCGAATCCTTCCGCTGCCTCCGGGTCCCCGATGCGCGTGTCGGCGACGTGCACCCGCAGGTCCGGCCCTGACAGTTCGGCCCGGTCGCCGGCGTCGCCCTGGTCGACGACGAGGTCGGTGATGAGACCCTCGTAGGCGGCGATGACGCCCTCGTTCCCCGGTGGGAGACCGAGGGCGGCCATGACCTCGTGGGCGGGGCCCTTGAGTGCCTTGCCCCTGAAGAGCGGGCTCACCGCCACCACCGTGTCGTGGCGGGACACGGCGTCCGCCAGCCCGGGGACGGCAAGGATGGGCCAGATCGACAGGGGCGGATTCGAGGGACCGATGACGACGAGGTCCGCCTCGTCGATGGCGGTGACAACACCGGGCGCCGGACGGGCGTCGGCCGCTCCACGGAATCGCACCTCCCTGACGGCGTCCTGATGGTGACGGTGGACGAAGTACTCCTGGAACGTGAGCCACCCCTCGTCGGTCCGCAGTTCGGTGCGGAGGGGGTCGTCGGTCACCGGGAGCACGGCCGGACCCAGCCCGAAGCAGGTCGCCAGTTGCCGGGTGACCTCGCTGAGGGGCGCCCCGCCGGCCAGGGAGACCGACCGCACCATGTTGGTGGCGAGGTCCCGATCGCCGAGCAGGAACCTCGTATCCCCGCCGAGGGTCGCCAGGGTCGTCATGACCACCGTCGTGTCGCCGGCCAACCCCCAGCCGTGGGGTCCCTCGATGCCGGCCAGGGTGTACATGACGGTGTCGAGGTCGGGGGAGACCGCCTGACCGAGGATCGTGTCGTCGTCACCGACGTTGACGACCACCGAGAGGGTGGCACCGGCGCGATCGAGGGCACGGGCCATGCGGGCTCCGCCCACGCCACCCGACAGGAGGGCGATGTGCATGGGGCGCGAGCCTATCGGGTG
>JBFKVA010000029.1:0-25166 GCA_041635475.1 Acidimicrobiia bacterium | reverse complement strand
CGGTCTCAAGAGGGGACGAAGATGAAGCGCGTTTGGCGGCATCGTTGGTTCGCTCCGCTGGCCCTCGCCCTGGTCGCCTCCCTGCTCGTCCCAGCCACTTCGGTCGAGGCGTTCAAGCCATACACCCACGCCGCGATCGCCGAGGAGATCCTCGACGACATCCAGGATGGCAGGGTCACCATCGGCGGACGGGAGTACCCCGTAGACCCGTCCGTGGTCGCCGCCATCACCAACTTCCCCGAGTACTTCAACGCAGGACTGATCGGACCCGACGGATTCCCGACCTTCGTGATGGGCCAAACCGTCATCCACCCCAACGAGACCGGCAAATGGCTGCAGTACCTGCTCGACGAGGCTTGGTGGCGAGCGCAGCCGGGCGGAGTGGAAGACCCCCTCGATGCAGGTCGGAATCTCGCCTTCGTGTACGGCTACCTCGGACATGCCGCCGGCGACGTCTGGTCCCACACCATCGTCAACGAGTTCGCTGGCGGCAGCTTCCCGGAAGCCGGTGACATCCTCACCGACGTCGAGAAGGCCTCGAACGCCTTCCGCCACCTCGTCGTCGAGGCATACATCGCCGATGCCACGGCCGGGTTCGACAACGACCCTCGTGCGTCCTCACTACCCGACGGCGACGTGAGCGACGACTCGACGCCCGGAATACCGATGAACGCTCCTCACCTCTTCATCTTCCAGACCATGGTGCGAGAGTCCGCAACGTTGCCGGTGGGGACCTGCTTCGACGGCATCGACGATGACGGCGACGGTGTCGCCGACGATGGCTGCCCCGGCAACCCGTTCACGGTGGGGGACCCGGAGCCCGACCGAGGGGTCGCCATCGACTTCTTCCTCGACCTCAAATCCGACCTCCAGTTCGCCAAGGCAACGTTCGACCTCGACGCCGACTACCAGGACTGCATTCCATCGTCCCTCGACGCGGACTGCAAGACCATCACCGCCACGAGGACGATCAACACCTCCCGCGGTCTGCGGACCGCTTCTGTCGTCTCCAGCCGCTGCTTCGCCGAATACTTCTGCCTCAACCCCCCGGACACCGACGACGCCCTTGACGACGTGGCCATGGCGGCCATGAGCGAGTACCTCGACGCCTGGATCGATGACATCGACGCCGGGTTGGCCGCGTGGTCGGAGCTGGGTCTCGGGATCACCCGTGCGCTCTTCGATCCACAGACTCGACGCAATCTCCAGAACGCCGAATGCCCTGCGGCGAACTACGGCACCGACACCGTGGGTAACGCCGTCCGCAGGGAGTGTGAGGACGGCATCGGACTCGCCATGGTCCTGGCCCACGAGACCGAGCCATTCATTCTTGATCACTTGATCCCGATGCTTGGGGCTCCCGACGTGACAAGCGACGTACTCGCATCGCTGCTCCTCGTGTCCGACGTCCTCGGCGACCTCATCGATCCACTCCTCAACCCGATTCGCCCCGACATCGTGGCAATGAAGACCGAACTCAGGGAAAGGGCGGAACTGCTCATCGCCCTCTTCCTGGAAGAGAAGTTCGACCTCGCCCTCGCAGACGTACTACTGGCCCTGGAGGCTCCGTCAACCCTCATCTCGCAGACAGAGGTGACACTCACCGACGGTACCGTCATCCCGCTCTTCGCCGAAGGGGACCACGCCCGGCTCGATCGGTACCTGGGGCTCGGGGACGGGCACCACGGCGGGCCGGACGGCAGGCTCGGGCCCGACGACGAGTTCGACCCGTCCGGGTTCGCGGCCTATACCAACGCAGTGACCCTCACCAAGCTGGCACTCCTCGACGGGCCGACCCTCGACCTCGTCCTGAGCGACCTCGTCGGCGTCCCATATGCCTACTACCAGTTCTTCGAGAACGCCAACGTCATGACCGTGGGGTTGACTGACCTCGAAATCGGCAAGCCATCGGGCCCGCCTCGACTGTCGCCGGTCGTTGGGCAGATCGATCTCAACCCGGAGGGATCCCAGCCGAACGGCCCGTCGTATATGCCCGACATTTCCGACGACGGCCGCTACGTCGTGTTCTTCTCCGAGGCAACCGACCTCGTTGACGGCGACACGAACGAAAAACAAGACGTGTTCTGGCGCGATCGGGTGACCGGCGAGACCCGCCGCGTCAGCGTCGCCTCCGACGGGACCCAGGGCAACGACCACAGTGCGCAGCCGGCGATCAGTGGAAATGGGCGGTACGTGGTGTTCGCTTCGCTCGCCACGAACCTTGTGTCCTGGGGAGTCGCTCCCTACCAACCCCGGCACGTGTACCGGCACGACACACAGACCGGCATCACCGAGTTGGTGAGCACCACTGCCTCCGGCGAGCCGGCAACGGGCAACAACATCGCCTGCACCAGGTTTGCCGTCGACTCCTCGGGGCAACACATCGTCTTCTCGTCCAACGCCAACAACCTCTTTGGCTCAGCATGGTCACAGGTGGTGCGCAAGAACATGAGCACCGGGACTGTCGAACTGGTCAGCAAGAACAACTTCGGGCAGGCCGGCAACTCCGGAAGCTGCCAACTCGACATCCTGTTCAACGGCGAAAGAGTGCTCTACTCGACGAACGCGCAGAACATCAACGGGGAGTTGAGCTTCCAGGTCTGGATGTGGGACGCCGACACCGACACATCGCAGCTTGTCAGCCACTCCCACCTCGGCTCCAACGTCGTGTCGGACGGGGTGTCACACGCCTGGTTCGGGGACGGAGGCTCCTCCGTGTTCTTTTCCTCGACGGCAAGCGACCTTGTTGCTGGCGTGTCGGGCAGCAACACCTTCCGATTCGACACCCTCACGGGAGACATCACGCGAGAGGTTGCCGGCGCCTCGGGGTTGAGCGCTGTCGGGGGGAGCGTCCTGGCGTACAACACGTCCGGGCAGGTCTCGATCTGGGACAGCCAAGCCGGTGCGGGCGCCGTGGTGAGCTTGGCGCCCGACGGTTCGCTCGGAGACGCGATCTCCAACAACCCCAGGGTCGCGGCGAACGGGGTCGTGGTCTTCACATCACTCGCCGACAACCTCACCGACAGCCCAGACCCGGCGGCGCACTTCCACGTCTTCGTCGCCGAACCTCCCTTCTTCGGCGGTGGTGGCGACGACGACCCACCTCCCGCGGCCCCCCAGTGGCTGCGGTCGATTGACGGCGACCATGCGTGGCGCGCCGACTCATCCCCCATCTTCGGGCCATCGCCGGGGCCTCACGCCGGGACCGGGCAGTTCCCCTTGTGGGAGAGCTGTGTGCTCAGGGACCTGGCCTTCCGCAGGCTCTTCGTCGACTGGGAGACACCGGAGCACCGTCCGGGGAACCCAGTCAACTTCCCGGCCTACTTCGATGACCCATCCCCTGACAAAGCCGACCCGGATCCGCCGTCAGCGACCCTCGAGATCAGCAACGGCTACTCCGTCGGAACCGATGTGTTCGTCGGGCCGAAGAGCACGATCGTGGCGCGGGGCATCGATGGCTTCTGGGGCGACGGGCACCTCACGATCAGGGTGGACGCCGAAGACACCGAAGGCAGCGGCTACGCGACGACACTCGACAGTGGCGACGCGGTGTCCTTCACGTCCTTCGCCGACGGTCGACTCGACTTCAGCCTCATCGCGTCCGATCCCTGCGCCACCCAACCCACGCCGAGCCTGGTGACCGTCATCCTGGACACGACCCCGCCGGAAGTCGTCACGACCGGCGTTCCGGAGGCATGGACGAACGCCCCGGTCACGATCTCCCTCGCGGTATCCGATGCTGGCAGCGGCATCGCCTCGCTTGAGTACAGCCTCAACGGTGGGACCGCGGTTCCGTTCAACTCGCCCCACCTCCTCAGGGTCGCCGACGAAGGCCAACACGTGGTCGAGGTCACAACAACCGACAACGTCGGCAACACGCGAGTGGAACAAGCCACATTCGGCATCGACACCAGCCCGCCCTCCCCGACGTGGCTCACCCCACACCGGTCGCGATTCACCGGCGTGGGAACGGTCACAGTCAGCCTGGAGGCACTCGCCGAGGATCCCAGCCTTGCCGACGGGGCGGACGGATCGGGTGTGGTCAAAGTCATCTTTGAGATCTTCACTGCCAAGGGCGCCCTGAGTGCCGAGGTGGAAGCAACCCCCGCGGAAGGGGCATGGGTGGCCGAACTCGCTGACCTTCCCAAGGGGAGGTACGAAGTAGTGGCACGTGCGACGGACGCCGCCGGCAACTCGGCGGAGTCTGAGCCAATCACCATCCAGGTGGCCCGTCCCAAGCGGGCCTGACCACAACCCGTTTTCCCACGGCGCTTGTCCTCCCCAGGCGGACAACGGCCGGGGGAAAACGGGCTCAGGTGGGGAGGACGCCGGTGGCGACCCGCTCCTTGGCGATGTGGATGGCCATCTCCTCGGGCAGGAGCCCCTCCGAGTGGGCCCTTTCGAGCAGCTCGGCCACCGTCGCCCCGATACCCACCACCCGACGCCTCACCCGCTCGGGGTCGATGTCGCCGTCGAGCTCGTCGGCCACGTCGATGAGGCCGCCGGCATTGGCGATGAAGTCGGGCACATACAGGATCCCCCGGGCAGCCAGCCGGCGGGCATCGTCCTCGGAGGCGAGCTGGTTGTTGGCCGAGCCCACCACCGCCCAGCACCCCAGCTGGGGGATCGTGGCTTCGTTGAGGACCGCCCCAATCGCACACGGCGAGTACACGTCGACGCGCTCGCGGATGGCGCTCGCCAGTGGCAGCGGTTCGATGCCGTGGGCCTCGACCATGGCGGTCACCGCCTCCGGGCGGATGTCGGTGCCGAACACCTTCGCCCCCTCCCCGGCCAAGAGCTCGACGAGGGCCCGGCCGACCGAGCCGAGGCCGCTCACCATCACCGACGACTCACCCACGGTCTTGCCCATCGTCGCCAACGCCGCCCGCATGGCCTCCAGCACCCCGAGGGCCGTCCACTTCCCGGGATCGCCCGAACCCCCTGTGGTCCCGACCACGTGCCTCGTGACCTCGCTCATGATGTCGACATCGGCCGTGGTGATGTTCATGTCCTCGGCGGTGATGTAACGGCCGTCGAGCAGCTCGACCCGTCGGGCGTAGGCCCGGAGCAACTCCGGGGACTTGGTGGCCGGGTCACCGATGATGATGGCCTTTCCCCCTCCCAGTGGCAGCCGGGCCATGGCGGCTTTGTAGCTCATGCCCTCCGAGAGGCGCAACACGTCGTTGAACGCCGCGGCCTCGGTCGGGTAGTCGTAGAACCGCGTCCCACCGAGGGCCGGGCCAAGCCGCGTCGAGTGGATGGCGATGACCGTGCGCAACCCGGTCGGCTTGTCGCTGAAGACGTGGACCTCTTCATGACCGTTGGTCCGCAGGACATCGAACAGCATGGTGGCCCTTCTCGTCGTGTGCCCCAAGACTATCCACGCTGCATGGACGCATACCCCCGCCGGAGTCCCGGTGGCAGGTGGGACGGCCCCCGCCAGTAGGCTCTCCGCCCATGCTCGTAGCCGTCGAGGATCTCGTGGTCGACCGCGGCGACACCGCCGTCCTGCGGGGCGTCTCCCTGGACCTGGCGGCGGGCCAGTCGCTCGGGATCGCCGGCGACAACGGGTCGGGCAAGACGACCCTCCTCCGGGTGCTCGCCACCCTCCTGCGTCCCACTGCGGGCACGGTGGAGGTGCTCGGCGTCGACGTCACCTCGTCGAGGGCCCGCCACGTCAGGCCCGGTATCGGCCTCGTCGGACACACCCCGGCGCTCTCCCCCCACCTCACGCTGGCCGAGAACCTGCGCTACGTCGCCGCCCTCGCCGGCGTCGACCAGGCCCGGGTCGCCGAGGTGCTGGCGGTGGTCGGCCTGGCCCGAGCGGCCGATCGCCTGGCGGCCAACGCGTCCCAGGGCATGGGGCGCCGGGTCGACCTCGCCCGCGTCCTCCTCACCGAACCGACGCTGCTCCTCCTCGACGAGCCGTTCGCCGGGCTCGACAGCCACGCCACCGGGATCATCGGCGCGATCATCGACCGCACCACCACAGCCGGCGGGGCGGTGGTCGTCGTGTCCCACGAACCGGATCGGGCCTCGTCGGTGGTCGGCCGCACCCTGCTCCTCGACAACGGACGGTTCAGCCCATGAGGTTCTGGCGCCAGGCCCTCGCCATCACCCGGCGCGACCTTCTTGCCGAGGGTCGGGCCGGCGACGTCCTGTGGATCGTTCTCCCCTACGGCGCCCTGGCGGTGTTCCTGTCACCCATCGCCCTGAGTACGTCGCGCTCGGTCCTCAGCGAGGTCGGGTTCGGCATCTACTGGCTCATCGTGCTCCTGTTCGGGATGTTCGTGACGTTCCGACGCTCCTCCCAGGCCACCCCCGCCGAGTCCGACATGCTCGCCCTCGTCCTCGCCGACCCGGCGTCCTCGTTCGTCGGGCGCACGATCTCGTCCACCGGCCTCCTCGTCGGTTTCCAACTCGTCATGGCGCCTCTCGTGGTCGGCCTCTTCACTCCCCCGGCTCCCGCCTCGTGGGCGGCCCTGGCGGGGGTGGCGGTCCTCGCTGCCCTCGGCCTGGGGATGATCGGCACCATTGCCGGGTCCCTCGTGGCGGGCACCGGGGCCGGGACCGCCCTGGCGCCGCTCCTCACCGGTGCCCTCAGCTTCCCACTGCTCGTGGGAGCGGCGATCGCCACCGATCGGTTGGTCGCCGGCGACAGTATCCTTGCGCCGGTCACTCTCCTCGCCCTCGTGGACGTTGCAGTCCTCACGGCGGGGGTGCTCACATCCCGTCCGCTCGAGGAGTCAGCGTGAAGCTCCTGCAACGAACCCTCAGCCTGCTCGCCCTCGTGGCGCTCGGCGCCGGGTTCTACCTGGCCATGAGCACCCAACCCGACGCCGTACAGGGCGAGTTCGCCCGGGTCTTCCACGTCCACGTTCCCTCGGCGTGGCTGGCCTTCCTCGCCTTCGGGGTCACCCTCGCCGGGTCGATCGGGTGGCTCGTCTGGAGGAAACCGGGAGCCGACCACACCGCCGCCGCGTCGGCCGAGATCGGGGTCTTCTTCACCGGCCTCGCCCTCGTCACCGGCATGATCTGGGGATACCCCGTCTGGGGAGTGGCCTGGGACTGGGGCGACGCCCGCCTCGTGTCGACGGCCGTCATGTTCTTCGTCTACATCGGCTACCTCGCCCTGCGTCGGGCAGTGGCGGATCCCGAGGTGCGCGCCACCCGGTCGGCCGTCCTCGGCTCCCTTGCGTTCCTCCTCGTCCCGGCCGTCTACTTCTCGGTCGAGATCTTCCGCACCCTTCACCAGGGCATGACCATCACCCCCCAGGGATCCTCGATGAGCTCCGAGATGCTCCTGGCGTTCCTCATCAACCTGCTGGCGTTCACCCTCGTCTACCTGGCGTTCCTCGTGAGCCGGACCCGGCTCGCCTACGCCCAGGCCGCGGCTCGCCGAGGACCGGCGCCGGCGACGAGCGATGTGGAACCACCCGACCTGGGGGCGATCCGTGGCTGAGGGATGGGTCGTGTTCGCCTACGTCGTCGTGTACGGCTTCATCGCCGGGTACGCCGTCTCGCTGGGGATGCGCTGGCGGAAGCACCGCCCGTGACGACCCCCGACGTCCCGACCCCAGGCGGTCGGAAGCTCTTCATCGGATCAGCCGTGGCCCTCATCGTCGTCCTGGCCGGGGTGCTTCTCACCCAACTCCTCTCCGACAACGCCGTCCTCTACCTCGAACCCCGCGAAGCGCTGGCCCAGCGGAGCGAACTTCCCGATGGGACCGAGTTCCGGCTCGGGGGATGGATCGTCCCCGGCAGCCTCGTGGAATCCGACGGCCTGCTCACGTTCGTCGTCACCGACTTCGCCGAGGAGATCCCCGTGCGCACCGGGGCCACGCCACCCCAACTGTTCGGTGAGGACATCCCGGTGCTCCTCGACGGCGCCTTCGACGATGGGGTGTACGAGGCAACCGGCATCATCCTGCGCCACGAGGAGACCTACCAACCGCCGGAGGACGAGGGCGACGGATGATCGCCGTCGTCGGCCTCCTGGGGATCGTGGCCGGGGTGGTCGGCGGTGCCTGGCTGGCCCTGACCGCGCTGTCCCACCGACCCGGCCGACCGCTGCCCGACCTCGGTCGCCCGGTCATGATGCTCATGTGGGGCTCCGCCGTCTCGATGCTGGCCCTCGTTGCCGGCCTCGTCGCCGACGACTTCTCAATCCGGTACGTGGCCAACCACAGCGCCCGGTCGACGCCGCTGGTGTTCAAGGTGGCGTCGGCTTGGGGTGCGCTCGAGGGGTCGATCGTGCTGTGGGGCCTCGTGCTGGCCGTGGCCGTGGGGTGGTCCTGGCGCTCCCGGCGGACAACCGCCGACCGCCTCGACGTCCTTGCCCTGGGCGTCATGGGGGTGGTGGCGGTGTTCTTCTTCGGCCTCATGGCAACGGTCGCCAACCCCTTCGAGGTGTGCACGGCCCCGGCCGCCATCGGCTGCGCAGACTCGTCGTGGTGGCCGTTCGTCGCCGGGGAGGCGCCGGCGGAGGGAAGAGGCCCCAACCCACTCCTCCAAAACCACATCCTCATGGCCATCCACCCCCCGATGCTCTACCTTGGCTATGTGGGGCTGACCGCCCCGTTCGCCTACGCCATCGCCGCGCTTCTCCTCGGCACGCCGGGGGTGGAGTGGGTGAACCGGACTCGACGACTGACCCTCCTGGCCTGGTCGTTCCTCACCATCGGGATCCTGCTCGGCGCCTGGTGGTCCTACGAGGTGCTGGGCTGGGGCGGGTACTGGGGCTGGGACCCGGTCGAGAACGCCTCGCTCCTGCCGTGGATCACCGCCACCGCGTTCCTTCACTCGTCGGCGGTGCAGGTGCGCCGCGGCGCCCTCCAGGCGTGGAACTTCGTGCTCGTCATCGCCTCGTTCGCCCTCACGATCCTGGGCACGTTCCTCACCAGGTCGGGGGTGATCACCTCGGTCCACTCCTTCACCGAGTCCGCGATCAGCCCCCTCCTGCTCGGGTTCTTCGTCGTGGTGGTCGTCGTCGGACTCGGCCTCTTCGCGCTCCGCGCCCACCTCGTCGCCGTGCCCGGCAGCGTTGACCGGGCCGTGAGCCGGGAGGGCGGGCTCCTTGTCAACAACGTGCTCCTGTCGGCGTGGGCCCTCACCGTGCTCATCGGGACGATCTACCCGATCCTCGTCGAGGCGTTCGCCACCCGTACCGTGGGAGTCGGACGGGGGTTCTTCGACGCCACGACACTCCCCCTTGCGTTCGCGCTTCTCCTCGTCATGGGGTTCGCCGAGGTCGCTCCCTGGAAGCAGGCGTCGTGGACGGCGATCCGGACCCGGGTGGCCGGCCCCGCCCAGGCCGCCCTCGGTGTGGGAGCGGGGGCGGTCCTCCTCGGCGTGCGGTCGAGGGGCGCACTCGTTGCGATCGTCCTCGCCGTCTTCGTTGCCACTCCCCCGCTCAAGGAACTCGCCCGCCAGGGGAAGGCCCGGGTCGAGCGGGGCGCCACCTGGGGATCGGCGCTGGTCGGGATCGTGGGGCGGGACCGGGGCTACTGGGGGGGCATGCTGGCTCACCTCGGGATAGCCGTCATCGTGATCGGTATCGCCGGGTCGGGAGGCCTGGCCACGACGGACCGGGAGATCACGCTCCCCCGCAACCAACCCGTGGCGGTGGCCGGCTACACGCTCACCTACGAGAACGGCTTCACCACCACCGAACCCCAGCGAACCGTCACCGGCGCCCGGATAGAGCTGCGCCGGGACGGCGACCTGGTGAGCGTGCTCGAACCGACGATCAACGACTACCGGGTCCAAGCGGTGCCGACACCAGCCGTCGACACTTCGGTCGTCCGCGACGTGTACGTCTCGCTGCGGTCCATCAGCGGCGACCGGGCAATCGTCGACATGTACGTCTTTCCGCTCCAGTGGATGGTCTGGGTGGGTGGCTTCGTGGTGGCAGCCGGTGGGTTCTGGTCCCTGTCCGGCAAGGCCCGGGTCCGGGAGACCGCCCACGCATGACGGCCCGCAAGGTCCTGAGTTGGTCGTTCACGCTGGCAGCGGTGGCGGTTCTCGGATGGGGGATGCTGGCCGCATCATCTGCCGACGTCGACCCCCTGGCGGTGGGCGACAAGATCGCCTGCCCCAAGTGCGAAGGCGAGTCGATCGCGTCGTCACAGACGCCGACCGCCCGGGCCATGATGGAGGTCGTGGACGAAAGGATCGGGGAGGGCCTGACCGAACGTGAGATCCTCGACTGGTTCGCTGCTCGCTACGGCCCGGACATCCTCCTCGAGCCACCCCTCGACCTGGGTGGCGTGGCACTGTGGGCGGTCCCGGTGGTGGCGGTGGCTGGCGGTGCGTTCCTGGCGTTCCGGGCTGCCCGGGTCCGGCGACGGCCCGACGGTCCCGCCTCCTCGGGTCGCTACTCCCTCGTCGTCCTCGGCGCAGGCGCCCTCGTCCTCACCGGACTCGCCTTCGGAATCGGTCAGTTCGTCCAGCCCCGGGCACCGGGATCGGCCGTGAGCGGCAACCTGGAGATCGACCCCAACCAGGATCTCGACGGCGTCACGAACGCCGAGATGGAGGCAGTTCTCGAACAGTTCGCCGACATCCCCGAGGCCAACCGGATGCGCCTCGCCCTGGCCCGGCGATACTTCGAGGAGGGTGACTACAGCAGGGCCGTCGCCCAGTTCCAGCTCGTCCTCGGCAACGACCCGACCCCGGTGGAGGCGAGCGAGGCCCTGGGCCGCATCGGCTGGATCCTCTTCGCCAACGGGGAAGCCTCCGCCGCCGAGGTGGCCTACCTCCAAGCACTCGACGCGCTCGCCACCAACAGCGAAGCCAAATGGTTCTACGCCATTCTCCTCGTCGAGGAGGATCGCGGTGCCGAGGCGGTTCCTTTGCTCGAAGCCCTCCTCGACGACGAGTCGGTCCCTGCCGAGGTCGACGACGAAATCGAGCGACTCCTCGAGACCGCGCGGAGTGGCTCGTGAGGCGATGGACCTGGCTGGTGATCGGCATCGTCGTCGTGTTCGCCGGGTTCATGGCGGGGCGCCTCGACCTGGCCGAGACCATCCCCGAATCGCCGCTCATCGGGTCTCCGGTGACCGACATGGACCTCCCCTTCCTGGAGGGGCCGGGGACGGTGACCCTCGCGGACTTCCACGGGTCCATCGTCGTGGCCAACTTCTGGGCGTCGTGGTGCACGCCGTGTCGGGAGGAACACCCGGCGTTCGTGGCGGCGGCCGATCTCTACGGCGGCGACGGCGTGCAGTTCGTGGCGATCAACCACGAGGACACCGAGGCGGCGGCCATCAGGTTCCTCGATACGTACGGGCGAAGTGACCATCAACTCGTCGTGCGGGATCCAGGGAGTCGGGCCGGGATCGAGTTCGGGGTGTTTGGACTGCCGGAGACCTTCTTCATCGACGGCGACGGAGTGATCGTGGGGCGGGTGGCCGGCGCCATCGACCTTCCGATCCTCGTCGACTTCATCACCCAGATCCAGCAAGGGACCACGCCCGGCGAACGCCCCGGCACGGTCTACCGCCCGTAGCCGGCGCCCGTGGATCCCGCTCCTACACTCGCCGCGGTGGCAGCACCCGGGCCCTTCGCAGGCCTCCTCGTCGCGGACTTCTCCCGCATCGTCGCCGGTCCCCTCGCCTGCCAGATCCTCGGTGATCTCGGTGCCGACGTCGTCAAGGTCGAGCACCCCGACGGCGACGACCCCCGGCGCTGGGGGCCGCCGTGGACCGAGGACGGGACCTCGACCTACTTCTTGGCGGCCAACCGCAACAAGCGGTCGATCCGTCTCGACCTGAAGGACCCGGTGGACAACGCGCTGGCCCGGGAGCTGGCGACCCGGGCCGACGTCCTGGTCGAGAACATGAAGCCGGGCGGGATGGACCGTCTCACCCTCGGCTACGACGACCTCGCCCCCGCCAATCCGGGGCTCGTCTACGTCTCGCTCTCGGGGTACGGCAGGCGCGGTGCCCGGCCGGGCTACGACTTCCTCCTCCAGGCCGAGTCGGGACTCATGAGCACGACCGGCACCGCCGACGGTACCCCGGTCAAGGTGGGCGTCCCGGCGGTCGACATCTTCGCCGCCCACCACGTCGCCATCGGGGTCGGGGCAGCGCTCTTCGATCGGGAACGGACGGGACTCGGTCAGCACGTGGAGCTCAGCCTCATGGGAGCTGCCCAAGCCGGCCTCCTCAACCAGGCCTCGGCCTGGCTCAATGGCAACGTGGTTCCCGTCCCCCTGGGCAACAGCCACCCGTCGATCACCCCCTACGAACCGTTCGAGACGGCGGACGGCACGATCATCGTGGCCACGGCCAACGAGCCACAATGGAGGGCGTTATGCACGCTTCTCGAACTCGGCGACCTCGTTTCTGATCCCCGGTTCGTGACCAACGGGGACCGCGTCGAGCACCGGTCGGAGCTCCTCGATGCTCTCGGAGCGAGGTTCGCGACCCGATCCTCGGCCCACTGGCTCGCCACCCTGCGGGCGGCCGGTGTTCCCTGCGGCAAGGTCAACACGATTCCCGAGGCGCTGGCGCTGGCTGCTGATGAGGGCGCCGAGCCCATCGTGGAGGTCGGTGGCCGCAGGGGGATCGTCAACCCCATCGCGTTCTCCCGTACCCCGGTCTCCTACCGGCTCCCGCCCCCGGGGCTCGGTGAGCACGACGCCGACCTGCGGGCGTGGTTGCAGCCTCCCAGCTGACTCCGCGTCTCAGGACAGGCGGTGGCTCCGCAGGAACGACGCGTCCGCCACGATCTCTTCGACGGTGCCGTCCCGTACGAGCCTCCCTTCGTCGAGCACGAGCGCCCGCCCGCACAGCGCCTCGGCCAGTTCGAGATGATGGGTGACGAGGAGCAGCGACTCGGTCAGGTCGGCCAGGAGGTCGGTGAGTTCCCGCCGACCGGCAGGGTCGAGACCGGACGACGGCTCGTCCATCACGAGAAGGTGAGGGCTCATGGCCAGGACGCCGGCGATCGCCACTCGGCGCCGCTCCCCTCCTGAGAGGTGGTGCGGGGCCCGATCGGCGAGGTGTCGGGCGCCCACCCGATCGAGGGCCGCGTCCACGACGTCCGCCAGCCGGGATCCCGTCACCCCGTAGTTGGCCGGCCCGAACGCCACGTCGTCGCGCACTGTCGGCATGAAGAGCTGGTCGTTGGGGTCCTGGAACACGAGGCCCACGTGCCGGCGCAGTTCGAACGCCGACTCGGGCGTCAGTGCCTTCCCTCCGATGGCAATCGTGCCCCGACTTGGCATCACCACCCCGAGCAGGGCCAGCACGAGGGTGGTCTTGCCGGCACCGTTGGGCCCGAGCAGGGCGACCCGTTCGCCGGACTCGATCTCGAATGACACGTCATCGAGCGCAAGGTCCCCTCCGGGAAACCGATACGACAGGCCTTCCACGGCAACCAGGGCGGTCACAGCACCGCCGCCAGGGCCGCCACCGCCAAGGCCGCCGTCGGGAGAGAGAGCCCCGAGCGCCACTCGGCCGCGGTCGAGGGGGTGCTGAACGGGCGAGGCATGATGCCTCGGTACCCACGCACCACCATGGCGGCGTGGATACGTTCACCCCGCTCGAAGGCTCGGATGAGGAGGGACCCGGCGATGCCGGCCATCGCCCGCATTGCTCCGAACCCGCTCGCCCGGTAGCCGCGGACCGCGGCCGCGGTGCGCATCCGTCCCAGTTCACCGGCGAGGACGTCGAGGTAGCGGATCATGAACCCGGCGATGGCCACAAGGACCGCCGGCACCCGGAGGCGGGCAAGGCCGGCCAGGATGTCGGGCACCTCGGTGGTGGCTGCCAGGACCACGGCGGCCCCGGTCCCCAGGGTCGCCCGGGCGAGGATCGACCATGCCGACCACAGCCCCTCGGCGCTCAGGCCCAGGCCGAGAACGTCCACGTACGGCCCGGGTCCCACGAACGGGAGGACGACCGCGAAGAGGACGAACGGCACCTCGACCGCCATCCTCCGGGCCACGAAGCCGAGCGAGAGGTCGGATCGGAGAATCACGAAGGTCAGGCCGACCCCGTGCACCGCGAAGGCCCATACCGCGGTACGCGGGGTGGCAACCACGGCGGCCAGGAACGCCAGGAGGGCTGCCACTTTGACGTGGGGTGCCAGGGAGTGGGCGGTGCTGTGCCCGTGCACGTAGAGGGCGTGTGTGTGGAGACCACTCATCGTCGGGCTGGTCGCCGGGCGAGCCGGGTGAGGAACCACGCGGCCAGCCCCACCCCGGCGGCACCGACCAACCCGGCGACTCCGATCGCCAGGGCGCTCGCCCCCAACCCGTCAACGACGTACCCGGCGAGGGGGCTGTCGGCGAGCTGGTGAGAGGTGGCCGTCTCGTTGAACCCGAGGTCGAGCGCGACCCGTTCCAATCCATCGGGGTTGGGCGACGCGATGGGGGCGATCCCGAACACGAGCGCTGCCAGGAGGGCCAGCCCGCCCACGATCGCGCCCCGGTCGCCCAGTCGCGGTCCGCCGTCGAGGTCGGCGGCACCGACGACAACGTCCGGGCGGGTGGCCAGGAGTCCTCCCACGATGAGGGCGCTGATGAGGCCCTCGCCGAGCCCGATGACGAGATGCACGGAGGTCATGGCGGCGACGAGCGCACCCAACGGAGCCCCACCTTGGCCGCCGACCGCGTACTCGATCGAGAAGGCCACGGCCGAGGCCACCACCGAGGCCACCCCGGCCAGGAAGACGGCGAGCGTCACGGCCCAGCGTCGAGCCGGCGTGATGGCCCGGACCAGGCGGTAGACCGCCCATCCCACGAGCACGGTGATGATGGCCATGTTGAGAAGGTTGGAGCCGAGGGCCGATACCCCACCATCGGCAAACACAAGGGCTTGGACGCCGACGACGACGGTGAGCACGAGTACCCCCAGCCAGGGCCCGAGCAGGACAGCTGCCAGCGTCCCACCGAGGAGGTGCCCGGAGGTGCCGAGGGCCACGGGGAAGTTGAGCATCTGGAGGACGAAGATGACCGCGGCCGAGATGCCGGCCAGGGGGATCCGGCGGTCGGTGGCGATCGTTCGCCCGGTCTGACGGAGGGCGGTTCCGACGCCGCCCACGGCAAGGACGCCGGTGCCAATGGAGGTGGTGGCGTTGAGGAATCCGTCAGGGATGTGCACCCGGCGAGCGTACCTTGTTGCAAGGGCTTTGCAATAGGGACGTCAGGCCGGCGCACTACCCATAACTCGCCAGGGTGTCGAGCTTCTCGCGCAACGCGGCCTCGCCCAACGCTCCCGACCACTGGTCGACGATGGTGCCGTTGACGATCATGACGGTCACCGGCTGATAGGGCACGCCGTAGGCACCGAACACGACCTCGTCGGCGTCGAGGCCCCAGCGGACCCCGCCCGACGAGAGGAGTTCACGGGCCCGTTCGGTGGTCTTCTCGAGCGAACCCTTCCAAGCCAGGGCGATGAAGGCGATCTCGTCCTTGTACTCGACGGCAAGTTGGTCGACGACGGGCAACTCCCGTCGGCAGGTTCCTCACCACTCGGCCCAGAACACCATGAAGACCGGGCGGGCCTCCTCGGAGAGCGTGAACGAGGTGCCGTCGCCCATGGCAAGGGTGAAGTCGGGGGCGGGCGGCCCATCGGGAACGGGCACGGGGGGGGCGGTGGGCAACGGGCCGGTGGTGGCGGGAGCCGCCGGCGACTCGGTGGCGGCCGGACCTTCGGTGACGAGGGGGGCCTCGGTCCCCGGGCTCGTCTGCGCCACGGTGGCGGGTACGGCGGCGTCCTGGGTCGCCGGGGCCGCGCACGCCGCGACCACGAGGAGTACACCAAGGAGGCCGGCCAGTCGTGCAGTCATGACACTGACGATACGGGGCGTCGTTGGGTACCAACGCGCATCATCGGACAACAATCCGTAAACACGCCATGCGTCACGCCCCGGCAGGGCGTTGCTCGTCCGCGCACTCCCGGCACGTGCCGACCAGGGCGAAGTGGAGGGAGTCTGCGACGAACCCGTGCCCGTCGGCGATCGGCCGCAGGCCTGCCAGAGCCTCCACCGCCGGGATGTCGACCACGATGCCACAGAGCCGGCAACTCAGGTGGTGATGGGGTTCGTCGGCGAGATGAACGACGGTCGCACCCTGGCCGGTGTGGACGTGCCCGACGAGACCCAGTTCCTGGAGGACCTCGATCGTCCGGTACACCGTGGAGGCATCCATGACGGCGCCCATGCGGTCCTCGGCCCGTCGCCGCAGGTCGGTCACCGACAGGTGTTCATCGGGGCTGGCGGCCAGGACCTCGCACAAGGCCGTGCGAGCCGAGGTGATCCGCAGCCCTTCGGCCCGAAGGGCGTCGAGGAGGCCAGTGGCACTCAACCGGCCAGCTCCCCGGCGCGGGCGAGCACCCTGTCGAGGGTGGCCGCCGCCGCCCCCGAGTCGATCGTCTCCCGGGCCACCCTCACCCCGTCGACGAAACCGACCGCCAGGCCGGCCACCACGAGGGGAGCAGACGCGTTGATGAGGACGATGTCGCGTCGTGGACCGCGCTCACCCTCGAGCACCGACCTGAGGATCGTGGCGTTCTCCTCGGCGTCACCACCCCGCACCTGGTCGATGGATCCCCTGTCCACTCCGAAGTCCTCGGGTGTGAACTCGGCCACCGTGATCTCTCCCTCACGCAGCCGATAGATGAACGACGGGGCCGCGATCGACAGTTCGTCGAGTCCGTCTTCGCCGTAGTACACGAACGCGTTGGCGGCACCGAGCGCCCGCAGGACATGGATCATCTTTTCGGCCATGGCCGGGTCCGACACGCCGATCGCCAGGTTCGTGGCCCCGGCCGGGTTGGTGAGGGGACCCAGGAAGTTGAAGACGGTCGGGATACCCAGGTCCGTTCGAACCGGGCCGGCGTGGCGCATCGACGGGTGGTAGGCGGGGGCGAACAGGAAGCCGAACCCGGTCTCGTCGATGAGCCCGGCGGTGGCGCCCGGACTCAGATCGAGTGGGTACCCGAGTGCCTCCAGGACGTCAGCCGCTCCCGACTTCGATGACGCCGACCGGTTCCCGTGCTTGGCCACCCGCCCACCGGCGGCTGCCACCACGAACGCGCTCGTCGTGGAGATGTTGAACGTCCCGGACCGGTCACCACCGGTGCCCACGACGTCGACGACGGGGGCGGCGACCTCACATTTCACCGAGGCTTCCCGCATCGCCTCGACGAGCCCGGTCAGCTCGTCGACGGTCTCACCCTTCATCCGCAGGGCGACGATGAGGGCCGCGGTTTGGGCGGGCGCGGCCTCACCGGCCATGACGACCTGCATCGCGGCGCGGGCCTCGCTGCGCGAGATGTCGGTTCCCGAAGCAAGTTTGCCGAGGGTCTTGGCCCAGTCCACTGCGTACTCCCGAAGTGATTCGACGACGATGGTAGGTGCTTCCCGGGCCAGTCAGGGCGTGCTCGGGCCACCTCGGGCCCCTTCCGTCCGAATAGACTTGTCCTCCCCGACGAACCGACATCACCATGGCCGCCGACGACCTGTACTACTTCGCGTACTCCTCGCTCCTGTCCCCGGAGGTCATGACGCGGGTGGCGCCGAGCGCCTCCTTCCACCTCACCGCCCACCTCCCGGAGACGAAGCTCCTCTTCCGCGCCGCCCACGGGCGATGGAACGGGGCCATCCCGACGGTCATCGCCCAGGAGGGCAACACCGTGTGGGGCGCCGTGTTCCTCATCTCCGCCTCGGACCTGGCGGCCATCGACGCCGAAGAGGCGTTGAACGGGCGGGTGCAGACGAACAGCTTCTCGGCCGTCGACCGGGAAGGTCGGCGATACCAGGTCGTCACGCATGTGGTGGACGGCGGAGCCGAGGGGTCCCCGGCCCTCGACTACATCCAGCACATGGTGAACGGCGGCCACCATTGGCAGCTGCCGACCGGCTGGGTCCTCAACCTGGAGGACTACCTCGAGGAGGACCTCCTGGCGTGAAGGGGGTTCGGTGGACCACACGCCAGCTTCGACCAGCCCCCTATCGGAGGTCGAAGCGGTCCAGTTCCATGACTTTGTGCCATGCGGCGACGAAGTCGTTGACGAGTTTCTCGCCTCCACCGGCCTCGGCGTACACCTCGGCGACGGCTCGGAGCTGCGAGTTCGATCCGAAGATCAAATCGGCTCCGGTTGCCGTCCACCGCAGTTCCCCCGAGGCACGGTCTCGCCCCTCGTAGACGCCGGGCTCATCGGCCGCCTCGGTCCACTCGGTGGCGATGTCGAGGAGGTTGACGAAGAAGTCGTTCGTGAGAGCCCCGGTCCGGTCGGTGAAGACGCCGAGCGTCGAGCCACCGTGGTTGGCTCCCAGCATCCGCATGCCTCCGACGAGGGCCGTCATCTCGGGGGCGGACAGTGTGAGCAGGCAGGCTCGGTCGACGAGCGCCTCGGCATCCGGGCGGTCGACGGCGGCCGCTTTGTAGTTGCGGAACCCATCGGCCAACGGTTCGAGCACCGCGAAGGAGTCGACATCGGTCTCCTCCAACAGGGCGTCCGTGCGTCCCGGGGTGAACGGAACTTCGACGGGGAAACCGGCGTCCTTCGCTGCCTTCTCGACAGCGGCACACCCTCCCAGCACGATCAGGTCGGCCAGCGACACCTTCTTGTCGCCGGCTTGGGAGCCGTTGAACGCGGCCTTCACCTCTTCGAGGACCGTCAAGGCTTCGGCGAGGGCACCGGGATCGTTCACTTCCCAGTCCTTCTGGGCGAAGCGGATCCGAGCCCCATTGGCGCCGCCGCGCTTGTCCGTACCGCGGAACGTCGCCGCCGAAGCCCAGGCCGTGGAGACGAGCCGTGACACCGTCAGCCCGGATGACAGCACCTCGTCCTTGAGCGCGGCGATGTCTGCCTCGTCGATCAGTTCGTGGTCGGCCTCGGGGACCGGGTCCTGCCAGATGAGCCGTTCGTCCGGGACTTCGGACCCCAGGTACCGGGGGCGGGGACCCATGTCGCGATGGGTCAGCTTGAACCAGGCTCGTGCGAACGCGTCGGCGAACTCGTCGGGGTTCTCGTGGAAGCGACGAGCGATCGGCCCGTAGATCGGGTCCATCCGCAGGGCCAGGTCGGTGGTGAGCATGACCGGCGTGTGCCGCCGGTGGGGATCGTGAGCGTCGGGGACCAGGTCGGCGGCCGCGGGGTCGGTCGGGATCCACTGCCAGGCCCCGGCCGGGCTCTTGGTGAGGTCCCAGTCGTAGCCGAAGAGGATGTCGAAGAACCCGTTGTCCCACCGGGTCGGCTCGGACGTCCACGCACCCTCGAGGCCACTCGTGTAGGCATCGGCGGCCTTCCCACTGCCATGGCTGTTGCTCCAACCGAACCCCTGGTTCTCGATCGGAGCACCTTCCGGCTCGCGGCCGATGTACTGAGCGTCGACCGCACCGTGGGTCTTGCCGAAGGTGTGGCCCCCGGCGATGAGGGCAACCGTCTCTTCATCGTTCATGGCCATCCGAGCGAATGTCTCACGAATGTCCTTGGCTGCGGCCAGCGCGCTCGGCTTGCCATTGGGTCCCTCCGGGTTGACGTAGATGAGGCCCATCTGCACGGCGCCCAGTGGGCGCTCGAGGTCGCGCTCGCCGCTGTACCGCTCGTCGCCGAGCCACTCGTCTTCGGGACCCCAGTAGGTGACGTCGTCCGGTTCCCACACGTCGACGCGCCCGCCGCCGAAGCCGAACGTCTTCAACCCCATGGACTCGAGGGCGCAGTTCCCGGCGAAGATGAGGAGGTCACCCCATGAGAGCTTCCTTCCGTACTTGGCCTTCACCGGCCACAGCAGCCTGCGGGCCTTGTCGAGGTTGGCGTTGTCGGGCCAGCTGTTGGTCGGAGCGAACCGTTGTGCCCCGGACCCTCCCCCGCCCCGACCATCGTGGACACGATAGGTGCCTGCCGCGTGCCAAGCCATGCGAATGAACAGCGGACCGTAGTGTCCGTAGTCGGCGGGCCACCAGTCCTGGGAGGTCGTCATCACCTGCTCGATGTCGGCACGCACCTCATCGAGATCGAGGGAGGCGAACTCGGCGGCGTAGTCGAACTCCTCTCCCATCGGGTTCGCTTGCGGTGAATGCTGATGGAGGATCTTCAGGTTCAGCTGGTTCGGCCACCACTTCTCAAGGGGCGTGGTCCCGATCCTCGTGTGCGCACCGGAGAACGGGCACAGGCTCGCGGAATCCGACATTGGTCCTCCTCATGGGGTCATGGTGATCGTCGTTCCCTACGTCCCGACGAGGGCACCGACACTACCGATCCTGGGGAGTTTCCGGTCCGGCCGTTCACCCCGCTGGTCGGCCTGCACCGGGCCTGCGGCGTCCGGGGGCCCGGCCCTTGGACCGCCGGCGGGATTACCATCCGGCCGTGCCCGCCTTCCTCCTCGAACCTGTCCCGGTGCTGGCGGAGCACCCTCCGTTCGGAACCCCAAGGTGATGGCAGAGCCGCCCACCGCGGGGCCAGCCCTTGCCCGTTTGTCACTCGTCGATCGGTTCCTACCGGTGTGGATCCTCACCGCCATGGCCGCCGGGCTGGGCCTGGGCCGGGTGATGCCCGGTCTCAACGACTGGCTGGACGCGGTCAAGATCGGCTCGGTGTCCCTGCCGATCGCCGTCGGGTTGCTGGCCATGATGTACCCGGTCCTCGCCAAGGTCCGGTACTCGAAGATCGGTGAGATCGCCACCGACCGAACACTCATGGTCGCCTCGTTGGTGCTGAATTGGGTGGTCGGGCCGGCGCTGATGTTCTCCCTCGCCTGGCTGTTCCTGCCCGACCTCCCCGAGTATCGGACCGGCCTGATCATCATCGGGCTGGCCCGCTGCATCGCCATGGTGTTGATCTGGAACGATCTCGCGTGCGGTGACCGGGAAGCCGCCGCGGTGTTGGTCGCCCTCAACTCGGTATTCCAGATCGTGGCGTACTCCGTCCTCGGCTACTTCTACCTGGAACTGCTCCCAGCCTGGCTGGGACTCGACACCGCCGCCCTCGACGTGTCGATGGGCGAGATCGCCAAGATCGTGCTGGTCTTCCTGGGCATCCCCCTGGCTGGCGGCTACCTCACTCGGCGATGGGGAGAGCGCACCCGGGGCTTCGAATGGTACGAAACGAGGTTCCTGCCCGCGCTCGCTCCGTGGGCCCTGTACGGGCTGCTGTTCACGATCGTCGTTCTCTTCGCCCTCCAGGGCGAGACCATCACCGCCCAGCCGCTCGACGTGGCCCGCATCGCACTCCCGCTACTCGTGTACTTCGGACTGATGTGGGCCGCCTCCTTTGCCTTGGGGCTCCGGCTCCGACTGTCCTACGAGAAGAACACCAGCGTGGCGTTCACCGCCGCCAGCAACAACTTCGAACTGGCCATCGCCGTCGCCATCGGGGTGTTCGGTGTCACCTCGGGCGAAGCGCTCGCCGGGGTGGTCGGACCGCTCATCGAGGTGCCCGTTCTCGTCGGACTCGTCTACGTCGCCCTCTGGGCACGCGGACGCTTCTACCGGACGGAGGCGTAGCCTCCCCCACCATGCGCCTCAATCTCCTCGGTGTGGTGACGGGTATCGCCTCCGGGTTCCTGGTGGCGGCCCTCGTCGCCGTGGCGGCATGGGCCATCGGGCTCGCCCTGGGAACGGATGACCCCACCGGGCCGATCACCGTCGGGGCGTTCGTCGGGGCGTTGGGGGCCGGCTACGTCGCCGGGCGCCTCTCCCGAGCGGCAGTTTTCAACGCTGCAGCCGCCGGGGTGCTCTTCACGGGCGCCATCACGATGCTGTCGGTCCTGGACGGTTCGCCCGCCACCACCGGCACCATCGGCCTCTTCGTGGTCATGGGACTCGTCCTCGGCGCGGTCGGCGGCGCGATCGCCCATCGTCGAGCCACGCGGCAGTCGTAGACTTCACCACGACGAGTCCGCCGGATGGCCGCGGTGAGCGAAAGCCCACCGAGGAAAGTCCGGACTCCGCAGGGCAGGACGCTGGGTAACCCCCAGGCGGCGCGAGCCGACGGAAAGTGCAACAGAGAGCAGACCGCCGATGGCGCCCTCGGGCGCACAGGCAAGGGTGAAACGGTGGGGTAAGAGCCCACCAGCGACCCGGGTGACCGGGCCGGCTCGGCAAACCCCGTCCGGAGCAAGACCAAGCAGGGACAGGGTGGCCCGCCCGTCACGTCCCAGGTGGGTTGCACGAGGCCGACCAGCAATGGCGGTCCCAGATGGATGGCCATCGCCGAGGCAACTCGGTACAGAATCCGGCTTACAGGCGGACTCGTCGCGCGCCTGGGGGCCCCGTGGGGCCCCCGGTCGCCCTCAGGACTCGGCGATGACCTCGATCTCGAACCACGCGACCCAGGACGGGCTCTCCACCGTCTCGATACGGACACCCACGATCGCCCGCGGCTCGCTGAAGGAGACGGTGAGCAGGTCGCGCTCGGCGGTCACATCGGCCAGCTCGGCGAGTCGGACGAGGTCGCCACCGGCGAGGCGACCCAGGACCACGTGACGTGTGAACCCTTCGGGGAACTGACTGACCAGGAGCCGCAGCCCGGTCACAACCGTCTCCGACTCCAGGGCGAGTTCGATCCATTGGGGAGCGGAACTCCCAGAGCTCCAATGCGAGTCGAGGTCCCCGTCACCCGCCAGTTCGGGCGGGTTGGTGGTGAGCGACGACGAGGCGGAGAACGTCAGCGGAGTGAAGGACGGCTCGGTCGTCGTGGTGGTGGAAGACACGATCAGAGGCGGCCCGTCACACAGGTCCGCCCTCGTGGATCCGCAATGCACGATCTCCCCGTCGAGGACGGTCAGCTCGACGGAGAGCCCGAACAGGTCGTCGGCCGAGACCGCCCTCGGATCCTCGGAGAGCAGCACCAGGTCGGCCAGCTTGCCGACCTCGATCGAACCGACCTCGGAGTCGCGATCCAGGGCGAAGGCCGAGCCCGCGGTCATCATCCATAGGGCCTCTCCGGCCGTGATGGCGTGCTTGGCATGGTACGGCTCCGGTTCGCACATCGTGCCATCGGGGCGAACCTGACGACGGGTCACATACCCCGCCAGGTTTCCGATCGGGGTGGAGTCCTCGAAGACGGGGAAGTCACCGTGCCAGGCGAACACGGTGCCGGGGTTGAGGTCGAGCAGGTCCCGCCAGGGCCACTCCCACTCCTGGTACTCGACCGGCATCGAGAACCGGAACCGATCGTCCTGTCCCAGCAGGAAGCACGTGTTGAGCGAGCCGAACGTCATCGCGACCGCTCCCACCTCGTCGTAGCGGTCCCGCATCTCGGGGGGGAGTGAGGTGTTGTGCTCGATCCGGTGACGACGAGGATTGCCCGAGTCGCCGATCACGGCCTCCAGTCCGTCGAGCACTTCCTTGATCGCTCGATCCCCCAATGCGTGGAGGGCCACTTGGTACCCCGCTTGGTCGTACAGGGTGACCACGTCGGTGATCTCGCCTGCCGTCATGTAGAGGTCTCCCCTCCCGCCGTTGGGCCTCTCGTAGCTCGAGGCAGGGACGTTGCACGAGCCGCCGTCGTTGAACACCTTCACTCCTCCGATCCGGAGGCGCTCACCCCACCCCCTCGTCGGGCGAACATCGAGGATCCACGGGTCGAGGAGCTCGCCGCAGGAGGTGTTGTGGGCGAGGTAGAGCGACGTCCGCACCCTGATCTCGCCCTCGTCATCCAGGCGGGACAGTTCTGCAAGCAGGTCGGGAGTGACGGTCATCTCCGCCGCCGTGGTCACACCCACCGACAACATGTGGTCCTGGATGCCGATGTGATCCAACCCCAGCGCGTCGGGGGCCGTGTAGTAGTGGGCATGCCCATCGACGAAGCCTGGGAGCAGGATCTGCTCGGCCAGGTTGACCACGAGCGTCCGAGGGCCGATCAATGCCTCGATCTCCGCCTTGGAACCGACGGCCACGATGAGGTTGTCCTTCACCGCGACCGCTTCGGCGACCCGGCCCACCCGGTCCATCGTCAAGACCGTCCCTCCCGTGAAGACAAGCGTCGCGTGGTCGACATCCCCGGCCTCCGTAGAACCGGTGATCTGCGGGGAGGGTGTGGTGGGCGCGGTGGCCGCGGTCGAGGCCGTGGTGCCGACATCCGCCGCGGGGGCACAGGCCGCCAGCGCGAGAAGCACGGCAGCGACGGCACCCATCAGGCGCGAGCCAAACGGTCGAGAGTGTGGGGTCATCTTCACCTCGGATCGAATGGATCCCGGAAGGGACGAAGCGTTTCCTCCAGGCGCACCGGGCGACGTTACACCGGCGAATCGAGGCTCGCTCCGAGTACACCGGACCATTCGCGGGAGTCCGCGGGACCCCGCGCCACCAATGCCACCGAGTCGCCCCGGGGACTCCGTACAGTCTCGGGCGTGATCACACGACTCCGGACCGGTTGGGCCCGCGCTGCCCGACGCCTCGACCAGCTCACACCGCCCGACCGCGACCGGGTGGCCGATGCGACCAAGGCCGCGGCCTTGTTCATCGTGGTGGTCGCCCACCTCCTGCTGTCTGCGATCTGGGTTCCGCGGGTCCCCCTCGACTGGGCAACGGATTCAGTCACGATCCTGCCGGTGGTCGGTGCCATCGGGTGGGCGGCGACCGCAACGTGGTTCGTCCAGATCATGCCGCTCTTCTTCTGGGTCGGTGGAACGTCCAACCACGCCAGTTGGGCCCGCGCCTTCGCCAAGGGCGACGCTCCCGCCGTCTGGGTCTGGCAGCGGATCCGACGCCTCTGGACACCGGTGATCACCCTGGTGGTGACCTGGGGGATCGTGGGCAACCTGCTCTGGACGATCAACCGGCCACTCGCCGAACTGGCCACCAAGAGCGCCCTCGTGCCGCTGTGGTTCCTGGCCGTGTACACGCCGATCGTGACGCTGACCCCGCTCGTCGCCAGGCTCGACCGGCGGTTCGGACACAAGCCGGTCCTGTGGTCGATCATCGGCATCGTGGCACTCCTCGACCTCGCCCGCTACGGCCTCGGGCAGGGGTGGGCGGGCTGGCTCAACATGATCGTGGCCTGGTCCGCGGTGCACCACGCCGGCGCCGGTGGCTGGCACAAGCCGCGCCGGTCCTATCAGCTCATCGCGATCGGGGCCGTCGGCATATGGATCGGGCTGACGTTCGGTCCCTACCACCCCTCGATGCTCGGCGACCCCGGTCTCGAAACCAACAACCTCCCACCGAACCTCATGGTCCTGTGCCTCGGCGCCATCCAGGCCGGGGT
>JBFKVA010000028.1:0-27164 GCA_041635475.1 Acidimicrobiia bacterium | reverse complement strand
CCTCGCCCCAGCGGATGATCTTGGCTGCCACCGTCGCCGGATCGCCGATCACCAGCGAGCCGCTCGGCCCGCACATGACGTCGTACTGGGCTCGGGTCATGGGCCCCCAACCTCGTTCGGCGCCGAGCTTGCTCATCGGGAGGGCGTAGGACGGGTAGTACTCGTCGACGGTCCCGGCGGTGGTGCGGCCGACGAACCCGTGGGCGTGGACCGCGATCGGGACGCGGGCCGGGTCGAAGCCGGACTGGACGAGCGTCTGGCGATGGATCCGGGTGAACACCGCGAACCGATCCGGCTGTCCGCCGATGATCGCCAAGGCCATCGGCAGGCCGCGCTCGGCAGCGCGCACCGCCGACTGAGGCGTTCCGCCGACGGCCACCCACACCGGGAGCGGGTCCTGCTGCGAGCGCGGATAGACCCCGCGCCCTTCGATCGGGGGCCGAAACCGCCCCGACCAGGTGACGAACTCGGAGTCCCGGACCGCCAGGAGGAGGTCGAGCTTCTCGGTGAAGAGGTCGTCGTAGTCGGCCAGGGACTGGCCGAAGAGGGGAAACGACTCGGTGAACGACCCTCGACCGACCATGAGCTCGGCTCGCCCCCGGGAGATGAGATCCAGGGTGGCGAACTGCTGATAGACGCGAACGGGGTCGTCGGAGCTGAGCACCGTCACCGCGGGGCTCAGGCGGATCCGGTCGGTCGTCGCGGCGACGGCGGCGAGGACGGTCGCCGGCGACGAGACGGCGAAGTCGGGGCGATGGTGTTCACCGATTGCGTAGATGTCGAGGCCGACCTCGTCGGCCAGCCGGGCCTCGGCCAGGACCTGTCGTATCCGCTCTCCGTGGGTCACCGTTTCCCCGGTGGCAGGGTCGGGATAGGTCTCGGCAAACGTCGTGATCCCGATCTCCATCCGGCCATTGTGGCCGGATGCCCGGGCTGATGGACAGGGCCGGCTGGGCTGTCACCCGTGCCGGGCGGCGAACGGCCGACGTGACCGGCGACTCCCTACCATGGTCGACCATGGCAACCATTCCGGCCCGCGGCCGCAAGCGCGACCCCCGCGCCGACGAGGCAATCCTCTCGGCCGCGCTCTCCCTCCTCGGTGAGGTGGGCTTCACCGCACTGAGCATGGAGGGCATCGCGGCCCGGGCGGGCGTGAGCAAGTCGACCCTCTACCGCCGCTACTCGTCCAAGAGCGAGGTGGTGGCAGCGGCCATGGGGGCGCTTGCCACCGACCCCGACGTTCCCGACTCGGGCGACACGTTCGAGGATCTCCACACGTTCATGTCGACGAAGTGGTCGGCCATGACCGAAGCCCCGGGGGCAACGCTGCTCGGGACCTTCATCGTCCAGGCCGCGGCCCACCCTGACCTGTTCGACGAGTTCCGGCGGGTCATGCTCTCTCCTCGCCTGGCCCCCCTCGTTGTGATCCTCGAACGGGGCATCGAACGGGGCGAACTCGACCCGGACCTCGACGTGGCGGTGGCCCTCGACCTGCTCGTCGGACCGATGCTGGTGAGCCTCCTCACCCGGTCGGAGCAGGACCCCGACGCCGTCCGAGCACGCCTGGAAATGGTGTGGTCGGCGCTCTGCCGGAGTTGACGGCCTACCTAAGTTACGATACGCTGCCGTATCGAAATGTAGGACCCGTCTCACCATCGGAGGTGACCCTTGATTCCGTACCTGCTCACCGCCGCGCTCTTCCTGGCGCTCGCCGTCCTCGCCGCGGCCGGATCGTCACTGACGGGATTCGCGGTCCTCGAATGGTTCGCAGGGCTGCGCTGGGTGCGTATCCACCTCATCACGCTCGGTGCCATGACCGAGGCGATCTTCGCGTTTCTTCCCACGATCGCCGGCCGCAAGCAGACGACCCGATGGAGCGAGTGGTTCCTCCTGACCGGGGGCATCGTCGTGCTCCTCGTCGGCATCCCCCTCAAGAGCGGCTGGGTCATCTTCTCCGGTGGCACCCTCGTCTTCTCGGCCGTGACCTCATTGACCATTCGGCTTCGCGGCGACGGGGCCCGGAGCTCGGCTCGCTTCTACGTGGCGGGCCTGGGGTTCCTGCTGCTTGGTGTGTACCTCGGCACGGGACTCTGGTTTGGATGGGGTGAGGCGCTGTCGGTAAAGGTTCCCCTCGAAGTTCACATCCACGCCAACAACTGGGGTTTCATGTCCCTGGTCTTCGCGGGCCTCGTCTTCGACCGTTTCGAGGCGTGGACCGGTCGTCCCCTCTGGATCGCCTCCAAGAAGGGTTCGATCTTCTGGATGATGTCCCTCGGGGCTCTCGGCCTCGTGATCGGCCCGTGGACCGGGTCTCTCTACGCCACCGTGCCCGGACTGCTCCTTCACCTGGGGGCGACCGTCTGGCTCCTCGTCGGCATGGCGCGATCACTGCGGGGCGCGTGGGGTCACCCGGGACCCTGGCATCTCGTCACTTCGTACTTCTGGCTGCTGGCCCCGGTGCTGGGGGCACCCCTGGTTCTCCTGGAGTTGGGCGGCTTCGACGGCGGCATCGTGGAGGCCAATGCACCCACGGCGCTCATCTACGGCTGGGTGCTCATGTTCGGGATCGCCGTCTTCCCACCCATGTTCTCCAGGCCCGACGGCACCGCGCGCCTCGGCGGCACGTGGTTGAGCCTGTCCGCCGGACATGTCGGATCGGTGTTCCTGTGGATCGGCATCTTCGTCACGGACTCGATTGCGACGTTCCACGGGGTTGCCTACGCCCTGTGGACGATCGCGGTGGCGACGGGCGCGGTCGAGCTCACCCGGGTCGCCCGGGACCGCCTTGCCGTCCTCGAGGCCTGACCGCCGCGGCGTCGTCCGAGGTCGCAGTCACACACCGGTCGCGATCAGTGCAGTTGCCGGCCCCCGTCGACGACGATGGTCTGGCCGGTGATGAACCGGCCCTCATCCGAGGCGAGAAACGCCACCGTCCCCACAACGTCGTCTGGCGTCTCTGCCCGCCTGATGGCGCCGCGCTCAACTCCGTACAGGGCCGCATCCTCGATGAGGGACATGCTGGCCTCGGTCATCGTGAAGCCGGGGGCGACCGCGTTGACCGTGATGCCGTGGATCCCGACCTCCATCGCCAGGGCCCGGGTCAGGGCGATGAGGCCCCCCTTGGACGACACGTAGTGGGCCCATTGCGGGGAGCCGCTGAAGAAGACCGCCGATGCGATGTTCACGATGCGGCCCTGATCGCTGTCTCGCATGGCAGGGAACACCGCTCGGGCGCACAGGAACGGCCCCCTCAGGTTCACGTCGATGACATGGTTCCACTCCTCGACCGGGATGTCGGTGAACGGACGCCGGCGGAGGGCCCCGTACACGGCGGCGTTGTTCACGAGGATGTCGATGCGTCCATGACGCGCCAGTGCGGCATCCGCCATTTCCTGCACGGTTCCTTCGTCGGCTACATCGACATTGAGTGCAAGCGCGTCGATGCCCCGGTCCGTGAGAACCCGAGCCGTATCCCGGACGCCGTCGACCTCGACATCGGCCAGGACGAGGTGTGCACCCTCGGCCCCGAGGCGTTCGGCGATGGCGCGACCCAGGCCTCGCGCGGCACCGGTGACGATTGCGACCCGGCCGTCAAGGGTCCTGGTACTCACACGCTCCTCGCCTTTCGGGTCTCGAATCTTGTCACGTCGTGAGGTAGATCGTCTTCAGTTCCGTGTACTCATCCAGGCCGAATCTCGACTTCTCCCGTCCCCACCCGCTCTCCTTGTATCCACCGAACGGCGCGAAATCGTAGGTTCGATGGATCCCGTTGACCCAGACGGTTCCCGCCTCGCACCGATCCGCCACGCCCAGCGCCGTGGCCGTGTCGCCGGAAAAGACGTACGCCGCGAGCCCGTACCTCGAGTCATTGGCATGCGCCACGGCATCGTCCACGTCTCGCACAGCCATGATGCCGACCACGGGGCCGAAGGTCTCATCTCGCATCACCAGCATCGAGTGGTCCGTGTCTGCGAGCACGGTTGGTGCCATGAAGTAGCCACCCGCGTACGTCGTACCCCGAAGCCGCTCTCCTCCGGACAGGAGGCGTGCTCCCTTGGAGACGGCGTCATCCACATGCGATTGGGCCCGGAGGTAGCCGGCTTCGTCGATCAGCGGCCCGACCTCTGTTGCCGGATCGAAGCCGTTCCCGAGCTCCAGGTCGGACGCGGCCCGGGCGAAGGCGGCACAGAACTCCTCGTACCCAGCGCCTGCGAAGTAGACCCGGCTCACCCGGTAGCAGTACTGGCCGGTGTTGGCGTACGCCTGCCTCACCAGACCGGGGATCGTCCGGTCCAGGTCCACGTCATCAGTCACGATGGCGGGACTCTGGCCTCCCAGTTCGAGCGTCACCCGTTTGAGCGTTCCCGTCGCAGCACCCGCGATCGCCTTGCCAGCCGCAGTCCCGCCGGTGAAGCTCACCTTGCGGGGGATCGGATGCTCGACCAGCGCACGACCGGCCTCGTCCCCACGACCCGTGATGATGTTGAGGACACCGGGTGGGAGTCCGGCATCCTGGAATGCCTCGGCGAGCATGAGGGTGCTGAGCGGGGTCGTCGACGCCGGCTTCGCGACGACCGTGCACCCCGTGGCCAGGGCTGGGGCCACCTTCATGCACAGCAACGTGAGGGGGTAGTTGAAGGGTGCGATGGCTGCGACGACGCCGACCGGTTCTCTCACGATGAGGATGCGCTCGTCGGGAATGCTCACCAACGGGATCTCACCGCGGAGCCTGACCCCCTCCTCGGCGAAGTAGTCGACGAGGTCGGCGGTCCGCGTCACCTCCTGGAGCGACCCTCCCAGGGGGCGTCCCAACTCGGAGGTGAGGGTGGCGGCAAGGGCATCGGCTCGGGTGCGGAGTTCGGCGGCGGCGGCCCGCAGGAGCCGGGATCGCTCCGCGGCCGGCACCGTTCGCCATGTCGGAAACGCCGTGGCGGCCGCCACGCACGCCTCGTGCACGTCGGCAGCCGATGCGTCGGGAACCTCACCGACGTGGGCTCCTGTCGCCGGGTCGGTCACCTGGATGACTCGACCGCTCTCGCCCGAAGTCCACGTTCCGTCGATGAGCATCATCACGTTCGCCGCCCGGTCCCGGCCGGGCCCGACGGCAGACCCGCTGACAGGCCGTCGAGGAGTGCCGGAAGGACATCCTGCCAGTCGCCGACCACGCCGTGGCTCGCCATCCGGAAGATGGGGGCATTGGGGTCGTTGTTGACCGCGACGATGACACGGGAGGAGGAACACCCCGTCATGTGCTGGCTGGCTCCCGAGATCCCGACCGCCACGTAGAGATCGGCCGCGACCGTCGTGCCTGTCAGCCCGACCTGCAGCCTTGGCTCCACCCAACCCGCGTCGCATGGTGGGCGGGAGGCGGCCACGGTGCCGTCGAGACGGGTGGCGATCTCCCGGAGCAGCCGGAACGGTTCGGGCCCCCCCATCCCTCGGCCGCCGGCGACGACCACGCGGGCCCGGGCGAGGTCCTGCCCCTCGGTCTCCTGGTACTCCTGTGACACGATGGTCGTCCCAAAGGACGCGTCATCGAGGCGGGTGGCGAATGGGCTTGGCTCCACGGTCGGGTCGGTGGTGGGTCCGGTCGACGGGAAGCTCCCCGTGCGAGGTACGAGGATCCACGGGCTCGCCGTGAGGCGAATCGTCGCCGTGGCCGCCCCGCCGAAGACGGGCCGGGTCACCACGAGCCCCTCCCCGTCCAGCCGCAGGGTCATCACATCCATGGCCATCCCGGCGCCCAGCCGCGCTGCCAGCCGGGCCGCGACCTCTGCGCCGAGCAGTGATCGTGGCATCACCAGGGCCGCGTACGTCCGCCGGTCACAGGCCGCCGCCATCACCTCGGCCACGGCCTCGGGCCAAGGACTCTCCAATCGAGGATGGTCGACGGAGCGAACGCGATCGGCCCCGCTCCGGGTAGCGGCGGTGACGGCGTCCTCGGTGGAGCTGCCGACGACCAGCACCTCGAACGCCCATCCGGTCTGCTCTCCGAGGTGCACGGCGGCTGAGACCTGTTCCCAGAATCCCGGATCCAGGTCTCCTGCGTGGGTTTCCCCGAGGACGAGGATCCGTCCCATCACGTCGCTCCTTGGGAGCCTGCGACGAACCCTGATTCGATGAGCACGGAAGCAAGGCGCCGGCCCGCCTCGGCCCCGTCCTTGCCGTCGATCAGCGTGCAGTCGCGGGTCTCCTGTTGCAGCGATAGGCCCATGAGGACCGACCCGCCGTCATGGTTGCCCACAGGGTGGAGATCGCTCAGGGAGAGGCGGCGAGGTCGGCGTGTCCTCGCCTGGAGTCGTGCTTGCATGGTCGGGTAGCGCAGCTCGCCCAGTTCGCTGGTGACGGTCACCACGGCCGGAAGTTCACACCGCATCACCTGGTATCGATCGCTCAGCACCCGTTCGACCGTCACGATGTCATCGTCAACGGTGACCTGTCGGGCCAGGGTCGCACACGGCCACCCGAGGAGCTCTGCCAGGCTGAGCGGTACCTGTCCGTGGTCCCAGTCGGATGCCTGGCGCCCACACAGTACGAGGTCGACGGCACCCAGTCGGCCGATCGCTGCCGCCAACGCCCGCGAGATGAGGCTCGAGTCCGGTGTGTCCAGGGAGTCATCCTCGATGAGGACGAGGTCGTCCGCCTCGGTCAGGGAGCGCTGCAGGACGTCGATCGCGAAGCCGGATCCCGCCGACAGGGCGATGATCTCACACTCCCCCCGGCCGGTGTCCCTGATTCGGAGGGCGGCCTCCAGTGCCTGTTCGTCGTATCCGTTGACAACCGGCGGCACATTGGCGGGTCCCAGGACCTTCGTCCCGCCCGGTGAGATGGCCAGGTCCGAGACGGGCAGCAAGGGATCGGCGACCTGCTTGACGAGAACTACGATCCGCACGCCGACCCCAGTCGATGTCCGCGGCCCCGGAACCGGCCCAGCACGCGGCCGACCTCAGCCGAGTCCGAGGTCGTCGGCGATGACCTGGAAGCAGTTGTACGAGCTGCCGCGCCCGATGCCACCGGCGGAGTGCAGGTTGCTCGAGCAGATGTAGAGGCCGTCGATGGGCGTGCGATAGCCGGAGATCTCAGGGAACGGCCGGAAGCGACCCAGCTGGGACGCCATCATCGTCCCCTCGGACCAGCCGCCCTCGAGCATGTCGGGGTGGCTGGCCAGGACGTCGTACGGGCTGTAGATGCGGTCGGCGATCACGTTGTCGCGCGTCATGTTGGGGGCGAGGGCCTGCCACTGCTCCAGCAGGAGATCCACGAACTCGGTCTTGATCCGACCCCACTCCCGGGGGGAGAAGAAGCGGGCCGGCGCGCTGAAGTCCTCGACGAGGATCGTGTGGGTACCCGGCTTGGCCCGTGTGTCATCCCAGATGGAGTCGGGCGCGGTGAGCATGTGGAGCCTCTGCGGGAAGCCCAACAGGAAGATCTCGTGCTGGTACTTGGAGGCGTAGTAGTCCGGGTCCTTGGGGCCCCAGTAGAGACGGGGCAGGAGACCAAGGCCCGGGTTCTGCGCCTCCGCCGTGTACTCAGGCAGCTCATGAACCGCAACATTGCCCCAGAGGATCTGGGAGCGGTCGTAGTGGATGTTGCGCACACGGTGCAGCAGCTTGCGACCGAGTGGCTGGTCCCGCAGCAGGCGCAGCATTGTCTGGGGGACACCCAGGTCGCTCACGACGAGCGGCGCCGAGATCTCCGACCCATCGGAGAGCCGGACACCTGTCGCCCTCCCGTCTGTGACCGCGACGCGGTCGACTTCGCGCCCGGTGAAGTAGTCGACTCCGAGCTTCCCACCCGCCGACACCAAGGCGTCGGTGATCGACTGCGTTCCTCCGACCGCGATCGAGGCCGGTTCAAATGACAACACGAGGCCCATGGCGTGCACGAGCACCTGGAGGCCCATGACGTCGTCGGCGAACAGGCCGCTCGACGTGGGGGTAGCCCGCATGAACAGCGTGCGCAGTTCGGGGCTTTCGAAGAAGTCGTACGCCACTTGGCGCACGGTCATGAACTGATGGACGGGCTCCAGGCCGGAGTCGGGGATGTCGAGAAGGGCTTCGAGTTGGTCGGGCTCACCCCAGGCGGGGGGAGGTGTGAATCGCTGGGCGTGGAAGGCCTGCTTCCAGTAGCGCTGGTACTTGTCGAGCAGGTCGAGGTACGTCTCGGCGTCGCGTTCCGAGAACTGGCGGATCTGGTCGTAGGTCTTGTCGACGTTCTCCTGGGCGAACTCCGTCCTACCGGTCTCGGGATCGACCACGCGGAACGCCGAGTACCCGATGAAGCTGCTCCCATCCTCGAAGAGGACTCCCTCGTTCTGGTCGGGGAACGTGTACCGCAACCCCTCGTCGCGCAGGTTGAAGTCCTTGTACGCCGGGTGGCCGTAGAAGCGAGTGAAGTGGGCACACGGGTTCTGCCGGTAGCCGGGTGCCGGGCCTTCTTCGCTGATGGCGGCTCCGCCCAGGTCCGGATGCCTCTCGAGGACGGCGACGCTCATGCCGGCCCGAGCGAGGTAGCAGGCGATGATGGTCCCGTGGTGTCCGCCTCCCACCACCACTGCGTCGTAGTCGGCATCGGCCATCGTTGGCTCCCTTCGTGCGAGGTGCGGCGGATGCTAGGGAGCAGTGTGACGGATATCAAACCGATATCGCGCATATAGGAACGTATCTACGTCAGATGGTTCTTAATCGGTCAAACGTGTTCCAAATAACGGTACACTGCGTCGAGAACGAGAAAGGGTTGTCGGGTGGGTCAGATACTCACGACGGTTCGGAATGCGCTGCTAGTGCTCAAGGCCTTCCGGGATGCTCCCGGGGACCTGGGTGTGTCCGAGCTGGCGCGGCGGCTCGGCCTGGGCAAGAGCAACGTGCACCGGCTGGTGAGCACGCTCGCCGCGGAGGGGTTCCTCATCCAGGACGCGACCACCAGCCGCTATCGACTGGGGCTGGTGCTGGCGGAGTTGGGCGCAGCGGCCGCCATCGACAAGGACTTCCACGCAGCGGCGATCGGACCGCTCGAGGAGTTGTGGAAGTTGACCGGTGAGACCGTTCAGGTTGCCCTCTTGGATGGTCGCCAGGTGGTGTTCGTCGAACGGATCGAATCCCCCCATACCCTGCGGCTCTTCAACGACGTGGGTCGGCGCAACTGGGCGCACGCCAGCGGAACCGGAAAGGTGCTCCTGGCCGCGCTGCCGGCCGAGGAGTTGGACCGCGTGTTGGACGGATGGGAGCTGGCGGGCCTGACACCCCACACCATCACGGACTCCACGGAGTTCCTGGAGGAGCTGCGCCGCGTCCGGGCCCGGGGCTATTCGGTGAACCTGAATGAGTCGAGTGTCGGCATCGCGTCGGTAGGCGCCCCGATTCGCGACGCCTCAGGGGCGGTGATTGCCGCGGTGTCATCTGCCGGCCCCGTGCTCCGCCTGCAGGCCACGGGAATGGAGAGTCACGTTGGGGCGGTGCTGGCGGCGGCGGAGGCGATCTCCCGGAACCTCGGCTGGCGGCCGACGGTCGGTGACTACCGCGGCGAATGATCCCCGTCGAGCGAGGTCGCGGCGCCCCGAGGCCCTATCCCCGCTGGCGTTCGGCGGCGAGTCGGACCGTGAGGTCCCGGCCGCCGAGAGGCGCCCCGTGCATCGCGGCGATCGCCCGTTCGGCATCGGCCCGGGGCATGTCGACGAACCCGTACCCCTTGGGCCGGCCCGTCTTGCGATCCATGATGATCGTGGCCTCGTGCACCTGCCCGTGGCGACCGAACGCCTTCAGCAGGTCTTCGGGAGTGGTGCTCCACGGCAGGTTTGCCACGTAGATGCTCGGCTCCCTCCGCTCGGCCCGGCGGGCTTGCCGGGTCGGCTGGCCGTGGGAGACGGGATCGGCGGCGGGTCGTTCGACTCCACCGAGGAGTGCCCCGCCCAGCCCGAGCCCCGCCAGGTCCGGGGCGGTGATGGGCGCGGCGAGCCCGAGGTCCGACAAGAGCTGTCGAACGGCGGTTCGCTTTTCGCGCGTCACGAGCGTGACGACCAACCCCGTTGCCCCGGCTCGGGCCGTGCGGCCCGACCGGTGCAGGTAGTCCTTGTGGTCGGCCGGGGGATCGAAGTGGATGACGGCAGCGACGCCGTCGACGTGGATGCCGCGGGCCGCGACGTCGGTGGCGACGAGTGCCTGTGCCTTACCGGACGAGAACTCCTTGAGCGCCCGGTTGCGCTGGGCCTGGGAGCGCCCACCGTGAATCGCAACCCCGGTGACGCCTTCCCGACCGATCTGCTTGGCGAGACGATCGGCTCCGTGGCGGGTCCTCGTGAACACAATGGTCGGACCGACGGCGTCGACGATCTCGGCGGTGTGGACGGCCCGATCGTGATGGTCGACGAGCCAGAAGCTGTGGTGGGCGTCGGACGCGTCGGACTCGACCGCCGCCGCTTCGTGGCGAGCCGGGTCGGTCTGGTAGTCGCGGCTCAGGACGGCGATGTCACCGTCGAGCGTGGCCGAGAAGAGCAGCGTCTGGCGCCGGCGGGCCGTTTGGTCGAGGATGCGCCTGACGGCGGGGAGGAACCCCATGTCTGCCATGCGGTCGGCCTCGTCGATGACGACGATCTCCACCTCGGACAGCCGGACGGCTCCCTGTTGGATGAGGTCCTCGAGGCGCCCCGGGGTGGCGACGAGGACGTCAACGCCCTTGCGCAGACCGTGCTTCTGGGGGCCGTAGCCCACGCCGCCGTAGACGGCCAGGACCCACCGATTCGCCGCCTTGGCGAGGGGCGCGATCTCTTCCTTGATCTGTTCGGCCAGCTCTCGGGTGGGGGCGAGGACGAGGGCCCGTGGATGGTTGGGCCGAGCCTCGCCGACGTTGGTGAGCAGGGGAAGGCCGAAGGCGAGGGTCTTGCCGGACCCGGTGGGAGCCTTGCCGCACACGTCCCGCCCGGCGAGGGCGTCGGGAATCGCGGCTTCTTGTACGGGGAACGGTTCGGTGATGCCGCCCGCGGCAAGCGCGCGGACGAGGGGCTCGGGCAGCCCGAGCTGAGCAAAGGTGGTCATGGTTCTTCCTGGTTGAGTGATACGCCGATCTCGACACCGGACGCACGGCGAAACGAGGGCCGAGAGCGCGGGGCGGTCGAAGAGGCGATCCAACCGGATGAGACACAAGGGCCGTGTGAACCACCGGGGAAGCGACGTTGCGCTGGCCTCCACCCGGCGGGGCCGTGAGGAACGGTACCACCTCGGCGTCCCTACTCGGTTTTCCCCCGCGCTTGGTCCGCCCAGGGCGGACAATCCCCGTGGGAAAACGGGTGGCTCAGTAGGTGAGGACCGTGTGAAGGGGCGCGTCGAACCGGGCACGGCCTCCCAGGAACGTCAGCTCCATGAGCATGGACGCCCCGATGACATCTCCCCCCGCCTTCTCGACGAGCTCCTTCGTTGCGGCCAGGGTCCCTCCGGTGGCGAGGACGTCGTCGACGATGAGCACCCGATGTCCTGCCTCGAACGCGTCCTCATGGATCTCGAGGGTGTCGGTGCCGTACTCGAGGTCGTAGGTGACCGACACCGTCGCCCGGGGCAGCTTGCCGGCCTTGCGCACGAGCCCCACCCCCGCCCCGATTCGTTCGGCGATCGAGCCGGCGAGGAGAAAGCCACGGGACTCGATACCGACCACGATGCTGATGCCCGAGTCGAGGAAGGGAGCCGCCATCTCGTCGATGGCCTGGAGGAACGCCCGGGGATGGGCGAGCAGGGGCGTGATGTCCTTGAAGACGATGCCCGGCTCGGGCCAGTCGGGGACGTCGGCGATGTAGTCGTAGAGGCTTGGCATGGTCCACAGGGTATCCGCCGCGAGTGCCTCCTGGCGCCCGGTGGACGGCAAGGGGCCCCCTTCCCGGGGCACCGTGGGAGTCGCCGGGTTATCGTCGGCGAGCGCCTCGGGTAGCCGGGCTCCGGCGGTCGTCATGGAAGGAGGACGCAGTCGTGAGGAAGGGATGGAAGCGGACGTGGATGGTCCTCGGCATCTTCATCGGACTCCTGGTGGTGGCCGGCGTCGTGCTGTACGCGATGGGGACCGCCGCCTTGGGGAGAACCAACGATGTCGTTGCCGAGTCGATCGTCGTGCCGACCGACGCCGTGTCGCTCGCCCGGGGCGAACACCTCGCCACCACGGCGCTGTGCGTCGAGTGCCACGGCGAGGACCTGAGCGGGGGCGAAGACCTCATCGGTGATGCTTCGGTAGGGACGATCATCCCGCCGAACCTGACCGGCCTTGGCGACTCCCGCACCAGCGCAGACCTCGTTCGGGCGATCCGCCACGCCGTGGCCCCCGACGGACGCCAGCTGATGATCATGCCATCCGAGTTGTACGTGAACCTGAGCGCAGAGGACCTTGGCGCCCTCGTTGGGTATCTCTCCTCGTTGCCGCGTGTCGGCGAGGAGACGCCCGGTCCCGACATCACCTTCATGGGCCGCGTAGGCCTCGCAGCCGGGCTGTTCGGCGATGTGTTCCCCGCCGAGTACATCGACCACGATCAGCCGTTCCCGGAGATGCCCGAGATCACGGCAAGCCTCGAGTACGGCACGTACCTCGCCCCGTTCTGCACGGCCTGCCATGCGGAGAACCTCGGCGGTGGACAGCTCGATGCCGCCGACCCGATGTCGCCGTGGGCCCCGAACCTGACCGCCGGCGGGCACCTCGGCAGCTGGACGGAGGAAGACTTCGTGCGGACGATGCGGACCGGTGACACCCCCGAGGGGGCCTCCCTGGACCCGGACGCCATGCCCTGGCCGTTGTTTGGTGCGCTGGACGATGACGAGCTCGACGCGCTCTGGCTCTACCTCCAGTCGCGCCCGGCGGTCGCGGACAACGACTAGACGAGGTTCCGAGCGGAGGGCGGCGGAGTATCTTTGTCGGCCATGCGGGAAGCCAGGGCACACAACCAGCGAGGCAGCTGCCGGTGATCTCGGCTGTCGTCTGGGACATGGGCGGGATCATGTACCGCTACTTCACCGAGCTGCTGCTCGAGGTTGGGGCCGAGCGAGGATGGCCCATCGACCGACTGGTCTGCGGTCCGACCGGGGCCCTGAGCGACCCGGCCTACGCCGACATGCTCGAGGGTCGGATCGATGAGCAGGGCTACCTGGGGATCATCGTGTCCCGTCTTCGGGCCCTCGGCATCACGTTCGATCCGCTCACCGGGTTCGACTGGCCCAGTGAAGCCCGGCCGAGAACCTGGGCCGCGATCCGCGAGATCCATGCCGAGGGCATCCTGCAGGGGCTGCTCACCAACGATGCCACCAAGTGGCTCGGACCCTCGTGGTGGGAGACATGGGAACCGGCTCAGTGGTTCGACGCCATGGTCGATGTGGCAAGCCTCGAGTCGCGCAAGCCCTCTCCCGAGCCGTACCTGGCGGTTTCCGGCGCCCTTGGTGTCGCGCCCGCGGACTGCGTCTTCGTCGATGACATGCCGGTCAACTGCCGGGGAGCCGAGGCGGTGGGAATGGAGAGCCACTGGTTCGACATCACGCGGCCCGACGCCTGCGCCGACTCCCTGCTGGCCCGTCTCGGCCTTCGTGGCTGAACCGGTTTGCCCCGGGGGTCCCGGTTGATGCACACTGCAGCCATGGAGATCACGTTCTTCGACGAGAAGGTCGAGACACTCCCCAGGGAGCAGCTGGCGACCCTCCAAGGGGACCGGCTCGCCGCCCTCGTCCGTGAGGTCCACGGCAAGAATCGCTTCGTCACCGCCAAGCTCGGCGCGGTGGGTGCCTCGCCGCAGGACGTGACCGGCCTGGACGATCTTGCGGGTCTCCCCTTCACGACGAAGGCCGAACTCATGGCGGCCCAGGAGGAGTCCTTCCTGAGCCTCAACTGCACGTACCCGGAGTCCGCGTACACGAGGATCCACCAGACGTCGGGCACCACCGGGGCCCCCCTGCGGGTGTTCGACACCGCACGGAGTTGGCGGTGGTGGAGCCGGTGCTGGGCCTTCGTCCTCGCGGCGGCCGGGGTCTCATCGAGCGATCGCGTCTTCGTCCCCTTCTCGTTCGGTCCGTTCATCGGCTTCTGGTCGGCCCTCGGGGGCGCCGAGGAGATCGGTGCGCTCATGATCCCCGGTGGCGGACGGACCTCCTTGCAGCGACTCCAGTTGATGGCGGAGCTGGGGGCGACGGTCCTGTGCTGCACTCCCACCTACGCCCTCCGGCTGGCCGAGGCTGCTCGGGAAGAGGGCTTCGACCTCTCCTCCATTCCGCTTCGGGTGACGGTGCACGCGGGCGAACCGGGCGCCAGCGTCCCAGCAACGAAGGCGCGGATCGAAGGCATCTGGGGCGCCAAGGTGTACGACCACGCCGGGGCGTCGGAGGTGGGCGCCCACAGCCTGGAGTGCCAGCCCCAGCCCGGCTCGACCCACGCCATCGAGTGCGAGTACATCGCGGAGGTCATCGACCCGACGACGGGTCGGCCGGTGCCGGCAGGAACGGAGGGTGAACTCGTACTCACCAACCTGGGTCGATTCGGCTTCCCGGTCATCCGCTACCGCACCGGGGATGTGGTGAAGGTCGACGATGCGCCCTGCCCGTGCGGTCGGACCTTCACGCGGTTCACCGGGGGCGTGATCGGACGGGCCGACGACATGGTCGTCGTCCGGGGCGTCAACGTGTACCCCGCCGCCGTCGAGAACCTCGTTCGTCGTCACGCGGCGGTGGACGAGTTCAGGGTGACGGTGAGCCGGGACCGCGAGATGGCCGAGATCCTCATCGAGATCGAGTGCTGCGACGGCGTCGACCTTGTGACGGAAGCCTCGGCGGTGCGGGCTTCGGTCGAAGGTTCGCTCGGGCTCCGTCCGGAGGTGACGGCCGTGGGGCGGGGCGAGTTGCCGCGGTTCGAGATGAAGGCCAGGCGCTTCTTCGTCCGGGAGCCGGGGACGATCCGCTAGAGCTCGATCTCGACCCGGTTGCCGAAGCCGGCGGCGTTGTCGATGAAGAAGCACCGGTCGGGCACGAGTTCGTACCAGGCCACCTTGGCCAGCGCGGCCTTGACGACCTCGGGAGCCCGGTCGGGTCGGATGACGGTGAACTTCTTCGCGTACCGAGCGATGGCGGTGACGCGTTCGGTGCCGGCGAGCCGGCGGACGGACCCCTCGAGTTGAACCCCCTTGATGGCCCTCCACTCCGAGTAGTCCTCATGAATGGCCGCCGCGCACCGTCCGTGCGCCTCGATGTCGGTGCCGTGGCGGGTGGTGGGGGAGGAGAGGAAGGTGAGGGCAAAGCCGTCGTTGACGTAGAACACGGCGGCGGCCCACGGCCCGGCCGGCCCCGTCGACGCCAACGTCATGACATGGTGGGCCTCCAGGTACTCCAGCGCCGCCAACCGGGGATCGGACATGACCCGATACTTCCAGCTTTCGCGCCGGTCTGCGTCGGACGACGGGGCCCGGTCGCCGCGGGTACGCTCGACCGCACGAGATAGGAGACAGACATGGGTCGGCTGGTCGTGGGGCTTTCGGGGGCCAGTGGGGTGATCTACGGCATTCGACTCCTCGAGGTGCTCAGGAACGTGCCCGAGGTCGAGACCCACCTCGTCGTGAGCAACGGGGCCAGCCGGACGATTCCCCTGGAGACCGACTTCGCGCTCGAGGACGTCATGGGGCTCGCCGACGTCGTCCATGACGTGGCGAACGTGGCGGCTCCCATCTCGTCCGGTTCGTTCTCGACGATGGGAATGGTCGTGGCCCCGTGCTCGATGAAGACCCTCTCGGGCATCGCCAACTCGTTCAACGAGAACCTCCTCGTGCGGGCCGCGGATGTGACCCTCAAGGAGCGTCGGCGGCTTGTCCTGTTGCCCCGGGAGACGCCCCTGCATCTCGGGCACGTCCGACTCATGGCCCAGGCCATCGAGATCGGGGCCGTCCTCATGCCGCCGGTACCGGCCCTCTACCACCGTCCCCGGTCCATCGACGAGATCATCAACCACACGGTGAGTCGCGTGCTCGATCTGTTCGGAATCGAGAACGACGTGTCGCGCCGGTGGGAGGGTGCCTGACCGAAACCGCCGGCAGGTTGCCACTATTTGACGGGGTTTCCCCTGTCGGATATGGTTCTGTATCGAGAACTTAGTTCTATGATGCGAACGCATCATAACTCCTGTGTCATCTGCATCAGTCGGGCCCGTGCCTCCGCCGGGAGGTGGCGCTCGTGGTAGCCCGGGTGGAGGCGGTCGCCCGGGCGATCCGGATCCTGCGGTCGTTCGAGTCCCGCGACGAGTACACACTCACCGAACTCGTCTCGCTCCTCGACCTCAACAAGAGCACGGCGTACGGGATCCTCCAGACACTCACCGATGACCGGTTCCTCTCCCGGGACCCACGGACGCTCGGATACCGCCTCGGGCCGGCGCTCATCCGCCTGGGACACCTCGCCCATGAGCAGATCGACGTGCGCCGTGTGGCCCGGCCGTTCATGGAGGGTCTCGTGGCCGAGACGCGCAAGTCGGTCCTCCTCGGCACGTTCCACAACGACTGGCTCACCGTCATCGACAAGGTCGACCCGATCGGGACGCTCCACGTGTCGGCCTCCATCGGCCAGCAGATCCCCTTCTCCGCCGGCTCGTTCGGCCGGGTCTTCCTCGCCTGGCTCCCCGAGAGCCGGATCGACGCCCTCATCGCCAGCCACGGACTCCAGGCGTTCACCCCGGCCTCGCTCACCGACCCCGCCGAGTACAAAGCCGCCCTCGCTCGGGTCCGGGAGGATGGCTACGCCATCGACGACACCGAGGAGTACCTCCTCGGTGTCCGGGCCGTCTCGGTCCCACTCATGGGTCCCGACGGCGTGGAAGCCGGGCTCACGATCGTCGGGTTCACTTCGCGCAGCGGAGACCAGCCGGGGGAGCAGGCCGTGAAGGCCGCGCTCGAAGCAGCCAGGGAGATCTCAGACAAGCTCGGCGCCGACCACGAGGCGTCGACCCACCAACCAACAGGAGGAGCAAGGCATGCCGTTCGATGACGTGCGGTCGTTCATCGACCGACTCGAGGAGGAGAACCAACTCCATCGGGTGAAGAAGGAGGTCGACTGGAACCTGGAGCTGAGCCACGTGGCCAAGCTCAACGAAGAGCGTCAGGGCGGCGGAATGGCCCTGCTCTTCGAGAACATCAAGGACTACCCCGGGCACCGGGTCTTCACCTCGGCCCTCACGGCCAAGGAGCGGCTCGCCATCGCCCTCGACATGCCCCAGGGCACGAGCCTCATGAACCTCTCCGAGGAGTGGGTCAACCGCATCGGCGGCGGCCTCGTTCCTCCCAAGGTCCTCGAGACGGGGCCGACCAAGGAGAACATCCTCCTGGGTGAGGATGCGGACATCTTCAAGATCCCGACCCCGTGGTTCTACCCGGGCGACGGTGGTCGGTACTTCGGAACGGCCGGCTACCTCATCACCCGCAACCTCAAGACCGGGCGCCTCAACCTCGGCACCTACCGGGCCATGATCGGCGACAAGCAGGAACTGTGCGTCTACATGATCAAGGCCAAAGACGGCGACATCGACTTCCGGGACTACCAGGAGGCCGGGATCCCGATGCCGGTGGCCTACGTGGAGGGGGCCGACCCGACCCTGTTCCTGTGCGGGAGCACGCTGTTCGGACTCGACGAGAGCGAGTACGACGTCGCGGGCGCGCTGCGGGGCAAGCCGGTCGAGGTCGTGAAGGCCGAGACATCCGACCTCCTCGTCCCGGCCACCGCCGAATGGGTCGTCGAGGGTGAGATCACCGGCGCGACGCGCTCGGAGGGCCCTTTCGGCGAGTACACGGGCCACTACTCCGGCAAGGGCGACGAGCCGCAGTTCTACATCGACGTCAAGGCGATCACCCATCGCAACGACCCGATCCTGTGGTCGACGACCGTGGGACGCCCGACGACCGACACCCATATGGTGATGAGCGTCAACCGGACCGCCTCGCTCTGGCACGACTTGCGTCGCATGCAGATCCCGGGCATCAAGGCCGTCTACGGGCCCCCGGCTTCGGCCGGCCGGATGCTGGTGATCATCTCGATGAAGTCGATGTACCACGGCCACTCGACCCAGGTGGGCCTCGGGGCCTTCGCCTCGACGACGGGGAACTACGGCCTCAAGACCGTGATTCTCGTCGACGACGACATCGACCCCGAGAACATGGACCAGGTCATGTACGCCCTGAGCTTCAAGTACCAGCCGGAGTTCGGGACACAGATCCTCAAGCGAGGCCGGTCGACACCGCTCGACCCGTCACTGCCGCGGTCGAATCGGTTCATGACGTCGCGGGTGATCATCGACTGCACGACACCCTATGAGTGGGACGAGACCGAGCGCCCACCGCGGATCTACCTCGACGACGCCATGGCCACCCACGTGAAGGAGAACTGGACCGAGTACTTCGGCGACTAGGCCTGGGTCGCTCGACGACGGGAAGGAGCGAGGTGACCGACAGCAGCGACGGAGTCATCTTCGACATCGACGGAACCCTCGCCCGAGGGCGCCAGGCACTGCCTGGCGCCCTCGACACCCTCGCCGAGTTGCGTCGGCGCCGGGTTCCGTTCGCGTTCTTCACGAACGACAACTCCAACCCGGTCGACTTCTGGGTAGAGAAGTTCTCGGCGATGGGGTTCGCCGCCTCTCCGACAGAGATCGTCACGTCGGCACTGGTGGCGGCGGAAGTGGTCGCCGAACTGCATCCCGACAGCCCGATCCTCCCCGTGGGGGACGTGGGGTTGCTCGAGGCGCTTGCGGCCAAGGGCCTCGACCTCGTCGGCTTCGACGATGTCGACCGAGCGGCTGTCGTCGTCATGGGCAAAGACCCGGCGTTCGGCCAGGAACGGCTCAAGGTCGTCTGCCGTGCGATCTGGAACGGGGCCGAGTTCTTCGCCACCAACTACGACCCGAAGGTGCCCACGGCCGACGGGTTCGCGCCTGCCACCGGCCCCATGGTCAAGGCAGTGGCCTACGCCACCGGCCGCGAGCCGATCGTCACCGGGAAACCGTCGCCGTGGTCGGGAAGGATGGCAATGCGCATCCTCGGGGGCCTGCCGGAGCACGGCATCGTTGTCGGCGACCAACTCGGCACCGACATCGCCATGGGGAGGAACGCCGGGATGCGCACCGTGCTCGTCCTCACCGGGAACACCGAGGAGCATGACCTGGCCGCGGCTCCCCCCGGTCAGCAGCCCCATGTCGTGCTGCCCAGCATCCGGGAGTTCATTCCGTGGCTCGACGAACAGATGCCGGTTCGCCCGACATCGACCACGACCTGAAGCATATGATCGCCAAGGCATGACCAGCACCGCCCCCGCATGGTCATGCAGCAAGAGGTGCGTCCGTGGACAATGATCTCATCCTGAGGTTCGATGACTACACCCGGTCCGACAAGCCCCGGGTGGGTGGGAAGAACGCCAGCCTGGGCGAGATGATCCGAGCCGGCTTCACGGTCCCACCGGGGTTCGCCGTGACCACCGAGGCCTACGAGACGCTGCGGAGCAACACGCACCTGGCGCCCCGGGTCCGCCAGCTCCTGGCCGCCGCCAACCACGACAGCCCGGCCGCCATGCGGGAGACCTCCTCCAAGGTGCGATCGGTCATCGAGTCGTTCGAGATCGAACCGCGGATCCAGGCCGCCGTGCGATCGGCCTACGCCGAGCTGTGCGAGAACTGCGACCAAGAGGACGTCCCGGTGGCGGTGCGATCCAGCGCCACGGCCGAGGACCTGGCGGACGCCAGTTTCGCCGGCCAGCAGGACACGTTCTTGTGGGTGTCCGGGGCCGACAACGTGCTGCACGCGATGCGCCGGTGCTGGTCGTCGATCTTCACCGACCGCGCGATCGCCTACCGGCGGGAGATGGACCACGACCACGAGGTCATCGCCATGAGCGTCGGGATCCAGCAGATGGTCGACCCGAAGGCTGCCGGCGTGGCGTTCACGCTCAACCCCTCCAACGGTGATCGGTCCCAGGTAGCGATCGAGTCCAGTTTCGGATTGGGGGAGGCCGTCGTGTCGGGCGAGGTGACCCCCGACAGCTTCCTCGTCGACAAGGTCCTCATGACGGTTCACCGGCGCACGATCTCGCCCAAGCACAAAGAGCTCGTCCTCAACGAACTGCGGGAGGGCGTCGAGTGGCGGGATGTCGAGGAGGACCGCCAGTGGCAGTCCTCGCTGTCGGATGCCGAACTCGTCGAGATCGCCCGCATGGCCAAGGCTGCCGAGCAGCACTTCGGCCCGCCCCAGGACGTGGAGTGGGCCATCGACCGGAATCTCCCGGACGGACAGAGCCTCGTCCTGCTCCAGAGCCGCCCGGAGACCGTGTGGAGCCAGAAGCCCCGCACACCGATCTCGAAGAACGACGCAGGACTCATGGACGGGATCGTCGCCACGCTCCTGTCACCGATGCATGCCAAAGGCAAGACAGCCACGTCGACCGGGTAGGAGGGCGGTCGACCCGACAACGCACACACAGAGAGCGAGGAGAGAGCAATGCCGGAACGATTCCCCAGTCCATTCGATGCCGAGGTGCCGGAAGGCGCCGAAGGATGGCAGGACCTGTACACCTACTCGCTGCCGTTCTCGGAGGATCGGCGGGAGTACGAGGAGGCCACCTTCTGGTTCCAGGACGGGGTCCACTGGGCCGACCCGCTGCCACCGTGGGACGCCACCTGGTACGAGTATGCGATCGCCTCCCTCTCGCAGTACAACACGCGGCACTACCTCATCCCGCCAGCCCTTGGCATCGACTACCGCGTGCTGAACGGCTATGCGTACCTGTCGCCGGTTCCCGTCCTCGACGGCGCCGAGATCGAAGCCCGGGTCCCCCTGTTCATGGAACGGGCCGGGTTCTACTTCATGAACTGGAACGACCTGTACGACAGGTGGGTGGCCAAGATCAAGACCCTCATCGGTGAGATGGAGACGCTCACGTTCACGCCTCTACCTGTCATGGAGGACATCGGAGTCATCACCGAGGGCCGGGGCATGGGGTCGGGCCTCGCCATCCAGGAGGAGTACCGGAAGCTGCTCAACCTCGGGCTCAAGCTGTGGCAGTACCACTTCGAGTTCCTCAACCTCGGGTACGCGGCGTACCTCGACTTCTTCGGGTTCTGCAAGGAGGCGTTCCCCACGATCCCCGACCTGGCGATCGCCAAGATGGTCGCCGGGGTGGACGTCGACCTGTTCCGGCCGGACGAGGAGCTCAAGAACCTCGCCAAGATCGTCGTGGCCAACGGGCTCGAGGATCGCCTGGCCGGTGGTCTCGACGCCCTGGCCGGTACTCCGTTCATGGACCACTGGAATGCGGTGAAAGACCCGTGGTTCAACTTCTCGTCAGGCACGGGTTGGTACCACACGGAGAAGATCTGGATCGAGAACCCAGAGATCCCACTCTCCTTCATCGCCGACTACGCCGAACGGGTCAAGGCCGGTGAGGACATCAGCCGCCCGACCGAAGCCATCAGGGCCGAACGGGACCGCATCATCGGCGAATACGCTGCCCTCCTGGGGTCGGATGAGGACCGCGAGACGTTTCAGGGCAAGCTCGGCCTCGCCCAGACCGTGTTCCCGTACGTGGAGAACCACAACTTCTACGTTGAGCACTGGAGCCACTCGGTGATGTTCCGCAAGATGAAGCAACTCGGTGACGTCTTCGTCGAGGCCGGCTTCTTCCAGGACCGGAACGACGTGTTCTTCCTCAAGCGCGATGAGGTCAATGAGGCGCTGTGGGACATGTACTCGGCATGGGCGGTCGGGGCCAAGGCACGCGGCCCGGTGTACTGGAAGCGGGAGATCGCCCGGCGTCGGGGTATCGTCAAGGCACTCGGCACCTGGACGCCTCCGCCCGCCCTCGGCAATCCGCCGGACGTGGTCACGGAGCCGTTCACGATCATGCTGTGGGGCATCACCTCGGACTCGATCGCCATGTGGCTCGGGGCCGGCGACGACGGGTCAGCCGACCTCAGGGGCTTCGCGGCGTCCCCCGGCGTGGCCGAAGGGCCCGCCCGGCTCATCTCGTCGCCGGACGAGATCGGCGATCTCCTCGAGGGCGAGATCCTCGTGGCCTCGATCACCGCACCGAGTTGGGCCCCGGTGTTCGCCAAGATCGCGGCGGCCGTGACCGACATCGGCGGCATGATGTCCCACGCAGCGATCGTGTGCCGGGAGTACGGCCTGCCGGCAGTGACCGGCACCGCCTTCGGTACGCGCGACATCACCAACGGAACCCGCCTGCGGGTCGACGGCAGCTCAGGGACGGTGACAATCCTCGACTGACCGGACGGCCGGCGGACCACGACCCAACCCGTCGCGGGGTCACCTGATTCGACCGAGTGCGAACAGGTGACCCCTCAACGGTTTGGGGGTATGGTCCTGCCATGACGACCGACGCCGCCAGGTATCGCCTTGCGGACCAGATGGCGGCCGCCGCCGGCCGGGTGGCCCTCAGCGGCGTCCAGGCGACCGTACGGGTCACACTCGACCAGCAACGGGCCGACGCCGCCCGGGGCCTTCGCACCGCCACCCTCATCTCCGGGTATCGGGGCTCGCCGGTCGGCGGCATCGACATCACCTATCTGCGCTATCGCTCCCTCCTGGAAGCCAATGACATCCGGTTCATCAACGGGGTGAACGAGGAGCTGGCGGCGACCGTGATCTTCGGTTCGCAACTGGCCCACCTCGAAGAGGGGTTCCGCTACGACGGGGTGAAGGGCCTCTGGTACGGAAAGGGCCCCGGGGTCGACCGGTCGGGCGACGCCCTGCGCCACGCCAACCACTCCGGCGTGGGCGCCAGCGGGGGAGTGCTGGCCGTGGCCGGTGACGACTCGTTCTGCAAGTCCTCGACCATCCCGTCCGGGTCCGAATTGGCCTTGGCGGACGCCGGCATGCCCACCCTCGTCCCCGGGACGGTCCAGGACGTCCTCGACCTCGGACGCCACGGGTACGAACTCTCCCGGTTCTGCGGCTCGTGGGTCGGGTTCAAGCTGTCAACCGAGGTCGCGGATGCCTTCGCCACGGTGGACGTGGATGCAGGGCGTCTCGAGTTCGCCGAGGTCGTCTTCGAAGTGGATTCGAGGCCGTGGCGACCGACCCACAACCCACGCCTCCTGGCGCCGATGTCCCTGCACCTGGAGCAGGAGGTCCTCACCCACCGGCTCGACGCCGCCCGGGCCTACGTCGCCGCCAACGGCCTGGACGCCATGACCCACGCACCGGGGGCCTGGCTGGGGATCATCGTTCCCGGCAAGCCCCACACCGACGTGCTCGGGGCGCTCGCCCGCCTCGGCCTGGAGACCGACGACGACCTGCGCCACGCCGGGATCAGGGTGTACAAGCCGGCGCTCGTGTGGCCGCTGGAGCCCACGGGGCTCAGGACGTTCGCCGACGGCCTTGAGGAGATCCTCGTCATCGAGGAGAAGAGACCGTTCGTGGAGGCGCAGGTCAAGGAGATCCTCTACAGCGCGGCTCGCCGGCCCCGCGTCGTGGGTGCGTTCGACGAACATGGGCGCCCGCTCATCCCGATCAGCTCCGGACTCGACGCCGACCGCATCGTCGAGCCCCTCCGCTCCCGGCTCGTGGCACGGATCCCCGCCGACCGCCTGGCGCGTCCCCCGGTGCGGATCCCCGTCTCGCCCGCCGCCCCGGCGCCCCAGCGGACCCCGTACTTCTGTTCCGGGTGCCCACACAACCGGTCGACCCTCGTCCCGGAGGGCTCGGTGGCCGGAGGAGGGATCGGCTGTCACGCCATGGCCCTGCTCATGGATGGCCGGGCGCACGGCATCACCCAGATGGGCGGTGAGGGTGCGCAGTGGGCCGGCATGGAACCCTTCGTCGATGACACCCACCGGTTCCAGAACATCGGGGACGGCACGCTCGCCCACTCGGGGTCCCTGGCCATTCGTCAGGCGGTGGCGGCCGGCAGCACCGTGACCTTCAAGATCCTCCACAACGGCGTCGTGGCCATGACCGGCGGGCAGGAGGCGGCCGGCGAGATGGACGTACCAGCCGTGACCCGGCTCCTGGACGCCGAGGGCGTGGGGATCATCGTCGTCCTCTCCGACGATCCGGAGGGCTACGGGCCGGCGGCCAGGTTTGCTCCCACCACGACGCTGCGCCACCGCGACGACCTCGACATCGTTCAGCGGGAGCTCAGGGAGACCCCGGGCGTCACCGCACTCGTGTACGACCAGGGGTGTGCCGCCGACCTCAGGCGGCGCCGACGGCGGGGCTCGGTGGAAACGCCGACGAAGCGGATCATGATCAACGAGGCGGTGTGCGACGGGTGCGGGCACTGCGGTCTCATCAGCAACTGCATGAGCGTCCACCCCGTCGAGACGCCGTTCGGTCGCAAGACACGAATTCATCAGGAGTCGTGCAACTACGACTACACGTGCGTCAACGGGAACTGCCCGGCGTTCGTGGTGGTCGAGGTCGACCCTGGCGATCAGCGCCCGGAGCGACAGGGAGGTGGCGTGACCGCAGGGGAGATCCCGGCCGTGTCCCCGCCGAGCGAGGCGAACCTCCTGCTGGTCGGCATCGGGGGCACCGGAGTCGTCACCGTCAACCAGGTCCTCGGCACCGCGGCCCTCCTCGACGGCAAGGCCGTCCACGGACTCGACCAGACCGGGCTCAGCCAGAAGGGCGGACCTGTGGTGTCGAACCTCCGCATCGCCCCCGGGGCCGTTCGGGGCTCCAACAAGCTGGGGCAGGCCGAGGCGGACACCGTGCTGCTCTTCGACGTGCTCGCCGGACTGGGCGAAGCGAACCTGGCTCGGGCGTCGGCCGACCGAACCGTCGTGGTTGGATCGACGTCCCGGCTCCCGACCGGACGAATGGTGAGCCACACCAAGGAGGCGACCATGCCCTCCTTCGATGAACTCCGGCACCGACTCGATTCCGTGTCGAGGGCGGACGAGAGCCTCTATCTCGACGCCGAAGGGATCGCCAGCCGGGTCTTCGCCTCCCAACCCGCCGCCAATGTGCTCCTCCTCGGCGCCGCCTTCCAACTGGGCAGGATCCCGGTCTCGGCATCTGCGATCGAGCAGGCAATCGAGCTCAACGGCGTGGCAACCGAACTCAACCTGGAAGCGTTCCGGTTGGGACGCCGCCTGGCGCTCGACGCCGAGCTGAGGTCGGAGCTGGAGGCTGCGGCCCGAACGGCCGCTCCCAGCCCACCCACCCTCTCGGGCGTGGAGGCCGAGCTCGCCGGGCGCATCGACGCCACCGATCGGCTGGCCGAGGTCGTGGCGTGGCGACTCCCCGACCTCGTCGGCTTCCAGGACGTCGCGTACGCGGGACGGTACGCCGACGCCATCGCCCGGGTGAGGTCGGCTGAAGTCGCAGTGACCGACTCCGACGCCCTCTCGGTGGTGGTGGCCACCCAACTCCACCGGCTCATGACCTACAAGGACGAGTACGAGGTCGCCCGGCTCTCGCTTGGCGCGGGCATGGAGGCCCAGGCCACGGCCAGGTTCGGTCCCGGGGCGAAGATCGCCTACATGCTCAGGCCGCCGTCGTTCAACGTCGACCGCAAGCTGGCCTTCCGACCCGCGGTGGCCCGACCCATGTTCCGCACCTTGGTTCGCATGAAGCGGCTGCGCGGTACCCGGTTCGACCCGTTCGGCCGAACCGCCGAACGGACCATCGAACGCCAGCTCATCGGCGAGTACCTCGAGCTGGTGGATCGACTCCTGGCCGGGCTCTCGCCCGAGAACCACGTCGAGACGGCCCGAATCGCCGGCCTCATCGACCAGGTTCGCGGCTTCGACGAGGTCAAACTCGACAACGTGGCCCGGTACCGGGCCGAGGTGCAGGCCGCCATCAACGCCCACGAGCGCACCGTCGGCTAGCGGCGCTAGAAGATCTTCCCCGGGTTCATGATCCCGTTGGGGTCGAGGGCTGCCTTGATGGAACGCATGACGGCCACTTCGGCGGTGGTGCGGGAGCGGTCGAGGTAGGGCTTCTTGAACTCGCCCACGCCGTGCTCAGCGCTCACGCTCCCCCCGTACGGGAGGAGGGCGTCGTAGACGATCGTGTCACAGAGCTTCTTGCCGGCGGGTCCGTCGTCGGCGATCCCCCCGACCGCGACGTGGAGGTTGCCGTCCCCGAGGTGACCGAACACGATGATCCGCTCCGCCCCCAGTCGCTCGCGGAGGTCCCGGGTGATGGTCGTCACGTACTCATCCATGGCCGGGATCGGAACGCTCACGTCGTAGACGAGTCGGGTGTCGACTGCCGCCACGAGCGCCGGGATGTCGTCGCGGATGTCCCACAGCCGTTGTCGATCGGTCGATGACATGGCCATGGCGGCGTCGGTGATCAGGCCCTCCTCGGCGAGCCCGGCAAGGATGGCGGTGAAGCGCTCCTCGTCCCGGACAGGGTCCCCACCGTGGGCCTCGACGAGGGCGTAGTAGGGGGCACCGGCGGGTAGGGGCGGCGTGTGGTGGCCCGACTCGATGGCGATCGCCGAGTAGAAGGAGTTCCACATCGCCTCGAACGCAGACAGCGACCCCCCGAGCCGCGACTCGAGGCTGGTGAGGAGGGTGGCGAGGGCCGAAAAGGTGGGAACGGCCACGAGGGCCGTGGTCCGGGAGCCCGGGGCCGGTCGAAGGCGCAGGACCACCCGGGTGACGATGCCCAACGTTCCTTCCGACCCGCAGAAGAGGTGCTTGAGGTCGTAGCCCGTGTTGTTCTTCACGACGGCGTTCATCGAGTCGAGGACAGTGCCATCGGCGAGGACGACCTCGAGGCCCAGCAGGTTCTCGCGCATCATCCCGTAGCGGATGACCCCGTTGCCTCCGGCGTTCGTGGCGACGAGCCCTCCCACCTGGGCACTTCCCCGAGCCCCGAGGTCGACGGGGAAGAGGAGCCCGGCGGCCGCGGCGGCCTCATGGGCGGCCTGGAGCACGACGCCGGCCTGCACCGTCATCGTCCGCCCGACGGCGTCGACGGCTTCGATCAGCCGCAGTCGCTCCAGTGACACGAGGATCTGCCGGTCGGTGGTGTTGGTTGCCCCGGCCAGGCCGGTTCCTCCGCCCAGCGGCACAACGCCCACCCGGGCGTCGTTGCAGGCGGCGAGGACAGCCGCCACCTCCGCCGTGGACCCGGGTCGGACGAGGGCCGGGGCGTGGGAGTCCCCGACCTCCATGCCCCCGGTGCCGACGCCGGCGAGGTCATCGCCTTCCAGGACGTT
>JBFKVA010000027.1:0-27500 GCA_041635475.1 Acidimicrobiia bacterium | reverse complement strand
CGCGGCGGTGACCACCTCCGGCGAAGCCTCCCGCACCACGCCGCCCGGAACCGGTCGGTACGAGGCGACCGCGAACTCGCCGCGGCGGAGATCGACGACGGCCCAGATGTGCCGCCTCCCCGTCTTGGCCCGATGGGCGAGTGCGTCCAGCGAGGTGACCGGCACGATGGGCACACCCAGGGTGGCGGCCAAGCCCTGGGCGGTGGCGATCCCCACTCGGAGCCCGGTGTAGAGGCCCGGTCCGATCCCCACTGCGATGCCGTCGAGGTCCGAGGGGCTCCAATCTGCCTGGTCGAAGCAGAAGTCCATGGCGGCGGTGAGGAACGCACTGTGTCCCCGCCGGTCGACCTTCGTGGCCGAGGCCACCTCGACCCGGCCGTCGAGGAGGGCAATCGACGAGGCGGGGGTCGAGCTCTCGATGGCGAGAACCTTCACGGCGCCACCTCCTCCAGGGGTCGTTCGGCCCAGGTACCGGCGGGTTCGAGCGAGATGGTGCGCTCGGAGTCCTCGAGCCGTGCCAGGTGGACGGTGAGCCGATCGGGCGGGAGACCGGCGGCCACGATGTCACCCCACTCGATGATGAGGACCCCTTCGGCAGCCTCGTCGAACACCAACAGGTCGTCGAACTCGCCGAAGGAGCCGAGCCGGTAGGCATCGACATGGACAAGGGGCAGAAACCCCGACCGGTAGCTCCGCATGATGACGAAGGTCGGGCTCGTCACCCGCTCCTCGACCCCGAGCCCCTCGGCCAGGCCGCTCACGAACACGGTCTTGCCGGCCCCCATGGGACCGACCAACTCGACGACGTCCCCGGGTCGGACGAGGCCGGCCAGCCGACGTCCGACGTCGCGGGTCGAGGTGTCGGACTCCGTGGTGATGGTCACTCGGCCGGGCGGCATGGTTCGAGGAGGATACTCGGCCGGCGGCGACGACCCGCTGGTCGATCACCCCCCGACGGCGGCAACGAGAGCGGCGGCGGTGACGAGGAAGGCCGCCTCCTGCAGGAGGTCCGGGTCCGGGTCGGCTTCCACCGCCCGTCCGACCGCGACCGAGAAGATCGTGTCGCCGTCGTACCTCGTGTGGGCGGGCCGCAGAGTGGCGGCCAGTGCGTCCTGGGCACGGATCACCATCCGGTCGGTCTCGGCCCGGGGAGCGTCCGTGGCCACGACGGCGAGCGTGGTGTTCTGGTGGAGGGGCGGTTCGCCCCCGCCGAGCCAGAACGGCTCCACGAGCCCGCCCGGCCCGCCGGTGATCGACCGGCCGTCGAGGGAGAACACATCCCCGATGGCATTGGCGACGACGACGGCCCCCACCACCGCCCCGCCCACGGCCATCGATGCACTCCCGATACCGCCTCGGGTCATCGCTGTTTCCCCTCGCCACTTGGCCACGGTCGCTCCGCAGCCGGCCCCAGCGAACCGGTCGACGATGGCCGACCCGGACGCGGCCCGCAGGGCGGCCGCCCCCTCGGCTGGTCCGGGCCGGACCGACGCATCACCGACGATGAGGTCGAAGATCACGGCCGCCGGGACGATCGGCACCACCCCGGCCGGGGTCACCTGGCCCCGGCCCTCCCGCTCAAGCTCGCGCATGACGCCGTCGGCTGCCGCCAGGCCGAACGCGCTTCCGCCGGCGAGCACGATGGCGTCCACTCGCCGGACCGCCATCCCGGGGGCGAGCAGGGCGGTCTCCCTGCTTCCCGGGGCGGCGCCCCGGGTCTCGACGGAGGCCGTGTTGTCGGGGGGGAACCGGACAACGGTACAGCCGGTGCGTGCCACCTCGTCCTGCCAGTGGCCGACGAGCACGCCGGGAACGTCGGTGATGCAACCCATGATGGCCGAGCCTATCGGGGAAGGGACGGAGCACGGGGTACGGAGCACGGAGCACGAAGTACGAAGTACGAAGAAAGAGGGCGTTTCTCGTCTCTCGACGCTCGTCGCTCGACGCTCCCTTGTCTCTCGCCGCTTGTCGCTTGACGCTTTTCAGCCCCCGCGGTACACCCTCGGCACCCGGGCGGCGATGTTGGTGAGGACCTCGTACGGGATCGTCCCGGCGTGGTCCGCGAGCTCTTCGGCGGTGATCACCGCCTCACCTTGTCGGCCGAGCAGCACGACGCCGTCTCCGTTGTGGGCGGTCCCCGAGGGGCCGAGGTCGACCATCGTATGGTCCATGCACACGCGGCCGGCGATCGGGTGTCGCTCCCCGCCGATGAGCACGTCGGACGCGTTCGAGTGTGCCCGGAAGTAGCCGTCGCCGTAGCCGACCGGCAGGGTGACGACGCGGGTTGCCTGGGGAGCTCGCCACGTGGCGCCATAGGACACGGGCTCACCCTCCGGGACCACCTTGAAGTAGACCACCCGGGTGTGCCACGACAGGGCGGGATCCACTGTGACGGATCGCATGCACTCACGTGACGGGTAGACGCCGTACATGAGGATTCCCGGTCGGACCATGTCGAGGTGGGACTCCGGGAGTTGGAGGATCCCACCCGAGTTGGCGATGTGCCGCGTCGGCGTGGCCAGGCCGTGGTCGCCGAACCACTCGGTGATGACGCGGAACCGATCCAGCTGGAGCCGCGCCAGACCGAGGTCTGCCTCGTCGGCCGTGGCGAAGTGGCTGAACACCCCCTCCACGTCGATGTCGGGGGCTCGGAGCGTCGCCTCGAGGAGCAAGGGGGCCGTCCGGTGGCTTTGACCGAGTCGTCCCATCCCGGTGTCGAACTTGAGGTGCACGTTCGCTCGGACACCCATGTCGGCCGCAGCCGCTTGGACCTGCTCGAGCTTCCCCACCGAAGGAACGGTCAGGGTGAGCCGGGACGCAAAGAACCGCGGGAGCTGTTCGCCAACGAGGCCAGAGAGGACGAGGATGGGCGCCTCCACCCCGGCCTGTCGCAGCGCCTCGCCCTCCTCGAGGTAGGCAACGGCGAGCGCGTCGACACCTGCCCGGTCGAGGTATCGGCCGACCGCGACGATGCCATGCCCGTACGCGTTCGCCTTGAGTACCGGCATCACGCCCGCCCCCCCGACATGGCGGCGGATGGCATCGAGGTTCCTCCCGATTGCCGCAAGATCGACCTCGACCCGGGTCGGACGAACATCCATGTCACTCACATCCGCCAGAGTAGGGGCACGGGGCACCTGGGCCTCCTCATCGCCGCGCGGACTCGAGGTCAGGAGACGGGGGGAACCACGGCGGCGACCTCCTCGGCCAGGGCATCGGCGGTGAGGACACCCCGTTTGGCCGCCCTGCGGCCGGCGATCCCATGCCAGTACGCAGCCGAGGCCGAGGCGTCGGAAGGTGAGAGGCCCCGGGCCAGGAAGGCGGCGACCATCCCCGTCAAGACGTCGCCCGTCCCGATCGTTGCGAGTTCGGGGCCGCCACTCGTCACCACCCTGGTGACGCCGGTGTTGGCGACGAACGTCGGCGCCCCCTTGAGGAGGACCACCGATCCGGTCCCTGCAGCCAGTTCGGCCGCGGCACCGTACGACGGGGCCTCCCCGGTCATCCTGAGGAACTCGCCCTGATGGGGAGTGAGGACACTCGGGAACGTCCGGCTCTCGAGGGCCGAGAGGTCGAGGGCGTTGAGTCCGTCGGCATCAAGCACCAGCGAGCCCTGCCACTGGGTGACGAGGTGGTTGACGAGCTGCTCCTGCCCGGGCCCCAAGCCCGGACCCAGGGCCAACACGTCATAGCGGGCGCTTGCCTCGAGGATCGTGAGGGCGTCACCGGCGACGAAACGGTCCCCGCTTCCCACGCCCCAGCACAGCAACGAGGGGGGCACGGAGAGGGACAAGCCGGCCGGGTGGACGAGTGCCACCGCCCCGGCGCCACTGCGGAGGGCCCCGATCGCGGCGAGAAGCGGCGCCCCCGCCATGCCCGGGGATCCCCCAACCACCAGGACCGACCCTGCGGACCACTTGTGGGCCCTCCGGTGCCGCCGCGGGACACCGGCGTCGCTCTCCTCCCACCAGACGAGTTCGGGGGTACCCCCCTCAAGACCGATGTCCACGACATTGAGGACCCCCGTGTGGGCGGGACCCGACCCGATGAGGTGGCCCACCTTCGGGGCATGGAACGTCACCGTCACGTCGGCGGTGAACGCGGCATTGGCCACGGTGCCGGTGGTTCCGTCCAAACCACTGGGTATGTCGATGGAGACGATGAAACCGGCATGGTCTACCCACCGCAGCACCTCCTGTCCCAGGGCGCGGACCAGTCCAGACCCGAACAGGCCGTCAACGAGCACATCGGCCGGCCGCGGGTCGCACCACGCCTCGACGGGCACCCCGGCGTCAACGGCGTCTGTCGCCGCGGCCCTGGCCGCCTCGGGTCGAGGATCGGACAGCGATACGACGCGGGCATCCGCCCCGAATCGCCGCAGGTGGCGAGCCGCCACGTAGGCGTCACCGCCGTTGTTGCCCGGTCCGGCCAGGAGGATGATCCGGCTCCCGTATCGATACCCGGCATCCAGCACGGTCATGGCGACCGCGTGACCGGCCCGTTCCATGAGTTCCCGGAGCCGCGGAGCCGATGCCTCGTCGAGACGCCGTGACTCGGCTGGCGTGAGCACCGGGATCATGCAGCCGAAGCTACTCCCCCTCGGGCCGACATCAACCGCGCCCCTCGGCGATCGCCAGCACCATTGCCGTCGTGTCCGTGTGGGTGATCGACACATGGATCTCGGCAATCCCCAGCGCCGCCGCCCGGGCGGCCGCGGTACCCGTGAGGCGCACGGTTGGCTTCCCCCCGCCGGTGATCTCGATGTCCCGCCAACGAATCCTCCGAAACCCCGTCCCCATCGCCTTCATGACGGCCTCCTTGCCGGCGAACCTGGCCGCGAACCGCCGCGCCGGGAAGGCGAACCGTGACGCGTAGGTCCGCTCATGGTCGGTGAAGCACCGCTCGGCGAAACGCGGATACTTCTCGAGGACGGCGGCCACCCGCGCGATCTCGATGAGGTCCTGCCCGATGCCCACGATGGCCATGGCGCGAGGGTACCCGCCGGCCGGGGCCGCTACTCCACCGTCACGGTCTTGGCGAGGTTCCTCGGCTTGTCGACGTCCAGCCCCCGTGCCTTGGCGATCCAGTACGAGAGCAGCTGGAGGGGGATCGTGGCAACCACGGGAGCGAGCATCTCCTCCACCGGAGGGAGCCAGATGACCTCGTCGGCGAGATCCGCGCCTTCTTCGTCGCCCTCCGTGAGGAGGAGGAGGAGTTGCCCACCGCGGGCCCGCATCTCCTCCATGTTGGCGAGGGCCTTCTGATGGAGGTCCCCCGCCGGGATCGTTCCGACGATCACGACCGACGGGTCGATGAGTGCGATGGGGCCGTGCTTCATCTCGCCCGCCGGGTAGTACTCGGCCCGAGCGTAGGAGATCTCCTTGAGCTTGAGGGCCCCCTCGGCGGCGGTGGCACAGGAGACCCCCCGGCCCAGGAAGAAGAAGTCACGCACGTCGCTCCACCGTTCACCGATTCGCCGTACCTCGTCCTCGCCCTCCAGCATGCGCTCGACCAGTGCCGGTAGGTCCGCCATGGCTTCCACGATGTGCACGATCCGCCCGGCGCCGAGCGAGCCACGCTCCTGGGCCAGGAACAGGGCCAACAGCTGGAGTGCGACAAGCTGGGCGACGAACGTCTTGGTGGCAGCGACCCCGATCTCGGGCCCGGACCTCGTGTAGAGCACCGTGTCCGCGTCCCTCGCCATCGAGGAGTCGACGACGTTCGTCACCGCGATCCGAAACGCACCCTGGACACCCGCGTACCTCATGGCGGCCAACGTGTCCGCCGTCTCGCCCGACTGGGAGATCCCGACGACGAGGGTGCGGTCGTCGAGGACCGGGTCCCGATACCGGAACTCGGACGCGATGTCGATCTCGACGGGGAGCCGCGTCCACCGCTCGATGGCGTACTTGGCCATCATCGCCGCGTGGAAGCTCGTACCACACGCAACGACGAAGACCTTGTCGAACCGGTGCGCCGCCTGCTCGCCCAGGTCGAGTTCGGGCAGGTTCACGCGACCGGCCGGGTCTAGGCGCCCGGCCAGCGTGTCCGCGATGGCGTGAGGTTGCTCATGGATCTCCTTGAGCATGAAGTCGTCGTACCCGTCCTTCTCGGCGGCCGCCAGGTCCCACTCCACGTGTCGCATCGGCGCCTCCACCACGTTGCCTTCCAGGTCGGTCATCACCGCCCCGTGGGTGGTGAGCTCGACGACCCGGTTGTCATCCACGACGAGCATGTCCCGCGTGTACTCGAGGATCGCCGGGATATCCGATGCCAGGAAGGCCTCGCCGTCCCCGACTCCCACCACGAGGGGGCTCCCGCGGCGCGAGGCGACGATCCGGCCGGGTTCGTCCGCCCTGACCACGGCCAGCGCCAGCGCCCCTTCCGCCTGGCGCATGACCGAGGCCACGGCCTCGACCAGCGGCCGGTCTGCCATGGACTCGATGAGGTGGGCCACGATCTCGGTGTCCGTGTCGGAGGTGAACGTGTGGCCCGCGGCCTGGAGTGATGCCCGGATCCGGGCGTGGTTCTCGATGATCCCGTTGTGGACGACCGCCACGCCGCCCGAGCAGTCGGCGTGGGGATGGGCGTTCTGGGTGGTGGGGGCCCCATGGGTCGCCCACCTCGTGTGCCCGATGCCCGCCGACGACTCGTCCGGGAGGCCGGCCAGCGCTCTCGCCAGCTCCTCGATGCGTCCGGCCCGGCGTTCGAGGCCGATGCCGTCGTGGTCGATGGTGGCAATCCCGGCCGAGTCGTAGCCCCGGTACTCGAGGCGTTCGAGGCCGGGGATGATGACGTCACGGGTGGGGCGGGGCCCGACATAGCCGACGATTCCGCACATGGGAGTGCTCCTTCGATCGTGAGCACCGGGGCGAACGCGGCCTGTTCGGCCGCTCCGTTTCGGTGTGGTCTCTGTTCCCGGAATCGCTCCCGGGGTTTCTCCCACACCGTGACGACTCCGGAAAAGCCGAGAGGGCACCCGCCGAAGGGTTCGATGCTCCCTCTTCCTCGTCACCTCCCGAGGGGAGGTCTGGCGCTTGAAGGTGGTTGTGCTCGGTTGTGGAACACAGGGTAGCGAGGGAGTGAGGTACGAGGTACGAAGAGGGGGTCAGCCCAGTTCGGCCCTCACGACATCACACAACTCGAGGGCGTGACGGTTGGCGTCGTCGCGGGAGGCGGCCTCGATCATGACCCGCACGAGGGGCTCGGTCCCGGACGCCCGCACGAGGACTCGTCCCTCGTCGCCGAGTTCCTCCTCCACCCGCTTCACGGCAGCCCACACGGCTTCGTTGCCGGCGAGGACCGTGGCGTCGGCCACCCGGACGTTGCGCAGCACCTGGGGGTACTCGACGACGAAGGAGCGCAGCTCGGACAGCGACTGGCCGGTCGCGGCCATGACCTCCAGTAGAGCGAGAGCCGTCACGAGTCCGTCGCCTACCGGTGAGCGGCCGGGGAAGATGAGATGACCCGACTGCTCTCCGCCCAAGCCCGCGTCGTGCTCGGCGATGGCCTCCATGACGTAGCGATCCCCGACCCTGGTGGTGACCACGTTGATGCCGCACTCGGCCATGGCGCGGTGAAAACCGATGTTGGACATCACGGTCGACACGACGGTGCCGCTGCTGAGCTGGTTGCGGTCCTGGAGATGCCGGGCGATCACCGCCATGAGGATGTCCCCGTTGGCCACGGCGCCCCGTTCGTCGATGGCGATCAGTCGATCCGCGTCGCCATCGAAGGCGAGGCCGAGTCGACCCTTGGTGGCGGCTGCCAGGGCCTTCGTGTCGGTGGCACCACATCCGTCGTTGATGTTCGTGCCGTCCGGGGAGGCGCCGATGACGTCCACGTCCGCGTCCAGTGAGGCGAAGAGCTGCGGTGCGGTCCGGTAGGCGGCACCGTGGGCGCAGTCGACGACCAAGGAGATGCCGCGAAGCCGGTATCCGAAACCTTCTCGGAGGATCGCCAGGTACCGCTCCTCGGCATCGGGCAAGGGATAGACCGTGCCCACCTCACCCCCGGTCGCCGACCGCCACGGCTCCCCGTGTTGGAGGCGCTGCTCGATCTTCGCTTCCCGCTCGTCACTCAGCTTGCGACCGTTGCCCCCGAGGAGCTTGATGCCGTTGTCCGGGGCCGGGTTGTGGGAGGCCGTCACCACCGCTCCCATCGTGGCGTCCGTCACCGCGACGAGTTGGGCGATTCCCCCAGAGGGGAGCACGCCGACATCGACGGTGTCGATGCCCACCGAATGGGCGCCTGCCTGGAACGCCAACGACAGCATCGGTCCCGAGCGACGCGTGTCCCGCCCGACGAGGATCGGTCCGAACGAGAGGGACTCCCCCGCCGCCCGGCCGAGAGCCAGTGCCAGCTCGGGGGTGAGGTCGACGTTGGCCAGCCCCCGCACGCCGTCGGTGCCGAAGAGCGCCGCCATGCGCCTCAGCGCTTCGTGTACTGGGGCGCCCGACGGGCCTTGCGAAGGCCGTACTTCTTGGGCTCGACGGCCCGGGAGTCGCGAGTGAGGAACCCGGCGGCCTTGAGCTTGGGACGAAGGTCGGGGTCCACCTCGATGAGCGCCCGAGCGATCCCGAGGCGGATGGCGTCGGCCTGTCCGGTGGTGCCACCGCCCTCCGCCTTCACGATGATGTCGTACTGACCGCCGATCTCGGCCACCCGCAGCGGTTCGAGCACCCTGATCCGTCGCGCCATCGTCGGGAAGAAGTCCTCGAGCGGGCGCTCGTTGATGAGCACACGACCCGTACCCGAGTAGAGGCGGACCCGTGCCCGAGACGACTTGCGGCGGCCGGTGGCCTGGACGAGGGGCTTGGGCATCAGTTCTCCACCTTCTTGACGTCGAGGTCGTGGACGACCGGCATCTGGGCCTGGTGCGGGTGATCGGGTCCGGCGTACACCTTCAGCTTCCGGCCCATCTGGCGACCGAGGCGGTTCTTGGGGAGCATTCCCCTGATCGCCCGCTCGATGATCGCCTCCGGGCGCCGCTCGGCGAGGCGTTCATACGACTCGGCCTTCAGACCACCCGGGTAGCCGGAGTGCCGGTAGTAGATCTTCGTCCTGCTCTTGTCCGACGTGACGGCGACCTTGCGCGCGTTGACGACGATGACGTGGTCACCACCATCGATGTGTGGAGCGTAGGTCGGCTTGTGCTTGCCCCTGAGCAGTGCCGCGACCTCCGACGCGAGGCGGCCCAGCGGGATGCCTTCGGCATCTACCACCAGCCAGGCCCGCTCGACATCGGCGGGTTTGGGGGTGTACGTCTTCTGCAGCTTCACGGCTCTTCCTTGGGGGCGGTGCGGATTGGCACGGGCGGCCACCGGCATCGGTCAGGACTTCGTGGGAAGCGCGCTCACGCAACGCGAACGCGAAGCGGGATGGTACCGAAGCCCCGGACGCTATGGCAACTCGCGTTGGTCGCCATCCTCGGTCGGGTCCTCAGTACTCGACCGCCCACAGGTACAAGCCCTGCGGTGGGGCAGCACCCCTGCCCAATCGCCGATCCCGCGCGTCGAGAATCGTCTTGACGTGGTCGGGTTCGATGGATCCCAGGCCGACGTTGGCAAGCACCGCCACGATCGAGCGGACCATCTGGTGGCAGAAGGCGTTGGCCGTGATCTCGAAGGAGACCACCCGGGGCGCATCCGGACTCCAGCCCGCCGCATGCACGGTGCGCTCCGACGAGCGCCCTTCGGCCTTCCGGCAGAACGATGCGAAGTCGTGGCTGCCGATGAGGTGGGCGGCCCCCGCGTTCATGGCGTCAAGGTCGAGGTCCTCGTCGAGTTGCCAGTGCGTCGTCCGCCGGAACGGATCGTGCGATCGGTCCTGGAGGACGAAGTACCTGTACGTCCGGGCGACGGCATCGAACCGGGCGTTGAACGCTGGGTCGGCGTCGATCACCCCGATGATCCCGATGTCCTCGGGAAGCATCTGGTTGAGCGCGTTGTGGAGGCGCTCGGCCTTGATCTGCCGCCCGAGGGTCGCCGACACGACTTGGGCCCGGGCGTGCACACCGGCGTCGGTGCGGCCGGCCACCGCGGTCTCGGCACTGCCGCCGACCCTCGTCAGGGCCTTCTCCAGCTCGCCTTGCACGGTGCGCAGGTCGGGCTGGTGGGCGTATCCGTGGAACTCGGTTCCGTCATACGCGAGGTCGAGCCTGAAGTGGGACATTGCTACTCCTCAGAGGACCACGAGCGTAACCAGCCACCAGCCGATGAGGGACACCGACGCCGCGATGAAGGCCCGGTCCCGGGCGAGGTCGAAGAGGACCTGCGCGACCACGAAGAGACCGAGACCGAACCAGAGGGAGGCGACGACCTCCACGAATGGCGCGTACCTCGACAGGCCACCCACCGACAGGGCAATCCGTACGAGGGGGGCGACGACGAACGGCAGGTACGCGTACCCGGTCGGCCCGACCGTGGCCGGGATCCGACCGCGGCCCCCAAGGAGCTTGGTGGACACGAGCCACATGACGAGGGCCGCCACCATCCACCGGATGAGTTCGCCGGTGGCCAGTCGCAGCAGGCCCTGCAGGAGGCCCAACGCCCCGACGCGGCCGACGACGATGGATGCGACGAGCTGAACGGCGGCGACCGCCACCACGATCAGGACGGCGTCAGCCGTGGCGTACTCGTCCCACATGAGGCGGGCGTATGTCTCACGCCGGAGCCGCATGGCTCCCGCGGCATTCTTGAGGATTCGCTCCATCCCGGCCAGCCTATCCGGCCATCAGGACCGGCCGAGCAGCCTCGTCACCGCCCGGTCCACACCCGCATCGACGCCGAGGGCCGGTAGGTCTTCGGCGACGACCCAGGCCACGCCGGTGACACCGTCGCCGGCGCGGGGAACCCCTCTCCCCGCGAAGCCCCACCGAAGATCGAAGTGGAGGTGCCTCGGTTCGCTCTTCCCCGCCGGGATCTCGTGGACGTCGACATCGAGGAGGCCGAGGGACTCGAGGTCGCCAATCCCGGTCTCCTCCTCCACCTCGCGGCGGGCCGCGGCCTCAACGCTCTCGTCCTCGGGTTCGAAGTGGCCACCGGGCTGCATCCATCGCCCCAGGCGGTCATGGTGGATGAGGAGGACCCCACGTTCGCCCCCTACGAACCCGCTGGCTGTGAGGTGTCCGGGGACGAAATGGGTTCGGCCCAGGGCTGCCGTACGGTACGTATCCAACACATCGAGGATGGCGCCGACGGCCGTCGCTTCCTGCTCGTCCGCGGGCCGGTGGGCACGGAGCAGTGCGATCAGAGAGGGGAGGTCCATTCGTCGTGGAGGGTACCGGGGGCTCAGTGTTCGGCCGCGGCCTACAACCGGCGCAGGAGCACTTCCGCCACCGCATGGTTCGCCGCCTTGCGGAGGATGAGGTCGGCCCGCTCCCGGGTGGGGGCGATGTTCTCGCGGAGGTTGGGGCCGTTGATCGTGTCCCAGATCCCCTCGGCCACCTCCCTCGCGGCGGTGTCGTCGAAACTGGCGAACCGGTGGAAATAGGCCTCGGGGTCCTGGAACGCGGAGTCCCGCAACTTGAAGAACCGAGAGACGTACCACTCACGGACGTGGGCCTCCTCCACGTCGAGGAAGATGCCGAAGTCGATGAAGTCGGACACCATGCGTCGATCTCCATTCGGCGGCTGCAGGACGTTGAGGCCCTCGATGATGACGATGTCCGCCTCCTTCACGTTCCGCTGGCCGCCGGGAACGATGTCGTACGAGTGGTGGGAGTACACGGGGACATGGATGTCCGGTTGGCCCGACTTGACCTCTTCGAGGAACCGGAGCAAGGCCCCCGTGTCATACGACTCCGGGAATCCTTTCCTGGTGAGCAGTCCCCTCTGTTCGAGCACCGCGTTGGGGTGGAGGAAGCCATCGGTGCCGACGAGTTCCACCCGAGGGTGATCGGGCCACCGCGAGAGCAGCAATTGGAGGACCCGGGAGGTGGTCGACTTGCCGACGGCCACCGACCCGGCCACGGCGATGATGTACGGGACCTTGGCCGACGGCCGCCCCAAGAAGGTGTCGGTGACCCGGTAGAGCCCCTGCGAGGCGGAGACGAACAGGTTGAGAAGACGGGAGACCGGAAGATAGACCTCTTCGACGTCGTCGAGCGAGAGTTGCTCGTTGATGCCCCGGACCCGCTCGACGTCGCCCTCGTCGAGGGTCATCGGCGTCGAGGCACGCAGGACCGCCCACTCCTGGCGAGGGAATCGGAGGTAGCGGGTCGGAAGGGACATCAGGAGGTCGCGCCGATCAGTTGGGGGCCCCAAGGTAGTCGGGTCCCCAATCCCGGTATCCCGGTGTCGAGGCGCCCGGCGTGCTCAGACGAGCTCGATGACGGCCATCTCGGAGTTGTCGCCGCGGCGGGGGCCGATCCTGACGATCCGGGTGTAGCCGCCGGGCCGTTCTGCGTAGCGGGGGCCGATCTCGTCGAAGAGCTTGGTGACGACGTCGCCCCGCGAGATGTACTTGAGCACCTGCCGCCGGTCGTGGAGGGTGCCCTTCTTCGCCTTGGTGATCAGCTGCTCGGCGAACGGCCGGAGCACCTTGGCCTTGGTCACCGTTGTCGTCACCTTCTCGTACTCGAAGAGCGACGCAGAGAGGTTGGAGAGCATCGCCTTCTGGTGTGAAGGCGACCCGCCGAGCCGCTTTCCTTTGACGGGACGCATCAGATGCCTCCGTCGCCCCCGGCGCTGAGCGAGAGGCCGAGCTCGTCAAGTTTGACGATCACCTCTTCCAAGCTCTTCTGGCCGAAGTTCGTGATGTTGAGGAGATCGTCCTCCGTCTTGCGGACGAGCTCGCCCACGGTGGCCACCTGGGCGCGCCGGAGGCAGTTGCGGGGACGCTCCGAGAGATCCAGGGCTTCGATCGGCAGTTCGAGGTCGGGTGACCCGAACTCCGGCTCGTCGAGGTCGCCCAGCTCGAGGCCGATGCCCTCGCCCATGTCGGCGAAGAGGCCCATGAGTTCGCGCAGCGTCTTGCCGGCCGACGAGACGGCTTCACCCGGGGTGAGGGAGCCGTCGGTCTCGACGTCGATGACGAGCCGGTCGTAGTTGGTCATCATCCCGACCTGGGTCGGCTCAACCGTGTACGCGACCTGGCGCACCGGTGAAAAGATCGAATCGATCGGGATCACACCGATCTGGTCGCCGGCGGAACCGGCCGCCCGGTAGCCGACACCCGGGGCCACCGAGAGCTCCATCTCGATGACACCCTCGGCCGACATCGTGGCGATGTGATGGTCCGGGTTGACGACCTCGACCCCAGCCGGCACCTTCAGCTGGGCGGCCGTCACCGCACCTGCGCCCTTGGCAGAGAGGTAGATCGTGTGGCGTTCCGGCTCCTCGAGGCGCAGGACCACCTGCTTGAGGTTGAGGATGATGTCCACGATGTCCTCGACCACCCCGGGAAGCGTGTCGAACTCGTGGGCGACGCCCTCGATCCGGATCGACGTGATGGCCGCCCCGGGGACGCGCGACAGCAGCGAGCGGCGCATGGTGTTCCCGAGCGTGTAGCCGAACCCCGGTTCGAGAGGCTCGACGATGAACCGGGACCGGCTCTCCGCGACCTCCTGCTCCTCGATCTGTGGGCGCTGGACAATGAGCATGCTGCAGTCCTTACTTGGAGTACAGCTCGACGATGAGCTGTTCCTGGATGGGTGTGTCGATCTGGGTACGCATCGGAAGGTCGACGATGGTCACGGTTCGCTTGTCCCGGTCCACCGACAACCACTCGGGGGGAGCGATGTCCGAGGTGTCCATCGCGTGCTCGACGATGATGAGGTCCTGGGAACCCTCCCGGAGGGTGACCACGTCGCCGGGGCGTACGTGGTACGAGGGGATGTTGACCTTCTTGCCGTTGACGAGGTAGTGCCCGTGGTTCACGAGCTGACGAGCCTGGGGCCGGGTGGCCGCCATGGTGGAGCGGTAGACGACGTTGTCGAGGCGGGACTCGAGCAGGCGGAGGAGGTTCTCGCCCGTGATGCCGCGCTGGCGGGCCGCCTCCTTGTAGTAGCGGCGGAACTGCCGCTCGAGCACGCCGTACATGTAGCGGAGCTTCTGCTTCTCACGCAGCTGGATGAGGTAGTCGCTCTCCCGGATGCGGCCGCGACCGTGCTGTCCCGGCGGGTAGGGCCGGACATCGGCGGCACAGCGCTTGGACTGGCACAGTGGCGTGCGGGCGCGCCGGCAGGCCTTGCAGGTCGGACCTGTGTAGCGGGCCATGGTCAGGCCCTCCGCTTCTTGGGGCGGCACCCGTTGTGCGGAATCGGGGTCACGTCACGGACGCCGGTGATCTCCATGCCCATGTTCTGGAGGGTGCGGACTGCGGTGTCACGACCGGAGCCGGTCCCCGACACGATCACATCGAGCTTGCGGATGCCGTGCTCGCCGGCACGACGTGCGGCCTCCTCGGCAGCCACCTGGGCGGCGTACGGCGTCGACTTGCGCGAACCCTTGAAGCCGACGGAGCCACCCGACGTCCACACGACCGAGTTGCCCTGGACATCGGAGATGGTGACGATCGTGTTGTTGAAGCTCGCCTTGATGTGCGCGACACCGTGGGAGATGTTCTTGCGCTCGCGGCGGCGGACGCGCTGACGGTCCTGGGCCATTTACTTGCCAACCTTCTTCTTGCCGGCCACGGGGGCGGACTTGCCCTTGCGGGTACGGGCGTTCGTGTGGGTGCGCTGACCACGCACCGGGAGGCCGCGGCGATGGCGGAGGCCCTGGTAGGACCCGATCTCCATCTTCCGGCGAGTGTTCTGGGAGATCTCACGTCGAAGGTCACCCTCGACCATGAGGTTCTGGTCGATGAACCGGCGGATCTTTGTGATCTCGTCGTCGGTGAGGTCACGCACCTTCGTGCCCCGGTCGATCCCGAGGCCGTCTGCGATCTCCTGCGCCCGGGTCCGACCGACTCCGAAGATGTAGGTCAGGGCGATCTCGAGTCGCTTGTCTCGTGGAAGGTCCACACCGGCAATACGGGCCATAACTGTTCTACCCCTGTCGCTGCTTGTGCCGCGGGTTCGAGCAGATCACCCACACGCGTCCTCGACGCCGGATGATCCGACACTTCTCGCACATTCTCTTGACTGAAGGCTGTACCTTCATGGTCGCTACCTCAGGTGTCCGTCGGGCCTCCCGAGGCACGCCCATGGCGTGAAGCACGGATGGCCCCCAAAGATCGTTGTTCTCCGGCACCCATCGACGGTGAGAGCGTCGAGGACGGCCGGGACATGCAGAACATGGCCGTACGGCCGGACGGGGATTTTACGCGCGGTGCAGGAGTTGTGCCAAGTCGGTCTCGGCGCCCTCGGGGAGGGTGAAGACCTGGGGCCCCTCCTCGGTGAGGGCGATGGTGTGTTCCCAGTGGCAAGAGAGGCTGCCGTCGGACGTCACCACCGTCCATCGGTCATCGAGGACCGCGGTCTCGTCCCCTCCCAGGTTGAACATCGGTTCGACGCACAACGCCATGCCCACCCGGAGCTTCATCCCCTTGCCGGCCCTCCCGAAGTTGGGGACCTGGGGTTCCTCGTGCATGTGCTTGCCGATGCCGTGCCCGACGTACTCGCGGACGATGCCGTACCCGGCCTCGGCACCGATGCCACCGACCGCAGCACCGATGTCACCGATCCGGTTCCCGGGAAGGGCCGCCGCCAGGCCGGCCCACATGGCACGCTCGGTGGTCTCGATGAGGGTGCGTGTCTCGTCGGACACCTCGCCCACCCCGAAAGAGATGGCGGCGTCGCCGTGGTAGCCCTCGTAGATCGCACCGACATCGACGGACAGCAAATCGCCCTCCCGCAGTGTGTACGAGCCGGGGATGCCGTGGACGATGACCGAGTTGGGGGAGGTGCAGATCGAGGCCGGGTAGCCGTAGTAGCCGAGGAAGCTGGCGGTGCACCCGTGCTCCTGGATGACGTGGGCCGCCAGCCCGTCGAGGTCCCTCGTGGTGACCCCCGGGGAGGCGGCTTCGCGGATCGCGGCATGGACGGCCGCCACGCACGCCCCGGCTACGCGCATCTTGGCGAACTCGTCGGCCGACTTGATCGTGATCATCGCTCGACGGCCGAGATGATGGTCCCCGTGATGTCGTCGATCTCGCCCACCCCGTCGATCCGACGGACGATGCCCTGGGGCTCGTAGTGGGCGATGAGCGGGGATGTGTCACGGGTGTAGACACCGAGGCGGACTCGGATCGACTCCTCGGTGTCGTCGGCTCGTCCGCGGGCGAGGAGCCGATCAACGAGTTCGTCGTCGCCGACCTCGAGCACGACCACATGGTCGAGGGCGTCGGAACCAAGGAATTCGTCGAGCGCTTCCGCCTGGGTCCGGGTGCGGGGGAAGCCGTCGAGGATGTAGCCGGGGGCGGCGTCGGGTCGGGAGATGCGGGCTTCGAGCATCTCGATGGTCACCTCGTCGGGGACGAGCTCGCCCGAGGCCATGATCGCCAGCACCCGTCGACCCAACTCCGTGTCGGCGGACAGGGCCCTGAACATGTCCCCGGTGGAGACGTGGGCGAGGCCGAAATGCTCGGACACCCGCACGGCCTGCGTTCCCTTGCCGGCTCCGGGAGGACCCAGGAAGAGGATCTTCATCGTCAGCCTCCAGTTCTTCGGTCTTCGAAGGACGCGAACCCGCGGCCGCCGGCTAGGTGAGGAAGCCCTCGTAGTTCCTCATCGTCAGCTGCGACTCGATCTGCTTCATCGTCTCGAGGGCAACCCCCACGACGATGAGGACCGACACACCCGAGAAGCCGATGGGGATGTTCCAGAAATGCGAGAGGATCGAGGGGAGGACCGAGATCGTCCCGAGGAACACCGCGCCCGGCAGTGTGATCCGGTTGAGGATGTGCGCGAGGTGGGCCTCCGTCTGCCGGCCCGGTCGCACCCCGGGGACGAAGCCGCCCTGGCGCTGGATCGACTCCGCCTGCTTGGCCGGGTCGAACTGGATGGCCGTGTAGAAGTAGGTGAAGAACACGATGAGAAGGAACAGCGTGATGATGTAGGTCCACGTTGAGCCGCTCTGGTAGCCGAAGTTGTCGTTGACCCAGGCCCTGATCGTCTCGAGCCACGAGGCGTTCGACGGGATCATCGTCGTCAGCAGCGCCGGGAAGATCAGCACCGAGGTGGCGAAGATGACCGGGATCACGCCCGCGGTGTTGACCTTGAGCGGGATGTAGGTGTTGCCACCGCCCATGACCCGCCGCCCCCGGACACGCTTGGCGAACTGGATGGGAATCCGACGCTGACCTTGGTCGACGTAGAGGATCGCCACGATCATGAGAAGGAACGACATCACGAAGACCGAGAAGCGTTCCCACTGCCCGGCGGCTCCGGTGAACTGGTACATGCTCGTGAACTGACCGGGGAGCTGGCTGATGATGCTGATGAAGATGAGCAGCGACATCCCATTGCCGATCCCTCGCTGGGTGATGAGCTCACCCAGCCACATGACGAAGGCGGTGCCGGCCGTCATGGTGATGATGATGAGCATCGCCTTGCCGGGCCCGTAGTCGGGGATGAGGGAGATCCCGCCGAAGAGCGTCGACCCCCTGGCCGCGAGGTACGAAATCGTCGTCGACTGGATGAGGGCCAGGATGACCGTGAGGTACCGCGTCCACTGGGTGATCACCTTGCGCCCGGCGTCGCCCTCCTCCTGCATGGCCTGCAGGCGGGGGATGACCACGGTGAGCAGCTGCATGATGATGCTGGCGGTGATGTAGGGCATGATGCCCAGGCCGAGCACCGAGAAGTTCTCGAGGCCGCCACCCGAGAACAGGTTGAGGAGGCCCACGACACCGCCCTGTTGCGCCAGGTCGGCGAGCTCATTGAGGCGATCGAGGTTGATCCCGGGGACCACGATCGTGGCCCCCAGGCGGTACACGAAGAACACGAAGAGGGTGAAGAGGATCTTCCGACGGAGGTCGGGGATCGTGAACATGTGTCGGTAGACGGCGAGCATGCGGGGCCTTCTTGGGTGTCGGGAGCGCCGGGCGGTTCAGGGTAGACAGGGACGATCGGTAGGGGGCGTGAGGGACACGGTACGAGACACCGGAGGGTCGACGGTCACTTCGTACCTCGCGTGTCCTACTCGACGATCTCGACCGTGCCGCCGGCCGCCTCGATCTTCTCCCGGGCCGAGCCGCTCACGGCATGCACCTTGACGGTGACGGCGATGGCGAGATCACCCTCACCCAGGACCTTGATGAGTCCCTTCTTCTTGGCGAGGCCGACCGACCGGAGGAGCTCCGGCGTGATCTCGGTCCCGGCGGCGAACACCTCGAGGGCACCGACGTTCACCGGGTTGTAGGCGACCCGGTTCGGGTTCTTGAAGCCCCGCAGATGTGGCAGCTGCCGGTGGATGGGCGTGCGCCCGCCCTCGAACCAGGGGGGGACGTTGCCTCGGGCCTTGCGGCCCTTCGTGCCACGACCGGCCGTCTTGCCCCTCCGCCCGCCTTCGCCGCGACCGACTCGGATCTTCTTCTGCTTGGCACCAGGGGCCGGTTTCAGGTCGTGGAGCCTGAGCTGTTCGTCTTCCATGGCTACTTCTCTTCCTCGACGGTGACCAGGTGGGCCACCTTGCGGAGCATGCCCCTCACTGCGTCCGAATCCTCCTGGGTGACGCTCTGGTGCATCCGGCGCAGGCCGAGGCCCCGGGCGGTCGCCCGGGTCTTCGGCTTCTCGCCGATGAGGCTCTTCGTGAGGGTGATCTTGAGCGCCGGCATCAGGACTCCGACTTGGTGTGGGCCCGCATCGCCTCGGTCGACCGGTAGGAGGCGAGGACCGCGGGGGGAACGATGTCGTCGGCGTGCTTGCCGCGGAGCGCCGCGACCTGGTCGGGACGCCGCTGCCGGCGCAGGCCGTCCATGGTCGCCTTGGCCACGTTGATGTGGGTCGGACTCCCGAGCGACTTGGCCAGGACGTCCTTGATACCGGCCGCCTCCAGGATCTGGCGGGTGGCGCCCCCGGCGATCACCCCGGTACCGGGGGACGCCGGCTTGAGCATGACCCGGGATGCGTCGTGCTGACCGACCACCTCGTGGATGAGGGTGTTGCCTGCCATGGGGATGAGGTACATGCGGGTCCGGGCGATGTCCATCGCTTTTTGGATCGCAGCCGGCACCTCACTCGCCTTGGCGTAGCCGACGCCCACCTTGCCTTCGCCGTCACCAACGCAGGCAAGGGCGGTGAAGGAGAACCGTCGCCCACCCTTGACGACCTTGGCGACGCGGTTGATCGCGATGACCCGCTCGTCGTAGGGCGAGTCCTGGTTCCTGTTCTGTCGTGCCATGACCAGCCCTTTCTAGAACTCGAGTCCGGATTCGCGGGCGGCGTCGGCAAGGGCCTTCACCCGACCATGGAACGGGAACCCGCCCCGGTCGAAGACGACCACCTCGACGCCGGCTTCCTTGGCTCGCTGCGCGACCAGCTTGCCCACCTCACCGGCCGTCTCGACCGTGAGGTTCTTGGCCCGGAGGTCACCTTCGAGTGACGACGCGGACGCGATGGTCCGGCCCGCCTCGTCGTTGATGACCTGGGCATAGATGTGCTTGTTGGAACGAAAGACGGCGAGACGGGGTCGGGCCGACGTTCCGACGACGCGCTTGCGCACGCGGGCGTGGCGAAGCTGCCTCTGGGCGGCTCGGGATCTCATCGCACACCCGACTTCCCGGCCTTGCGCCGCACATATTCGTCGGTGTACCGGATCCCCTTGCCCTTGTAGGGCTCGGGCGGGCGCACGGCACGGATGTCGGCGGCCACCTGGCCCACCTGCTCCTTGTCGATGCCCGACACGATGACCTTGGTCGGCTCGGGGACCTCGATGGTGATGCCGTCGGGCTGTTCGATGGTGACCGGGTGGGAGTAGCCGACGAGCAGCTCGAGGTTCGAGCCCTTGAGTGAGGCCCGATACCCGACGCCGACGATCGACAGTTCCTTGCGGAAGCCTTCGGTGACGCCTTGCACCATGTTGTTGAGGAGGGCACGGGAAAGGCCGTGCAGGGCGCGGGTCTGACGCTGCTCGTTCTCGCGGGTGACCGTGAGCACGCCGTCCTCCAGGACGAACCCGACCCGGTCGGTGAACGTTCTCGTCAATTCACCCTTCGGCCCGGTCACGGTGACGGTTTGACCGTCGAACGCCAGCTCGACCTTCTCGGGAAGCGGAATGGGAGCCTTGCCGATACGCGACATCACCACACCTCACAGATGACTTCGCCACCGAGGCGGCGGCGGCGGGCGTCCCTGTCGGCCATCACTCCTTGGGAGGTGGACACGACCACGACACCGAGGCCCCCCTGGGCGCGGGGTAGTTCGTGGGATTTGCGATAGACGCGACGACCGGGTTTGGAGACGCGGCGGATCCCGAGGATCGCGGGCTCACCCTTGGCGCCGAAGCGGAGCTTGAGCGTGAGGGTGTTGCCGACGCCGTTGGCCTTCACCTCGTAACCGTCGATGAAACCCTCGGCGGCGAGGATCTTGGCGATGTTCTCTTTCACCTTCGATGCGGGCATCGAAGTGGTTGCGTGCTGAACGGCATTCGCGTTGCGAATGCGGGTGAGCATGTCGGCGATTGGGTCAGTGTTCATGGGTTACCCCGATGCCTTACGGACTCCAGGCAGTTCGCCCCGCAGCGCGAGCTCCCGCACACAGATACGGCACATGCCGAACTGGCGCAGGTACGCGCGCGAGCGCCCACAACGGCCGCAGCGGCTGTAACCGCGGACCGCGAACTTGGGCTTGCGCTTTGCCTTGGCGATGAGGGATTTCTTTGCCATATGTTCTTCTCCAGGGTCAACCGGCGACCGGCTGCGGCTTGCGGAACGGGAATCCGAGCAGCTCGAGGAGGCGGCGGGCGCCTTCGTCGTTGCCGGCGGACGTGCAGATGGTGATGTCCATGCCTCGGATGGTGGAGACCTTGTCGTAGTCGATCTCGGCGAAGATCAACTGCTCGGTCACACCGAACGAGTAGTTGCCCCGACCGTCGAACGATCTCGGGTTGAGGCCCCGGAAGTCACGAATACGCGGGATGGCGACGGCCACCAGCCGGTCGAAGAACTCCCACATCCGATCGCCGCGAAGCGTCACCGACGCCCCCACGACCTGGCCCTCCCGGATCTTGAAGCCGGCGATCGACTTGCGGGCCCGGTTGACCTTCGGACGCTGGGCGGTGATGAGCGAAAGCTCCTCGATGACCTGCTCGATGACGGCCTTGTTGACCGTCGCCTCACCCATCCCCACATTGACCGAGATCTTGGTGAGCCGGGGCACCTGCATGACGTTGTCGAGTCCGAGGTCCGACTGCAGCTGAGGGGCCAGTTCTTCGAGGTACTTGGCCTTGAGACGGGGGGTCACAGGGCACCCCCACACTTGGCGCACGTCCGGTACTTCTGACCGTCCTTGTTGAACGCATGGGAGATCCGGGTCGGGCCGCATTTGTCGCACACGATCATCACGTTGGAAGCGTTGATGGGCATGTCCTTGTCGATGATCCCGCCCTGCATCTGCTGCCCCTTGGGGCGCTGGTGCTTCTTGGCCGTGTTCACGTTCTCGACGATGAGCCGATTGGCGGCCGGGTACACCTTGACGACCCGGGACACCCGGCCCTTGTCCTTGCCGGCGATGACCTTCACCTTGTCACCTTCTCGAAGTCGCATCTAGAGCACCTCCGGGGCGAGCGAGACGATCCGCATGAACTTCTGCTCACGCAGTTCCCGGGCCACGGGACCGAAGATGCGGGTCCCGCGGGGTTCCCGGTTCGGGTTGATGAGGACGCAGGCGTTGTCGTCGAAGCGGATGTACGTGCCGTCGGCTCGCCGGCTCTCCTTGGCGGTCCGCACGATGACGGCTTTCACGACCTCGCCCTTCTTGACGTTGGCGCCGGGCATCGCGTCCTTGACGGTGGCGACGATGACGTCCCCGATGCCGGCGTAGCGACGCTTGGAGCCTCCGAGTACCCGGATGCACAGCACCTCGCGAGCGCCGCTGTTGTCGGCGACCTTGAGCCTGCTCTCCTGCTGGATCATCGGGCACGCTCCAGCACCTCGTCGAGGCGCCAGCGCTTGGTCTTCGAGAGCGGCCGGGTCTCCACGATTCGAACGGTGTCGCCCAGCTGGGCTTCGTTGCGCTCGTCGTGGGCGTGCAGCCTCTTGTTCTGGCGCACGACCTTGCCGTACTTCGGGTGGGCACGCGACGTTTCGACCTCGACCGAGATCGTCTTGTCCCGGGCATCCGAGACGACGACGCCGACGCGTGCCTTGCGGAATGCACGTTCGGTGTTCATCGGGCACCCTCCTGTTCTAGTTCTCTCTGGCGGACGATCGTCTTGATCCGGGCGATCTCTCTGCGGACCTCGCCGATACGGGACGTGTTGGTGAGCTGGTTGGTGGCAAGCTGGAAGCGGAGGTTGAAGAGCTCGTCCTTCGCCTCGTCGAGCGCCTCCGCCAGTTCGGCCGCCGACATGTCACGGAGTTCCTTGGCCATGTCAGTCCTCCCGCCGGACGAACCGGGTCCGAATCGGCAGTTTGTGACCGGCCTTGCGCATCGCCTCGCGGGCCAGGTCCTCGGGGACGCCGGCCAGTTCGAACATGACGCGGCCCGGCTTGACCACGGCCACCCAGAACTCCGGGGCACCCTTGCCCGAGCCCATGCGGGTCTCGGCGGGCTTGGCGGACACGGGCTTGTCCGGGAAGACGTTGATCCACACCTTTCCGCCACGCTTGACGGTTCTCGTGATGGCGACCCGAGCGGACTCGATCTGGCGGGACGTGATCCAGCCCTCGTCGATCGCCTGGATCCCGTACTCACCGAAGCTGATGGTCCTCCCGCCCTTGGTCGTGCCGCGGCGACGACCGCGATGCACGCGGCGCCACTTCACACGCTTGGGCTGCAACATGGTCAGCTGTCTCCTTCAGGCTCCGCCTCGACGTCCGCCGGTGCTTCCGCCTCGGCTGCCGGGGCAGCGTCAACGACAGCTTCCACGGCGTCGGCCGGAGCAACTGGGGTCTCTTCTTCATCGCCTGAAGCGGACTCAACGACGGGTTCGTCGGGGGTCTCCACTTCGACCACGGGGGTCTCGGTCTCGGTGTCGAGATCGAGATCCTCGGTCTCCTCGCGGGAGCGGCGGCGGCGGGATTCGATCTCCTCGCCTGGGCGAGCTTCTTTCCTCTTGCCGCCACCGGCCTCGATGATGCGGGGCATTCTATCGCCTTCCACGGCTTGTTCTGCCCGTGACTTGGGTGACGCCACCCGGCTTCGCTTGGGGCCCCCTGTGGCGAGTTCGGCCTCGGCCTGGATCTTGCGCTCACGCAGGGCGGCCCGGGCCCCCACGACGTCGCCCTTGTACACCCAGACCTTGACCCCCACGGCACCGACGGTGGTACGAGCTGTGGCCGTGCCGTAGTCGACGTCGGCACGCAGCGTGTGGAGGGGAACCCGGCCTTCGCGGTACCACTCGCGCCGACCCATGTCGGCGCCACCCAGGCGGCCCTTGCACTCGACGCGCACGCCCTCGGCGCCCGCCTTCATGGCAGCTTGGACGGCTCGCTTCATGGCGCGGCGGAAGGCAACCCGGTTGGCGATCTGGTCGGCGATGCCCCGGGCGAGGATGGCGGCATCGGTGTCCGCGTCCTTGATCTCGGTGACGTTGAGCTTGACGTTGAGGCCGCTCAGCTTCTCGAGTCCGGCCCGGAGGCGCTCGGCCTCGGTGCCCCGGCGCCCGATCACCACGCCCGGACGGGCCGTGAACACCTCGATGACGATCTTGTCACGGAGACGCTCCACCTCGATGCGCGAAACAGCCCCGCGCTCGAGTTCGTTGTTCAGGTAGTGACGGATCGCCGCGTCCTGGATCGCCAGCTTGGCGTACTCCGTGTCGGAGTACCACCGCGACTTCCAATCCGTGACGATGCCGAGTCGGAAGGCGTAGGGGTGGGTCTTCTGTCCCATGGTTACTCCTCCTCGCCGTTCGACACGACGATGGTGATATGGCTCGTGCGCTTCAGGATCTGGGTGGCACGGCCACGTGCCCGGGGGCGAAAGCGCTTGATGGTCGGGCCCTCGTTGGCGTAGGCCTCGGCCACGAACAACGCCTCCTGGGGAATGTCGTGGTTCTCGAGCGCGTTGGCGACGGCCGAGGCCAACACCTTCTTGACCGGATCGGCGGCCCGGCGTTCGGTGAGGTCAAGGGCCACGAGCGCCTCATCGACCGGAAGGCCGCGGACCACGTCGAGGACGCTGCGCACCTTCTGGGGGGTTTGGCGGATGTAGCGGGCGTGGGCGGGGACCTTCATCGCCTCTTCACCGCCTTGTCGGCGTGGCCGCGGAACGTCCGCGTCGGCGCGAACTCCCCGAGCTTGTGCCCGACCATCGACTCGGACACGTACACGGGGATGTGCTTGCGTCCGTCGTGGACGGCGATCGTGTGACCGACCATCTCGGGGATGATCGTGGAGCGCCGACTCCACGTCCGAATGACCTTCTTCTGACCGGCCTCGTTGAGGTCTTCGACCTTCTTCAGGAGATGGTCGTCGACGAAGGGGCCCTTCTTCAGGCTACGTGCCACGGCTCACCTCCTTCCCTTCTTTGTTCTGCGACGGACGATGTCCCGGTCGCTGTATTTCTTCTTCTTCCTGGACCGCGCCTCGGGTTTGCCCCACGGGCTGACCGGGTGGCGACCACCCGATGTCCGACCCTCGCCGCCACCCATCGGGTGGTCGACCGGGTTCATGGCGACACCGCGGGTCTGCGGTCGAACGCCCTTCCAGCGGTTGCGGCCGGCCTTGCCGATCTTGACGAGTTCGGCCTCGGTGTTGCCGACCTGCCCGAGTGTGGCCCGGCAGTCGAGGGCGACCGTACGCATCTCACCGGACGGCAACCGCAGGAGGGCCTTGTTGCTCTCCTTCGACATGAGCTGCACGCTGACCCCGGCGGAGCGGGCCAGCTTGGCCCCTCCGCCCGGGCGCAGTTCGATTGCGTGGATGGTCGAACCCGCGGGGACATTGCGCAGGGGGAGGGCGTTGCCGGGCCGAATCTCGGCACCGGGGCCGGACTCGAGGAGGTCACCGACCTTCACCCCGATGGGGGCCAGGATGTAGGCCTTCTCGCCGTCCAGGTAGTGGAGGAGGGCGATGCGGGCGTTTCGGTTCGGGTCGTACTCGATGGAGACGACCTTGGCCGGGACGCCATCCTTGTTGCGAAGGAAGTCGATGATCCGGTACCGCTGCTTGTGGCCGCCGCCGCGGTGACGCGACGTGATGCGACCATTGTTGTTGCGGCCGCTCGAGCGGCCCTTCTTGTCGAGGAGCGTCTTCTCGGGCTCGGACTTCGTGATCTCCGAGAAGTCGGAGACCGTCTGGAACCGGCTACCCGGCGACGTCGGCTTGCGCTTCTGAACTGCCATGGCTACACCCCGAAAATGTCGATTGAATCGCCAGCAGCGAGCTTCACCATGGCGTACTTCTCGTTGTTGCGCTTGCCGAGCTTGGGGCCCGTGCGCTTGACCTTGCCTTTGCGGTTGGCCGTGTTCACCCGTTCGACCTCCACGTCGAAGATGGAGGAGATGGCGAGTCCGATCTCGTACTTGTTCGCACGGCGATCGACGACGAACGTGTAGACGTTCTCCTTCTCGATGGCGTCGTACGACTTCTCCGAGACGACGGGTGCAAACACGATGTCGCGTGGATCCTTCATCACTCCTCCTCCTCGGCGGCGACGCCGTCGGCGAGGGCCTCCTTGACGAAGTCCTCGGTGCTCGCCTCGTAGGCGGTCGAACCCTCGGTCGCCCCCAGCGTCGAGGTGGTGAACACCACGGTCGATGCCCACAGCACGTCGTAGGTGGTGAACTGGCCCGGTTCGATCGCGATGACCTCCGGGAGGTTGCGCAGCGCCTTGGCGGCGATGGCGTCGCCCCGGTCGAGGACCACGAGGGTCTTGCCGCTCACACCCATCGCTTCGAGCAGGGCGACGGCCTGCTTGGTCTTGGGTTCGGTCCACTGGAACGACTCGATCACCTTGATGGCCGACTCGCCGGCGCGGGCACTGAGCGCGTGCTTGAGTGCGGCAGCCTTCATCTTCTTGGGGGTCCGCTGTGAGTAGTCGCGGGGCTTCGGGCCGTGGGCCACACCGCCCTTGCGCATGCTCGGCTCGCGCAGGGAACCGTGACGCGACCGGCCGAGTCCCTTCTGGCGCCAGGGCTTGGCCCCGCCGCCTCGCCGGTCGGACCGGGTCTTCGTGCTGTGGGTCCCGGCTCTCGCCCCCGCGAGTTGGGCGGTGACCACCTGGTGCATGAGCGGGATGTTGGGCGTGAGGCCGAAGACCTCGGCACCCAGGGTGACCTCGCCCGTCTGGGCGCCGGTCGAGTCGTAGAGGGGAGCTGTGAGTTCAGCCACGGGCCTTCACCGCCTCTCGCACGAGTACCACGGAGCCTTTGGGGCCGGGTACCGCGCCGCCGAGCAGCAGGAGGTTGCGTTCGGTGTCGACGTCGACCACGGTGAGGTTCATGGCGGTCGTGTTCTCGCCACCCATCTGGCCGGCCATCTTCATCCCCTTGAACACCCGGGCGGGGGTGGCGCAGGCACCGATGGAGCCGGGTGCCCGGTGGATGCGATGGGCACCGTGGCTGGCACCCTGGCCCTTGAAGTTGTGACGCTTCATGACGCCTTGGAAGCCCTTGCCCTTCGACACGCCCGACACGTCGGCCTTCTGGCCCTTGGAGAAGACGTCGGCAAGGGTGATCTCCTGGCCGAGCTCGTAGAGGGTCGGGTCGTCCACGCGCACTTCGACGAGGTGCTTGTGGGCGACGAGACCCGCCTTGGCGTAGTGGCCGGTGACCGGCTTGTTGACGCCGTTGGGCTTCGCCTCCCGGTAGGCGATCTGGATGGCCCCGTACCCGTCGTGTTCCTTCGTCTTGATCTGGACGACCTTGACCGGTCCGGCCTTGACGACGGTCACCGGGATGGCCCGGGCTGTCTCGTCGTCGAAGACCTGGGTCATGCCCAGCTTCTCACCGAGGATCGCCTTCATAGCTTGATCTCCACGTCGACGCCGGCGGGGAGGTCGAGGCGCATGAGCGAATCGACGGTCTTGGGGGTCGGGTCGAGGATGTCGATGAGCCGCTTGTGGATCCGTAGTTCGAAGTGCTCGCGCGACGTCTTGTCCACATGGGGGCCGCGAATGACGCAGTACCGGTGGACGTCGGTCGGGAGTGGCACCGGTCCCTTGATCTTGGCGTTGCTACGGACCACGGTCTCGGCGATCTTGCGGGCGGACTCGTCCACGACGTGATGGTCGTAGGCCTTGAGCCGGATCCGGATCTTCGCTTCTTTCTCAGCCATGAATGTTCTCTTCTCTGTTCGTAGCGCTGTGCTACTTGAGGATCTTGGTGACGCGGCCGGCACCGACGGTGCGGCCACCTTCACGAATCGCGAACCGTTGACCCTCGTCCATGGCGATCGGCTGAATCAGGGTCACACCAATCTCCAGGTTGTCACCGGGCATCACCATCTCG
>JBFKVA010000026.1:0-27698 GCA_041635475.1 Acidimicrobiia bacterium | reverse complement strand
CGAATCGGCGGCGCATGGATGATCCTCGGGTCGTCACCGACACACTACTCCGAGTGGTCGTGGTTGGGAAGCGTGACCTCACTCCGTGGGCGGGCACAGGGTTTCGAAGGCTGCGCCCATCACCGTCCCCGCGAAGAGTGCGTCCGCCTCGGTCACCTCCCGGAGGTCGGCGAGTCCTTCGAGGTGGAGCGTGAGCGACTCCTCGTGCGTGTACCCGGCGTCACGCATCTCGCAGAACACCTGGCCGACGATGAGGACGTCCTCCGGTTCGTCGATCGCGTACCCAACGAACTCCGTTCCTTCCATCGCCCCGTCCACGACGGCGAGGAACACCCCGATGGCATCGACTGGCGTCGTCGCCGTGACGGAAGGCAACAGGGACGTCGTTGGTGACCGGTCGGTCGGGGTGATGATGTCAGGCGTCGAATCGTCTCCGGCCGACGTGGACGAAGGCAAGGCCGTCGAACAGCCGGCGGCGGCCAGGAGAAGAACGAGCGAAAGACGTCGCATGGGGACACAGGGTACGAGGAGCTTCCCCAAGGACGAGGTCTCTCGTCCCTCGTACTCTCTTTCCTCGTACCTCGTACTCTCTTTCCTCGTACCTCGTACCTCGTACCTCGTACTCTCTTTCCTCGTACCTCGTACTCTCTTTCCTCGTACTCCGTACTCCGTACTTCGTGCTTCTCCTACGGCACGTACTGCTCCACCATCTCGGTCACGACGCCGTCGTTGACGAAGAGCCACACCGGGCAGAACTCGTAGCCCGACCCGAAGTCGCAGTTGAGGTAGTCCGCCAGGCCGTCCCACTCCCCGAACGTGATGAGCACGTAGGGCTCACCGCTCGTGTTCTTGTCCGTGTAGTCGAGGTGGAATACGTTGACCTCGGGGGTGATGGGGACTGTCCGGAGTTGTTCGGAGTCGTTGGTGATGTAGTAGTCGTTCGGCACCGGGACGTCGGTCTCCCCCCGCTCGAGGGCGACCTCGTTGGCCCGGTCCCCCGACCACCAGCAGGCGAGGTCGAATTGGATCCCGGTGTCGGCGCGATCGACGACGAAGCCGAACCAAGCCCCATCAGGAAGCACCTCCGTGCCCGGCGCGCATCCGGAGCCGCCCGCGCCGTCGGAGCCGGGAAGGGGAGCTGGGCCGTACCCGACCTCCCGGGTGGAGAACTGCCCGGGCGGATACGACACGGTCGACGGCGGGGTGGTTCCGGGTTCGGATGAGGACGGACTGACAGTGTCGGTCGTGACGATCGGTGACGTCGGAGCTGCCGTCGCCGGCGGCGCGTCCGTGGCGGAGGGTGCCGTCGCGGAGCACGACACGATCACGACGAAGAGGGCGATGGAGAGCAAGGATGTACGCATGGCAATTGGACGAAAGCATGGTCGCCCGCGGTTCCGCCTTTCGTGCTTCACCCTCGAACTTTGAGTGATCCCTCAAACCGGCTCGTCGGTTCGCGCCTACACTCGGGCGCCACGAGTCCCAGGAGAGAGCCATGCGCCGTGCCGTGATCGTCGATGCCGTTCGAACCCCGATGGGTCGGAGGAACGGAAAGCTCAAGGACTTCCATCCCGTGGACCTCGCCACGATTCCGCTCCGGGCCCTCATGGCCCGCAACGATCTCGACCCCGCCCGCATCGACGACATCATCATGGGCTGCGTCATGCAGACCGGCGAGCAGGCCAACAACGTGGGTCGAAACGCGGCGCTGGCCGCGGGGTTCCCCGAAACCGTCACCGGCACCACCATCGATCGCCAGTGTGGCTCGTCCCAGCAGTCGGCCCACTTCGCGGCCCAGGGCGTCATGGCGGGCGCCTACGACATCGTGGTGGCGGCCGGCGTCGAGTCGATGAGCAGGGTTCCCATGGGGATCACGTCGGTGCAGGGGCCGGGCCGGCCGTTCGGGCCGATGATGTCTGAGCGCTACGACCACAACCTCGTTCCCCAGGGCATCTCCGCCCAGATGATCGCCGAGAAGTGGGGCATCACCCGCGAGGAACAGGACGAGTTGGCCCTCGAGTCCCATCGACGGGCCGCCCGTGCCACCCAGGAGGGGCGGTTCGACACCCAGATCGTCCCGGTCGAGGTCACCCTCGAGGACGGGACCACGGAGGTGATGAGCAAGGACGAGGGGATCCGCTACGAGACCACGCTGGAGAAGTTGGCGTCCCTGCAGCCGGCCTTCGACCCGTCCCACACGATCACCGCCGGGAACGCATCGCAGATCACCGACGGTTCGGCGGCGCTTCTCATCATGGCCGAGGAGACCGCCGAGGAACTGGACTTGGAGCCGATGGCCGCCTTCAAAGCGTTCTCATTGGCCGGTGCCGACCCTGTCCTCATGCTCACGGCCCCCATCCCCGCCACCGAGAAGGCCCTGGCCCGGGCCGGGATGTCGGTCGACGACATCGACCTTTTCGAGATCAACGAGGCGTTTGCCGTCGTCCCCATCGCTTGGAGGATGGAGATGGGGGGGACCGACCCCATGGCGCTGTGGGAGCGGACGAACGTCAACGGCGGAGCCGTGGCCCTGGGTCATCCCCTGGGAGCGTCGGGGGCCAGGCTCATGACGACGCTCGTCCACGAGATGGTTCGGTCCGGGGCCAGGTTCGGCTTCCAGTCGATGTGCGAGGGCGGCGGCATGGCCAACGGGACGATCATCGAAGCCCTCTGACCCGTTTTCCCACGTGGGATGTCCGCCTCAGGCGGACAACGGCCGGGGGAAAACGGATCGGGGACGACGGTACGCTGCTGCGATGACGATCCTCGACGTCCTCATTGCGGTGGTGATGGCGGTGGTCATCTGGAGGACGATGGTCTTCTTCATCCGGATGCTGGCGTCGCCTCCCGAGGAGATCGATCCCGAAGCGGCCCACGAGACGCTTGCCCACTACCGGTGCCAGGTGTGTGGCACCGAGGTCACGATGACGATGGAGAACGAGGAACAGATGGGCGCGCTCCGCCACTGCCGGGAGGAGATGGTGCTGGTCTGGCGGCCGGAATAGGAGAGTCGAGCGTCGAGAGTCGAGCGGGAGGGATCCGTGTCTCTTGTCTCTTGTCTCTTGTCTCTCTACTTGTACCCCATCGTCATGAACATCCCAACCGCCAGGGAGGCGAGGCCGGGCAGGAGCCACGTGTTGGGAAGCTGGAAGATGTACGTCACGATGACGGTGACGACCCCCAAGGCCATGAGCCCGAACATGACCGGGGCGTACCACGCAGGGGACTCGGTCCCGGTCGGCTTGGCCTCGGTGACGCCAGCGGTCTGCTGCCGCTGCTGGACCTTCTTGCGCTTCTTGGACACCGGCATGGGGCAGGAGTCTAACGCCCTCACCGGCCCCGGCCCACCGGCCTACGATGAGCAGGTGCGGGTCCTCGTCATCGACAACTACGACTCCTTCACCTTCAATCTCGTCCAGTACCTGGGTGAGTTGGGGGCTGATCCGATCGTCGCTCGCAACGACGACCCGGCGGTGGCCGACGTCGCGGCGGTCGACCACGACGCGCTCGTGATCTCGCCGGGACCCGGAACCCCCGCCCAGGCAGGCTGCTCGGCAGCGTTGATCGAGGCCTTCGGCGCTGCCGTCCGGCCGGTGCTCGGGGTGTGCCTGGGGCACCAGGTCATCATCGACCACTTCGGGGGAACGGTGGGCCCCGCCGAGGAGGTCCGACACGGCAAGACGTCGGAGATCACCCATGACGGGCAGGGTGTGTTTGCGGGCATTCCCGACCCCATGACCGCCACCCGGTATCACTCGCTCACCGGCCTGGTCGTACCGGACGTGTTGGAGGTGACGGCCCGCGCCGTCGACGACGGGACCGTCCAGGGAGTCCGCCATCGGACGCTGCCGATCCACGGCGTCCAGTTCCATCCCGAGTCGGTCCTCACCGCCGACGGCAAGGCGCTGCTCGCCAACTTCCTCGATCTCGTCTAGACCTCGGTCCCGCAGGGCCGCGGTGCCGCCTACCCCAAGGCCTCCGCCAGGGACTCCTCGAAGGCCTGGAGCGTCACTGCGATGTCCTCGTCGCTGTGCGCTGCCGACAGGAAGAGCGGCTCCAGGGCGTCGTCCACCGGGAGGACGCCTCGTCCGATCATGCGCATCACCACGTCGCCGTAGAGGGCGGCGTTGTGGTGTGCCTTGTCCCTGAACTCGGTCGGCCGGTCCTCACCGAAGAAGACCCCGACCATCGAGGGGTGCCCGACGATGTGGGCGGCCACGCCCCGGGCGGCACAGATCGACTCGAGGCCCTTCATGAGCGTCGTCCCCAACCGCTCGATCGTGCGGAACGCCTCACCATCGGCGAGCAGATCGATGGTGGCGGCCGCGGCCGCGGCCGCCACCCCGTTGCCCGAGTACGTGCCCGCCTGGGTGATGCCACCCTCGGCCCACGCCTGCATGACGTTCGCCTTGCCGCCGACGGCGGCCACCGGGAAGCCGTTGCCCATGGACTTGGCGAACGTCCCCAGGTCGGGCGTCACCCCGAAGACCTCCTCGGCGCCTCCCAGCGCCATCCGGAACCCGGTCTTCACCTCGTCGAAGATGAGGAGGGTGCCGTGTTCGTCGCAGATGCGACGCAGGCCCTCGAGGAACCCGGGTTCGGGCATGATGCCGAAGCAGTTGCCCATCATCGGCTCGATGAGCATCGCCGCGATGCGGTCGCCGTCCCGGCGGAACAGCTGCTCCATCGCCTCGAGGTCGTTGAAGGGAACGATGCGGACGTAGTCCCGGATGGTGGAGGGAATGCCCGACGACGACTGGACCGGGATCGGGTTGCGACGGGACCCCAGGCTGCCGAGTGCCGCGCCCGCTGTCGAGAACAGGACGTAGTCGTGCGCGCCGTGGTAGCAGCCCTCGAACTTCATGAAGAGGTCGCGGCCGGTGAAGCCGCGGGCGAGCCGAAGGGCGTGCATCGTTGCCTCGGTCCCCGTGTTCGTGAAGCGCATCGCCTCCACGTAGCCGACGGACCGGACGACCTTCTCGGCGGCTTCGATCTCCCTGGCGGTCGTCATGGCGAACGTGGTGCCGGCCCGCGCCGCCTCCGCCACCGCCTCGGCGACGACCGGATGGCCATGTCCGAGGATGACGGGTCCGAACCCGAGCTGGTAGTCGATGTACTTGGCGCCGTCCATGTCGAACACGTAGGCGCCTTCGCCCCGGTCGATGACGAGCGTGTCGTCGTCGCCCCAGTAGCGAAAGCCACTGGAGACCCCGTTCACGAGGGCCTTCTTGCCCCGGTCGAACCATTCTCCGGTTCGTTCACCCTGCAATCCCATTGTCGAGACTCCTTCTTCGATGCGGCGGACGTCCGCCGGTCACTACGGCATGTGCCCATGGGCGTGGAGAGAGGTCTCACCCCTTCCGAAGGGGACGGGAATACGTCGCGCGACGCTACCACGGCCCGGGCATCGCCCGGGGATGGCGCGAGCCTGGGGAGAGACTTGTCTAGCCGCCGGCGAGCCGTCGCGGAATGGCCTCCCGCCACCGCTCGGTGGCTTCCGCCAGGCCGACGGAAGCCGACTCGGGTCCACCGTTCTCGAACCGGATCTCGGTGCCGCCGAAGTGACCGAGGCGGGTGACGGGGACGTCCCAGCGGGCGGCGAGCGTCTCCAGGTCGCTTGCGACGTCGGCCGGCACCGCCGCGATGAAACGATGCGGGTTCTCGGCGAAGAGGCCGACCCAGTCGGTGAACTGGACGGTTGCCCCCACCCCCGACCGAATGCACATCTCGGCGATGGCCACCGCCGCACCCCCGTCAGAGATGTCATGGACCGCCGGGGCCAGGCCGAGGCGGGCGTTGTGGATCGCCACCTCGATGACGCCGCGGGCCATGACCGCGTCGGGAGCCGATGGACGACCTCCGACGTGCCCGGCGATGACCTTCTCGAAGGCCGAGCCGGCCAGGTTGCGGGACCGCTGGCTGCCGAACATCCACAGCTCCATGCCCGCCCTCGCCCCGTCGAGACGGGGAGGGTGGGCCGGCATCGGATCGGCCAGCCCGAGCAGTCCGATGACCGGCGTGGGGAAGATGTCGTTGCCGTCCGTCTCGTTGTAGAACGACACGTTGCCCCCGATGACCGGGGTGGAGAGCACCTCGCACGCCTCGGAGATCCCCTCGATCGTCTCCCGGAACTGCCACATGACCTCGGGTTTCTCCGGGTTGCCGAAGTTGAGGTTGTCGACCACCGCCATCGGTTCGGCGCCGGTGAGCGCCACGTTGAGGCCGGCTTCGTAGACGAGCCGCGCCCCGCCCCGACGGGGGTCGAGGTAGCAGTGGCGTCCGTTACCGTCGGTGGAGACCGCCAGGCCCTTGCTCGTCCCTTTGATGCGGATGAGCGACGCGTCGTGACCGGGTTCGATGACCGTGTTGAGGAAGAGCATGTGGTCGTACTGCTCGTACACCCAGCGGGCGTCGGCGATGGAGGGATCGTCGAGGAGCCGGAGCAGCGCTTCGTCGACGGAGGGCGGGGTGAGCAGGTCCATCGTGTTGTTCCACAGGCCGGCCAACCAGATGGGCTCCCCCGTCGGGCGCTTGTACACCGGGGCGGCTTCGGACAGTGAGTCGGCCGGCAGTTCGGCCACGACCTCACCGTTGTGACGGACGGTGAGCGTTCCCCCGGTCGTGACCGTCCCCACGACGGCGGCGTCGATCTCCCATCTGCGGGCCACCTCGAGCACGGCCTCCAGGCGGTCGGGGGCGACGAATGCCATCATTCGTTCCTGCGACTCGCTCATGAGCAGCTCGGGGGCGGTCATGTCGGGCTCGCGGGTGTGGACCGCATCGAGGTCGACGTCCATGCCCATCCCGGCCCGCGCCGCCGGTTCCGAGCAGGCACAGGAGAGCCCGGCCGCTCCGAGGTCCTGGACACCGACCACGAGACCCTTGTCGTAGAGCTCGAGGCAGGCCTCGATGAGTTTCTTCTCCTCGAACGGGTCGCCCACCTGGACGCTCGGCCGTTTCGTGCCGGAGGTCTCGTCGAACGACGCCGACGCCAGGACGGACGCTCCGCCGATCCCGTCGCGCCCGGTGGCGTTGCCGAGGAGGACGGCGACCGATCCTTCGGTGCCGGCCGTTCCCAGGACGAGCTGCTCCCGTCGCAGGACCCCGAGGCACATGACGTTGACGAGGGGATTGCCGGTGTAGCACTCCTCGAACGCGATCTCCCCGCCGAGGGTGGGGACCCCGACGGCGTTGCCGTACCCGGCGATCCCCGCCACCACCCCGCTGAAGAGGTACCGGTTGTGGGCGTCGTCGAGCGAGCCGAACCGGATCTGGTTCCAGAGGGCGATGGGCCGCGCACCCATCGTGAACACGTCCCGCAGGATGCCGCCGACCCCGGTGGCAGCCCCCTGGTAGGGCTCGACGAACGAAGGGTGGTTGTGGCTCTCGATGCGGAGGGCGGCCAGCCATCCGTCCCCGAGGTCGACGACCCCGGCGTTCTCTCCCGGGCCGACCACGACCCACGGGGCCTGGGTCGGGAAGCGGCCGAGGTGGGGTCGGGAGGACTTGTACGAGCAGTGCTCCGACCACATCACCGAGTACATGGCCAACTCGGCGTCCGACGGGGAGCGTCCCAGGATGCCCCCGATGGTCTCGAACTCCTCGTCGGTGAGCCCGAGGAGCCGGTGGACGGGTTCCTCGTCGGGATCGACCGGGTCAGACACGGGCCGGCTCCATGCTCTCGACGAATGACCGCATGAGGACGAGGCCGTCCACCGAACCGAGGATCTCTTCGACGGCCCGTTCGGGATGAGGCATGATGCCGGCCACGTTCCCTGCCGGGTTCGAGATGGCGGCGATGTTGTCGACCGACCCGTTGGGGTTGGATTCGTCGTCCACCGAGCCGGTGGCATCCGCGTAGCGAGCCAGGACCCTTCCGCGCATCGCCGCGGGGTCGTGGACCGTGAAGTTCCCCTCGTAGGAGTTGAGGGGGATCGTGAGCACCTGCCCCACCTCCGCGGCCCGGGTCAGGATCGAGTCGGTGTCCTCCACGCGCAGGTGGATGGGCCGGCAGATGAACGTGAGGTCCCGGTTCTGGTGGAAGGCGCCGGGCAGGAGATGGGCTTCGCACAGCACCTGGAAGCCGTTGCAGATTCCCAGCACGGGCACCCCCTCCTCGGCCCGACGCTTCACCTCGTCCATGATCGGCGAGAACCGGGCGATGGCCCCCGTCCGCAGGTAGTCGCCGTGGGCGAACCCGCCGGGCAGGACGATGCCGTCGAAGTCGGAGAGGTCGGTCTCCCGATGCCAGACCAGGTGGGCGTCGGCCCCGGCGATCCCGAGGGCCCAGGCCACGTCGTGTTCACAGTTCGTCCCTGGGAAGACGACGACGGCTGCCTTCACTCCGCCACCCGGATCTCGAAGTCGTCCATGACGGGGTTGGCCAGGAGCCGCTCGCACATCTCGGTGACCCGGCGCTCCACGTCGGCGGTGTCGTCTCCTTCGACCTCGAGTTCGATCTCCTTGTTGATGCGGACCGTGCCGACGCCGGCAAAGCCCATGTCGGAGAGGGCCCGCGACACCGTCGTCCCTTGGGGGTCGGATATCTCGGGTCGCCGGCGCACGACGATGGTCACCTTCATGATGCCTCCAGGTAGTCGTCGAAGTCTCGGCCGGTGATGAGCTCGTACGCCTCCACGTAGCGGGCGCGGGTCCCGGCGACCACGTCGCCGGGGAGACGCGGGGCGGGCGGGGTGTGGTCCCACCCGGTCGAGTCGAGCCAGTCGCGGACGTACTGCTTGTCGAATGAGGGAACGGCTTCACCCGGTCGCCAGGCGTCGGCCGGCCAGTAGCGCGACGAGTCGGGGGTGAGGACCTCGTCGATGAGGACGACGGAGCCGTCGATGAGGCCAAACTCGAACTTCGTGTCGGCGAGGATGACCCCCCGCTCGGCGGCGGCCGCAGCGCCCCGTGAGTAGATCCGTAGCGACAGATCTCGCAGTTCCTCGTACCGGTCGTCTCCGAGGAGCGCCCGGGCCTCGGCCTCGGTGATGTTCTCGTCGTGGCCGGTCGTGGCCTTCGTGGCCGGGGTGAAGATCGGCTCGGGGAGCCGGTCGGCCAGGCGCAGGCCGGCGGGAAGGTGCTCGGTGGTGGGCCCGCCCCCGTCGCGGTACTCGCGCCACGACGACCCGTACAGGTAGCCGCGGATGACGCACTCGACCGGGATGACCTCTGCCCGGCGAACGATCATCGAGCGCCCGGACAGGCCCGTCGCCTCCCCTCCGGGGAGGTCGATGTCGGAGAGATCGGTCGTAAGGAAGTGGTTGGGCACGTCGAGGAGGTCGAACCAGTGGAGCGAGAGACCGGTGAGGACCCGCCCCTTGTCGGGAATGGGGTCGTCGAGGATCACGTCGAACGCGGAGATGCGGTCCGTGGCGACGAAGAGGAGCCGATCGGCGTCGACCGCGTAGATCTCACGGACCTTCCCGGAGGCGATATGCGGTAGTGCCGGCACGGGAGGCGATGGTAGTAGCAGGAGCGAGGAGCGAGGTACGAGGTGGAGGAACGAGGATGGGAGCAAGGTCCCGGATGGCCGGTGCTCCTTCCTCGTCTCTCGACTCTCGTCGCTCGTTTCTCTCCCTACACCACCCGCACCGTGACCCCGCGCTCGCGAAACACGGCTGCCGCCGCCTCGAGGGCGTCTGCGCCGGCCTCTTCGAACTCCGGGTCGACGACCCCGTGGTGCCGGACGCCGATGAGCTTGAGCGGGACCCCGAGCGCTGCCAGCCACTGGGCGATCGGCTCCAGTGATGGGAGACCATCGTTCCAGCCCGGTACCAGCACGAAGCGAACCTCCGAAAGCAGCCCGAGTGACGCCAGGTGGGCGGCGGACGCGAACACCTGGGCGTTGTCCGACCCGGTGAGACGGTGGTGTTCGTCCTCGGCCCAGCCTTTCAGGTCGAGCATGACCCCGTCGATCGTGGGGGCGAGGCGGTCCCACGTCTCCAGGGGCGTCACCCCGTTGGAGTCGATGAGGATCGTCTTGGAGGCGAACGTCGGGTCGGTCTTCATGGCGGTGGTGAGGGCAACGAGGAACTCAGCCTGGATGGTCGCCTCGCCGCCGGAGATGGTCACGCCGGACGTGAACGGGGCCGAGGGCCGGAGACGATCCATGACCTCTGCCGGGGTGACGGTCTCGGCCAGGGGAGTCGAGGACTCGGGGCAGACGTCGATGCACACCCCGCAGCGGGTGCACAGGTCCCAGTCGACGATGACCTTGTCGTCGAGCCATGACAGGGCGCGCTCCGGGCACGGCTCGACGCACTCGCCGCAGTGGGTGCACAGGCCGATCGTGTACGGGTTGTGGCAGTACACGCAGGCGAGGTTGCACCCCTGGAGGAAGACGACCGACCGGTTGCCGGGGCCATCGACGCTGCTGAACGGCAGGACGTTATTGAGGAGGCCGCGCACCGAGCTCATGACTGAGAACACGCTTGACGGCGCGGCCGGTCACCCCCGTGTTCTTTTCGGCGCCGTAGCCGAACGTCGTGCTGCCGTGCCGGGCGCCCTTCTCCTCGAACCGTGCGAGGTCCGACTTGCGGACGAGGTAGCCGGTGATCCGGATGAAGTCGTTCGAGGAGATGTTGAAGGTGAAGTCGCGCATACCCTCGGCGAAGGCTCCCCGGATGATGTCGACCATCGCGGTCGGGTTGTCGCGAACCGTGTCTTCGACATGGAAGATGTCGCTGACCCCCGAGGCGAAGCAGTCGTGGTTGGGGGCGACGGCGCAGATGTGGTCGTAGAGCCCCGGCTCGGTCCCCACCGGCAGGCGCGAGCCGACCGTGGAGGACGTGTCGGTGTCCAGTCCGGCCTGCGAGTGGAGCAGGGCCCTCCCCCCGGTTCCGCGGCAGTGGGCCATGGGCCGGCGTTCAACGAACTCGTGCAGCCAATGCACGATACGGTGGGCGAGGGCGTTGGCCTCCTCGTCGTGGCCGTAGCGTGCCTCACGCCCCTCACGCAACAGGAGCTCATCGACCGCTTCGGCCAAGCCGACGATCCCGAACATCGCCGTGAACCGATCCAGGGTGACGAGGCCCTCCGTGGCGAGGAAGTCGTGTTCGAACCACCGGACGTCGTCGACGATGTGGTGGATGCGCGCCTCCATGAGCTGGGCGAGCCATTCGGCGGCCTGGGGAAGGGCGTCCCCGAAGAAGGTCTCGGTCGTGCCCGAGTGGAGCAGGGCGACCTGCCGGAGGTCGATGCGGGACAGCGTGAGGGACCCGCCGCCCCGGGGAAGGGAGTTGTAGCAGCTGACCACGCCGTAGTCCCGGCCCAGGTCTCGAACCATGAGCGGGTCGTTCACGAAGTGCGGTTTGGCCGTGACGAAGACGGTCCTCACCGCCTCGCCGATGAGGGCATCGGGCGTGAGGTCGGGGTCGACCTTGAGGGTGAGGTTGGGGACGACCTGCTCCAGTCCCCGGTCCACGCGGAGCACCGAGCGGGCGACCCGGGAGTCGCGGGGTCCGAGGTTGGCGTGGGCGAACGCGTCGGGTACCAGGCGATCGACGAGCCGGAGGAAGCGGCGGAGGCGGTAGTCGAGGTCCTCGTCGTCGATGCCGTCCACGAACGGCTCGAGGAGGTCGTCGAGGTCACCCAGGTACACCGGGTAGCCGGTGATCGACGGCACGTTGGCGTACATGACGAGGAGGAAGTCGAGTGCTTCGTCGAGGGTGGCCGGCGGGGCCATCTCCAGGAACGCCGACCCCGCGGCGAACGCCTTCTGGTAGTCGGGGAGGATGTAGCGAGGCCGATAGGGGGCGGCACCCTCATAGAGATCGCAGATGATGCGCTTGTTGAGGGCCTCGGCCACGTCCTCGGGCAGGGGCACGTAGGGCTGCGAGCTCTCGGCCAGGAACGCGAGGTGATGGCGGCGCTGATGGAAGGAGAGCGTCGGATCCTCCAACACCCGGCGGACTTCGGCCTCGAGTTCGTTCACGTCGCTTCCACCTCGTCCCCAAGTGTAGGTGAGGGACCGCGTGGACGGGCCCGGGGCCGGGCCCTCAGGTCAGTGTCCAGCACCCCTCGGACCGGGTGACGAGGCCCTCGTCCTGGAGGTGGGCCAACGCCTGGCGGATTCGGCCGTCCGCGATCGACTCGGTCGCCGAGATGTCGGCCGCCGAGGCCGGTCCCGTGCTGAGCACCCGGATCACCGCGCCCCGCGCTTCCCGTCGCGATCCCTCGAACCGCCCCTGTGGCCGGGGCGGCTGGTAGATGGTGGGATCGGCGCACCACGACGCCACCGGACACGTGTCACACGAGGGATCGCGGGGCGTGCAGAGGGAGGCCCCCAAGTCCATGACCGCCTGGTTCCAGTCGACGGCGGCCCCGTCCGGCAGCTCATCCCGGGCCCGCTCCCACAGGGCCGCCCCGTCCAGCGCGCGTCCGGCCCATCGACTGAGGACGCGCCGGAAGTTGGTGTCCACGGTGGGGACCTGCTCCCCGAACGCGAAGCAGGCCACGGCGGCCGCGGTGTACGGACCGACGCCGGGAAGGGCGGCCAGCCCCTCGGTAGTCGTTGGCCAACCGTCGGCCGTGACCCGGGAGGCAGCGGCGTGGAGGCGCACCGCCCGCGTGTTGTAGCCGAGCCCGGACCACATCGCCACGACGGCTGCCCGGGGTGCGGCGGCACAGTCGGCGGGGGTCGGGAAGCGGGTCATGAATGACCGCCACTTGGGGATGACCCGTGTCACCTGGGTCTGCTGGGCCATCACCTCCGAGACGAGGATGGCCCAGGGGTCGCTCGTGCTTCGCCAGGCGATGTCCCGTCGGTGACGTCCGTACCAGCTGAGCAGCGCCTCGGTGCGGTCCTTGTCAGCCACCCGCGGTCGTGGTGGTGGTCTCGGGAACGGTGGTCGTGGTCGTGGTTGTGGTCGTGGTGGCAGGCGCCGCGTAGAGGATCACGGTGATCGTGTCACCCGGCTGGGCTTCGCTGCCGGCCGCCGGGAACTGATCGGCGATCGTTCCCGCCTTCTCGGCGTCCTCGATGATCGCGTTGGAGACCGCCAGGAGCAGGCCGAGTTCCTCGAGCACGCCCAGCGCCTCCTCCTCGGTCAACCCGATGAGGCTGGGTACGTCTCGTGGTTCGGGTCCATCGGACACGTAGACGACAACGGTCGAGCCCACCTCCACCACCCCGATGGCCGGGTCGGTCCTGACGACGAAGTCCACGTCGAACTCGTCGTTGAACTCCCGGGCCTCCTGCACGACAAGCCCAGCCGACATGAGTCGGAAGCGCACCGTCTGGAACAGTTGGCCGGAGAAGTCCTCCATGATGAACGTGCCGGGCCCCGAGGAGATGAACAGTTCGACGGTGCCACTCACCGGGTGGGTCGAACCGGCGACCGGGTCGGTGCCCACCGCGAAGCCGATCGGGATCTCGGCGTGGGGCACCTCCGTGATCTCCCCGACGGTGAGGTTGGCCCCCTCGAGCGCGGCGCGGGCATCCGACTCGGACAACCCCTCGACGCTCGGGACCTGGGTGGTGGCGGTCCCGACGGACATGATGATGATGACCTTCTCCCCCTTGGGCAGCTCCGTGCCGCCGGCCGGGTCGGTTTCGATGGCGAGACCGGCGGCGATGGTGGCGTGGTTCCGGGTCGAGAGTTCGGCCTGGAAGCCCGCGGCCAGGACCGCGTTCGAGGCGTCGGTCTGTGTCATGTTGGCGACGATGGGCACGAGGCCCATCTCGGCGACGTCGTCGGCGGTGCCGCCGAAGCCGAGGCCCTGGAAGAGGAGCCAGATGCCGAACGCGAGGGCGGCCAGCATCGCGAAGGCGGTCAGGATGAACGGGATCTGGTTGGGAGGCCGCTCCTCGACCTCGCGGTAGGCCTGGGTGGGGGGAACCGTCGGGGGAGCCGCCACGACGCCCGTCAGGATCCGGGTGGGTGTGTCGGCCTCCACCGGGGCCGGTACATGGGGTTGCTCCCCCCTGAGCGAGGCCAGCAGGTCGGCTCGAAGGTCGGCGGCCGCCTGGTACCGATCCGATGGCTGTTTCTGGAGTGCGCGCATGGTGATGGCATCGAGGGCGGCCGGGACGTCGGCACTGAGGCTCCGGATCGGTGCCACGGCCGAGGAAACGTGTTGGTAGGCGACCGCCACCGGGCTGTCCCCCCGGAACGGAGGGGCGCCGACGAGCATCTCGTAGAGGACGACCCCGAGGCTGTAGATGTCCGAGCGGGCGTCCGCCGACTCGCCCTGGGCCTGCTCTGGTGAGAAGTAGGTGGCGGTGCCGATGACCGCCCCGGTGCGGGTGAGTTCCTGGGAGTCGTCCCACGCCCGGGCGATCCCGAAGTCGGTGACCTTCACCGTTCCGTCGGTCGTGATGAGGATGTTCCCCGGCTTGACGTCGCGATGGACGAGGCCGGCCTGATGGGCGACGGCGAGGGCCGAGGCGACCTCGCTGGCGATCTCGGTGGCCCGGCGAGGAAGAAGCGCCCCGGCAGACCGGAGGATGTCCCGCAGGGAGCGGCCGTCGATGAGTTCCATGACGATGAAGTACGTCAGGCCCTCCTGGCCCCAGTCGAAGATGGAGACGATGTTGGGATGTGAGAGGTTGGCGGCCGCCTGCGCCTCGCGGCGGAACCGCTTGACGAACGAGTCATCGTTCGAGAACTGGGGGTGCAGCACTTTCACCGCCACTCGGCGGTTGAGCGCACGATCCTGGGCCTGCCACACGTCGGCCATTCCGCCCCGGGCGATGTGGGAGATCAGTTCGTACCGATCGGCAAGGAGATGACCGGATTCCATGGACCCGTGCAGTGTAGGGAGCGGACGGTTTTCAGCCCGGTGTCGGGCGCTGCCCTCAGCGTCCGAGGAGCCAGTACTCGAAGAGGCGTCGCGCCATCGGGGCGGCGATGGTCGCACCGGATCCGTCGACCCCTCCACCCTCGACGACGACGGCCAGGGCGATGATTGGCTCGTCGGCCGGGGCGAACCCCACGAACCAGGCCGGCGGGTTGGTGCCGGCCTCACTGGTGCCGGTCTTGCCCGCGACTCGGATCCCACTCACCCGGGCCCGGGTCCCGGTGCCGCGTTCGACGACACCCACCATGAGTTCGGTGAGGGCGTTGGCCGTGGAGGGGGCCATGGCCCGACCGAACGGTCTCGGCACCTGTTGCTCGAGGACCTCCCCGTCGGCGTCGAAGATCGCGTCCAGCAGGAACGGCAGCATGACCTCCCCGTCGTTGGCGATGCCGGCAGCGACCAGGGCCATCTGCAGGGGCGTTGCTCGAACATCCCGTTCACCGATGCCGGCCTGGGCGAGCGCAGCCAGGTCGCCCGAGTAGTCCGGCCAGACGGAGGCTAACGTGGGCAGTCCCCAGGGAATCGGGGCGTTGAACCCGAAGAGGGCCGCCCGGGAGCCGATGGCGTCGCTGCCGAGCGTCATGGCAAGGCTGGCGAAGGGGATGTTGCAGGACCGGACGAGGGCGGTCCGGAGGTCCACATCGTCACCCCCGGCGCAGAAGTCGCCACCGGCGTTGCGCAGGATCGCCGTCGAGCCGGGGAGTTCGAGGCCGCGCAGGTCGACAAAGAGAGTGTCAGGGGTGGCCACCCCCGATTCGATCGCCTCGGCGGCCACGATGAGCTTGAACGTCGACGCCGGTGGGTAGGTGGCAGAGCGCGCCCGGTCGACGAGCGGTGACGTCGGGTCGGCCTCCACCGCGGATGCGTACGCCGGATCGGGGATCCGAGTCGGGTCAAACCCGGGGTGGGACACCCAGGCCAGGATTCCGCCGGTCTTGGGGTCGAGGGCCACGATGGCGCCGAGGCGATCCCCCAGGCTCTCGGCCGCGACCTGCTGCAGGGTCGCATCGAGGCTGAGGCGGAGGCTCTGGGGACGAAGGTCGCCCCCGAACATCGCGGTGAGCATGTCGGAGATGGCGAGGTCCTGGCGCGAGCGCAGCCGGTCCGAGAAGGCCGCCTCGACGCCCGCCTCGCCGAAGAGGACGGTCGAGTAACCGACCGGATGGGAGGTGATCTCCCCGAGGGGATACTTGCGGGTGAATGATCGGCGGGCCGAGGAGGTTTCCTCGCTTGTGGCCAGGATGAGACCGTTGCGGTCGACGATGGCGCCTCGCTCCTTGTCGGCCTGGGCGATGAGGACCCGGGAGTTGGCGGGGTCGGACCGGTACTTGGGGGCTGCCACGGCTTGGATGTAGGTCGTCGACAGCAGCAGGAGCGCCATCCCGACGAAGAGGGCGTACACCACGCGGCGGATCGGACCGTTCATGCGCGTTCCTCGTGCGAGATCCGGGCCAGGAGGGCCAGCAGCAGGAAGTTGGCGACGAGGGACGAACCGCCGTACGACATGAACGGGAGCGTGATGCCCGTGAGCGGGAGGAGGCGTACAACCCCGCCGATGATGAGGATGACCTGGATCCCGAAGATGAACGTGAGCCCTGCCGCGAGGAGCTTCCGGAACTGGTTCCGGGCCTGGAGTGCGATCCCCGCCCCCGCCGCCACCATGAGGGCGTAGAGGGTGATGACGACGACCGAACCGGCCAGGCCCAACTCCTCACCCACCGCGGCGAACACGAAGTCCGTGGCGGCGAACGGGATGAGGTCGGGCCGGCCGAGGCCGAACCCGGCCCCGGTGAGGCCTCCGCTACCCATGGCGTACAGGCCTTGCACGATCTGGTACCCCGATCCAAAGGGGTCGTCGAAGGGTTGCAGCCATGCGGCGACGCGCACGGCGACGTGGTCGAACAGCCGCCAGGCAGCCAGGCTGCCGGCCAGGAACAGGCCGCCACCGATGCCGAGGTACGACACCTGACCCGTCGCTGCGTACAGGAGGGTGATGAACGCCGCGAACAACAGGAGGGATGCCCCGAGGTCCCGCTGGACCACCATGACGGCGACACTGGCCACCCATGCGATCCCGACCGGCACCAGTTGACGCGGGTCCGGCACGGTGATCCCGCCGACCTTGTGAGTGACGGCTGCCAGGGCGGCTCGGTGGTCCGAGAGGAACGCAGCCAGGAACCCGATGATGACGATCTTGGCGATTTCGCCCGGCTGGAACCCCAGGGACAGGTTGCCGAACCCGGCCGTCACCCACAGCCGGGATCCGTTGACGAGGCGCCCCTTGATCGGGAAGGACCCCGCCAGCGGGAGCAGTGGAAGGAGCAGGAGGACCAGGGCGGCGACGAGCATGGTGTAGCGGTATCGGCGAACGACGTCGAGGCCATCGGACCGGAGGATGGCGAGAAGGCCGACCGCCAGCCCCGCGGCCACGAGGAACCACCATCGTTGGAGCGATCCGAGCCGTGGATCCAGCCGGTAGACCTCGATGAATCCGATGGCCCCGAGGGCCGACGCGATGAGCAAAGGGTGGGGGGACGCGTTGGGGGCGAGGGCCTTGACACCCCAGTAGAACCCCAGGAACGCCAGCGCGAAGACGATGGAACTGAGGCCGACCTCGGCGTCGACCGGCTGGCCCCGGGAGAGGTTCACGAAGGCGGTGCCGAAGCCGACGAGCACCGAGGCTGCCGCCAGGAACGTGAGCTCTCCGCGCCGGGTCACGTCTCTACGTCGACCACCACGACGGTGATGTTGTCGTATCCGCCGGCTTGGTTCGCTGCCTCCACGAGGGCCCAGGCGGCCGCCTCGACCGACCCGACCCGGCCGACTTCAAGGATGTCCCGGTCGCTGATCATGCCGCTCAGGCCATCGGAACACACGATGAGTCGATCTCCCGGCTGGAGGGACACGTCGAACTCGTCGACGGCGACCTCGGGGGCGACCCCCACCGATCGCGTGAGCATTCCCCGGCGGGGGTGGGTCTTGGCGTCCTCGGCGGTGATCGCCCCGATGGCGACCCATTCGGCGACGATGGTGTGGTCGTCGGTGAGTTGGTCGGCCGTGTGTCCGCGCAAGAGGTAGGCCCGGGAGTCGCCGACGTGGCCGAACGTGGCGGAGCCGTCGGGTCCGAGGAGGCCGACGGTCATGGTCGTACCCATCCCGAGGAGTTCGGGCCGTTCCCGCGACTCGGCGAAGACCGCCCGGTTGGCTGCGTTGATCCGCGTGGTCGGGGTGCCGTCGGTGGCGACGACGGTCGCCATGGCGGTGGCGGACGCCACCTCACCCCCGGCAGCCCCTCCCATCCCGTCGGCCACGGCCACGATCACCTCGACGCCGTCGGCCGCTCCCGAAGACGCCGGGAACGGCGTGTCCTGGTTGTTCGTTCGGATCCGCCCCTGGTGGGAGGCAACGGCCCACACGTACTTCACAACGCCTCCGTCGCTCACCGGCTTCATCGTTCGACAGTCATCGTAGAGGGGTCCCGTCCATGGGGCGTGTGCGCCGGCTCGCCGGGTCAGCGGACCTCCATGACCGTCTTGCCCACCTGGACCGCGTCCCCCTTCGAGAGGGCCACCGGGGACGAGACCCTGCGTCCGTTGAGGTAGGTGCCGTTGGTGCTGCCGAGATCGTGGAGCATGAGGCCCGAACCCTCGGCGGTGAACCGGAGGTGGAACTCCGAGGCGTAGGGGTCGTCGAGGACGACGTCGGCGTCCTCGCTTCTTCCGAACACGAGGGCGTCCTTCACTCCGTAGGTCTGGCCGGCCTGCGTCTCGGAGCGGACCACCACCACCTCGTTCACCCGCCGACGGGGATTGGCCGCCACCCGGCCCACGTGGGCCCCCATCGAGCGAGCGATCTGCCACACGAACAGGAAGAGGAAGCCCAGGAAGATGAGCCGAAGGAGGGTGAGGATGAAGTCCGTCATGACATGTCGAGCCTCGTCGAGACGCCCCCGAACGCCAAGACCGAACCCGACCGGACCCGGGTGGCGGTGGTGGCGGCCACTCCGTCGGCCGTGGTCCCGTTGGAGGACCCGAGGTCACGAACCCACACGGTCCCGTCGGCTCGCCACACGAGGGCGTGGCGGCGGCTCACCGTGTCGTGGCCGAGGGTGACGTCGGCCTCGGCCGAGCGGCCCACCACCAAGCGGTTGTTCGACAGGGGGAAGGTACGTCCGGTCATGGTGAGTGTCCCCCACGAGGGGCGAGGTCCCGGCGCGTGGGAGGTGCTGATCTCGGGGGAACCGGAGGCCGCGGTGTCGTGATGGTTGAGCAGGACCTCCACCGGCCCGGGAAGCCTCCAGCCGCGGTCGGCCGCCACCTCCTCCAGCGAGGCCGCCATGGCGCGTTCGAGTACCGGGATCGGAAGGGAGTCCCCGGGGAGATCGTTGGGGTGGAGGCCCACGGTGTACCGGTTGGGAGCCACCGGACCGAGGTTCGTGGTGCGGATGGCCAGCTCGCCGGCCCGGATGAGGCGGGTGGCGAGGGCGACCGGCTCCAGGGTGCCGGGCAGGACCCGACCGAGTCGGTCGAGGGCCTGGTCAAGGAACCGCTCGACGGTCCGGGCGACGTTCATGCCATCAGCTTATTGGACCGATGGCGGGCGCCGGTGTGGCCCATCGGGCCAGGGGGCTATGGGTCACCTCACTGCTACGCTGCTGCCGCGCCCGGGCGAGTGGCGGAATTGGCAGACGCGCAGGCTTCAGGTGCCTGTGGGCTTACGCTCGTGGGGGTTCAAGTCCCCCCTCGCCCACCCATGTTTCCCGAACTGGAGCGCGGCAGGCATCGGCGGTCCCGCCGCCGCATTCTTCTGCCGCTCGTCATCAGCGTCGTGCTCTTCGGGGCATGGTGGATCTCGGGGCTGTCCCAGGACAGCCTCACCTCGGCCGACTTCATCGCCGAACTCCAGCAGATCGCCGACGGCCAGGCGACCAGGGCCGAACGCTTCCGGCAGCTCTACGTGGATGCCCGGGTCATGGCCGTGCGGCGAGAGAGCCTGTCGGTCACCATCGACCAGGCCGTCGCCGGGATCGATCGGGACCTGGGCGTGGTCACGGCCATGGACGCGCTCCCGGTGGAGGCGCAACGGGCCCAGATCCTCGTCGAGTTGGCCCTCAGTCGGTGGCGGCGTGGGCTGAAGGGCTTCAAGGACTCGGCCCTCCGGCTTCCGGACCCCAACGACGTCACCGCCCGCCACGACTTCCAGGCCGCCATCGTCGATCTCGACATCGGCGACGCCCTCTACGCCGACTTCCAGGCGGAGGTGGTGGTGCTTCGCCAGGCAATCGGCGTGCAGGGAGCGCCCTTCCCCGAGATCGTCTTCATCGAACCGGCCATGGCGTTCGCCGAGTCGGTGGGTCAGTTGGCGGAACAGCTTCGGACGAACCCGGCGATGGCGCCCCTGCAGGCCCTGGAGATCTCCACGGTCGGGTTCACCCCCGAGTTCACGGGGGCCACGGGTGGGGCCGGCGTGCCCCTCCTGCCCAACACCGACGAGGTGACCATCGAGGTGGTCATCCGCAACAGCGGCACCGACATCGAGGAGGGCCTCCAGCTGCAGATGCGGCTGTTCACCGGGACGATCGAACGGCTGTCGGAGGTGTCCCCGGTCTCGGCCGTCAACCCGGCGGGGGGAAGCACGGCGGTGCAGTTCGGGTCGATCGCGGTGGACGACGGGATCGTCTACCGGCTCGAGCTGTCGTTGCTCCAATCGGCCGGCGTTACCATCGCGTCGCACACCCAGGACTTCGTCGTCAACCCCCCAGCGAGCTGATCATGATCGACATCGGTGTCCTTCGCGACGACCCCGGCACCCTCCAGCGTGCCATTGATCGGCGCGGGATGGACCTCGACGTCGGGCGCATGGCGGCACTCGACGACCAGGTGCGCTCCCTGCGGCACCGGGCAGACGAGGCCCGGGCCCGCCAGAAGGCCATCGGCAAGGGGATCCCGGGCTTGGAGGCCGACGAGAAGGCAGCGGCCATCGAGCGGGCGTCGGCGTTCGGTGAGGAGAGCAAGACCCTGGCTGCCGAGGCGGAGGCGCTCCAGGAGGAGTTCGACGCACTGTGGATCCAGGTGCCGAACATCGCCCACGAGTCGGTCCCCGACGGCCTGACGGAGCTCGACGGGCTCGAGGTCAAGCGCTGGGGCAACCCCCGGGAGTTCCCGTTCGAACCTCGCGACCACCAGGACCTCGGCGAGGAGATGGACATCATCGACCTCGTCCGCGGGGCCCGGGTCTCGGGGAGCCGCTTCGCCTTTCTCAAGGGCCAGGCGGTCATCCTCGAGCTTGCGCTCGTGCGGTTCGCGGTGGACGTCCTCGCCGACGCCGGCTTCACCCCCGTCGTTCCGCCGGTCCTCGTGAAGGAGGAGGCGCTGTTCGGCACCGGCTTCTTCCCCGAAGCCCGCGAACAGGTTTACGCCATCCCCGAGGACGGCCTGTTCCTCGTCGGGACCTCCGAAGTCGCCCTCGCCTCCCTCCACATGAACGAGATCCTCGACCCCGGTGACCTGCCGCTGCACTACGCCGGTTTCTCGCCCTGCTTTCGGCGGGAAGCAGGTACCTACGGGAAGGACACGCGGGGGATCTTCCGCGTCCACCAGTTCGACAAGGTCGAGATGTTCTCGTTTTGCCACCCGGACGAGAGCTGGGACGAGCACGAGCTGCTGTTCTCCCTCGAGGAACGCATCGTGCAGGCCCTCGAGCTGCCCTACCGGGTGGTGAGTGTGGCGGCGGGTGACCTCGGTGCCTCGGCGGCCAAGAAGTACGACATTGAGGCGTGGATCCCGTCCCAGGACGCCTTTCGGGAGATCACGTCGTGCTCGAACACGACCGACTTCCAGAGCAGGAGGCTCAAGATCCGGTTCCGGGGGGAGCGGGGGAACGAGCTGGTCCACACGCTCAACGGCACGGCGGTGGCCGTCGGCCGGACCATTCTCGCCATCATGGAGAACCACCAGACGGAGGATGGGAAGGTCGTGATCCCCGAGGCGCTGCGCCCCTACACGGGCTTCGACGTACTCGGCGCATGAGCACCGATCCCGACGAGATCTTCGCCCGGATCGCCCGTCGCTACGACCTCCTCAACGCGATCATCTCGTTCGGGCGGTCCCAGGCCTGGCGCCGGGCGGGCGTCGCCCACCTCCCGCAGGGCAGGGTGCTCGACCTGGGCAGTGGCACCGGGGCCGCCTCCGACGTGCTGGGCGGGCGCCAGGTGGTTGCCCTCGACCCGGTCATCGAGATGCTCCGGCTGAACCCGATCCCCCATCGTGTCGTGGGCGTCGGAGAGGCCCTTCCGTTCGCTGACGGGTCTTTCGACGGGGTCTTCTCCGCCTACGTGTTCCGCAACCTCACGTCGATCGACGACACGCTGGCCGAGGTTTCCCGGGTGCTCCGGCCGGTCGGGCGACTCGTGGTCGTCGGCCTGGCCCGTCCCCGTAATCGCCTGCTGGCGGCGGTTCACCGAGCGGGTTCGGCGATTGTCCTTCCCGTGGCAGGCGCCCTGGTGGGGGCGGTGGGCGAGTACCGGTACCTCCATCGGTCGCTCGACAAGCTCCCCCCTCCCGAGGAGCTCTTCGCCGACCGCCTCCTGCGCCTCGAACGGGTGTCGCGGATGGGGCCACTGGGGTTCGTGTACGTGGCGGTGCTCGTCAAGGACTGAGCTCACCCGATCCGGGCGTGGGTGGGTGTGCCCCAGCGGGCGGCCATGAGGGCCTTGGTGCCGTGGGGTGCCCGGTCGCGGGTGGCGGCGTGGGCCGGGGCCAGGGCCCGCTGTGCTTCGATGTCGCCGGCAAACGCCAATGCGCACAGTTCGGGCTCGACGTTGGCCGCCTGCAGGATGGCTCCTGCCGCCCCCATCGGCCCCGCCAAGGCCAGGAGAGCCGAGCTGCCGACGTAGATCGGCATCGTCCCCGCCGTGACTTCGGCGAGCAGACGATTCGGGTCCCCGGACGAGTCCTTGCAGCCATCGATCGGCAGGTTTCCGAGGACCTCCAGCGGGATACCGGGCTCGGACATCGTCGGGAAGTGGTACCCGAGGACGGGAACGGAAGCGGCGGCGCGCGCCACCTCTTGGTAGTGGGACCGCAGGTCGTGGGATCCCGGTGGGGTGAGTACGAGCACGGCGTCGGCCCCGGCCGCCACCGCCTGCGTGGTCAGGCGCACCGCCTGGCGGGCCGATGGCGCACCGGTCCCGGCGATGACCGGGATGTCCGTGGGGAGAGCGGCGCGAACGGCCCCGATGAGGGCCGAGCGTTCGTCTTCGTCGAGGGCCGCCGCCTCGCCGGTGGACCCGGCCAGGAGCACGTGACGGGCCCCGTGGGCGACGATCCTCTCGGCGTGGGCCGCGGTCGCCGCCACGTCGACGTCGAGGCCTTCGGTGAAGATGGTGGCCAGGGCCACGCCGACGCCGCTGATCATCGGGCGAGCGTAGCCGCCGGCCTGCGACGGCTAGGCCGGAGGGCTCCCATAGACTCCCCTCGCCCCGTCGGATCCCACGGCGGGACGGTCGTGAACCGGGTCAGGTCCGGAAGGAAGCAGCCCTAAGCGCCTCGTCCCGGGTGTGGGCTCTCCGGCGGGGCATCGTCATGCTGGGCCGGGTCCGCGCTGCGTAGGCTCCCGCCGACGGCCGTCCATATCCGGCACCGAGGAAGGGTGAGAGCCATGGCCGAGAACCTCAAGATCTACCTGGCGGGCGAGTGGACCGAGGGAACGGGTGACGCCGTCCACGAACTCGTGAGTCCTGCCACGGGAGAGCACATCGCCAACGTGCCGCTGGCCTCACCGGCAGACCTCGACCGGGCCGTTGCCATGGCCCGGGAGGCGCAGGAGGAGTATCGGCATTGGTCGGCCGTCGAGCGGGCCGACCTGTGCAGTCGGGTGGCGGAGATCGTGGCAGGACAGGTGGAGGAGATCGCTCGTATCCAGACCCTGGAACAGGGCAAGCCCTACCACGCCGAGTCGCTGGACGACATCGCCGAGGCCAACCAGTACTTCCTGAACGCTGCCGAGGACGCCAAGCGTCTCCGTGGCGACGTCATCCCGACGTCCGATCGGCGCAAGCGGATGTTCACCTTCCACCGTCCGGTGGGCGTGTGGGCCGCGATCACACCGTGGAACTTCCCGGTCACCATCCCGCTGGAGTACATCGCGCCCGGGCTGGCCACCGGGAACGCCGTCATCACAAAACCGCCGGTGCACACGAGTTGGGCGCTCCTCAAACTGGCGGAAGCGATCGACGAGGCCGGAGTGCCCAAGGGGCTCATCTCGATCATCCCCGGGGCAGCCGAGATCGGTGCCACCCTCGTCAGCCACCCCGGTATCGACGGGGTGGCCTTCACCGGGTCGTCGGCCACCGGGAAGAAGATCCTGGCCTCCATGGGCATCAAACGTTCGATCATGGAGATGTCCGGGAACGGGCCGACCATCGTCACCGATGACGCCGACGTCGAGGCTGCCGCGGCAGCCGCGGTGTACGGGGCCTACTACAACGCCGGGCAGGTCTGCTGCGCCACCGAACGTGTCATCGTCCTCGACGCGGTCCACGACGAGTTCGTCCACCACGCGCAGAAGGCGGCGCAAGCGATCCGACTGGGCGACCCGTTCGATGAGTCGACCACCATGGGTCCACTCAACAACGAACCCACCGCGCTCAAGATGGACCAGCACCTGGCGGATGCGGTTGATCGAGGGGCGGAGGTCCTCGTTGGAGGGGGCCGGGCTGACGGCTTCCCGACACGGCTCTACTACGAGTTCACGATGCTCGATCGGGTCCCCGAGGAGGCGGAGGTGTCGAAGGAGGAGACATTCGGCCCGGTGCTCCCCATCCTGGCGGCGCGGGACGACCCGGAGGCGGTGGCGGTGGCCAACCGTACGCGGTTGGGCCTACAAGCGGCGGTGTTCACCAAGGACATCTCGAAGGCGTTCTGGTACACGGACCGAATCCGGTCGGGTACCGTCGTCATCAACGACTCGACCGACTTCTGGGAGACGTTCCAGCCGTTCGGCGGAGCCGCCGGCACCGACACCGGGTGGGGCCGGCAGACGATCGACGAGTTCACCGACGTGCAGACGATGGTGATCGACCTCGGGGAGACGTGATGGAACTCGCTCCTTTCTGGTGGGCAGACGCGGTGCGTCCGCCCGACCTCGTGACGACGGATCGGCTGCCCGCCGAGACGGACGTCCTCATCGTCGGGGCCGGCTTCACGGGCCTCCACGCAGCCCGCGAGATCGCCTTGGCCGGTGAGATGTCCGTGGTCGTGATCGATGCCGTTGGTGTCGGGGGAGGTGCCTCCTCGGTCAACGGGGGCATGGTGAACTACGGGCTCAAGGCCGGAGCCGCGGACGTGTTCGAGAAGTTCGGTCCGCGGCTTGGCCGCGAGTTCTGGGACCTCTCACTGGAGTCGATCGATCATGTGGAGAGGGTCGTGACGGCCGAGGGAATCGACTGCAACTTCATTCGGCCCGGGTCGGCCGCCCTCGGCTTCACCGATCGCGACCTCCGGAGGTTCCGGGCCCAGCAGGCGTGGATGGCCGAGAAGATCGAGTTCCCGGTGGAGGTGCATGGGCCCGACACGGTGCGGTCGGTTGTCGACTCGCCGCTGTTCCACGCGGCCAAGGTGGAGCGGGTGGGTGCGGGCCTGCAACCGGCGAAGTACGTCTTCGGCCTGGGGGCCGCCGTCGCCCGACGGGGCGTGACCATCGTCGAAGGGGCACGCGCCAAGGCCATTGACCGGCGCACCGGGGGGTTCACCGTTGCCACCTCGGTGGGTTCGATCGAGGCCGGGCAGGTGCTCATGGCCACGAACGGCTACACGGAGGCCACACCGAGCAAGGCGTTGCGCCGCCGGGTCATCCCCGTGGGGTCCTACATCGTCGTGACCGAACCTCTCCCGCACGACCTGGCGGTGTCGTTGATTCCCGACGATCGGATGTGCTGGACCCACAGGAGGTTCCTCAACTACTTCCGCCGCACCCACGATGACCGGATGCTCATGGGGGGGCGACAGAACCTCTCGACCACCCTGGACCTGGCCGAAAGCGCCCGCATCCTCGAGGCCCGGACTTTGGAGGTGTTCCCGCAGTTGGCGGACCACGCGTTCGAGTACTCGTGGAGCGGCCGCCTGGGGGTGACCTTCGACCTCATGCCCCACATCGGACGACTGGATGGCGCGTGGTACGCCCTGGGCTACGGGGGCCACGGAGTCGGTATCGCCAGCCTCGTCGGGTCCCATGTGGGCAAGCTCATCGCCGGGACCTCGTCGCGCAGCGCATTCGCCGAGATCCCCCACCCAATCCGACCGTACTACCGGGAGCGAACCTGGTTCCTTCCGTTCGCAGCCCCGCTCTACAGGACCCTCGATCGGATGGGACGCTGACCCTCGCCGGTTTCGGTCCTCCGCCCATAGAGTGCCCCGAGGGCCCGATCCGGGGTCCCGTCACGAGGAGGACAGCGACTGGCGCACCCACACGGGCTCATCTCATGGGCGGACGTATTGGCAATCGACATGGACGCCGCCAAGGAGTTCTACGGCAGCCTGTTCGGGTGGCTGGCTGAGGACCAGTTCATGGACGGCTAGCGGGTGTACTCGATGTTCTCCAAGGACGGCAAGGCGGTTGCAGGAGTGGGAGCCCATCCCCAGGAGCTCATCGACCTGGGGGTCCCGCCGATGTGGTCGAGCTATGTGGCCGTCGACGACGCGGACGCGGTGGCCGCCGCCTTCACGGAACACGGTGGGAACCTCATGATGCCGCCCATGGACGTCATGGACAGCGGGCGCATGTTCTTCGGTATCGACCCGACCGGGGCCGCCCTCGGCTTCTGGCAGGCCGGGACCCACGCCGGGGCCGATGCGTTCAACGACCCGGGGTTCATGACCTGGAACGAGCTCCTCACCCGCGACCTCGACGCCGCCGTCGACTTCTATTCGAAGGTCCTGCCGTGGACACCGTCCCCGATGAAGGGCTCACCCGAGCCGTACATCATGTTCATGCTCGGTGAGCGGCCCACCGGTGGTGCGATGACCATGCCGCCGAGCCTTCCGGAGGGTATCCCGGCCCACTGGATGGTGTATTTCACCGTCGAGGACGCCGATGCTGCGGCGGTCAAGGCCGAGGAGCTGGGCGGCAGTTCGCAGATGGCGCCGTTCGACACCGGCGTGGGCCGGGTCGCGGTGCTCGCCGATCCCCAGGGCGGCGTGTTCTCGGTGATCGCTCCCACGACCGGCTGAGGCGGTGTAGTCGATCCTCGCCCGGTACCGTTCGGTCTGGAGAGATGGCCGAGCGGTCGAAGGCGACGGTCTTGAAAACCGTTGTGGCTCACGTCACCGTGGGTTCGAATCCCACTCTCTCCGCAAAGAAACCGGCCGATGGGCCGGTTTCTTTGCGGAGTGGGGATGCCCGAGCCCGGCCGAGCGAAGCGAGGGGGTTCGGGACGAGCGGAGCGAGTCAGCGAGCATTCGCCCTGTGGGCGGAGCGCAGCTCATCCCACTGGTGGGGTCCGATGGGCCGGTTTCTTTGCGGAGTGGGGATGCCCGAGCCCGGCCGAGTGAAGCGAGGGGGTTCGGGACGAGCGGAGCGAGTCAGCGAGCATTCGCCCTGTGGGCGGAGCGCAGCTCATCCCACTGGTGGGGTCCGATGGGCCGGTTTCTTTGGTCTCGGGAGGACCCCAGAATAAGTGGAGCCCGCCGGAGGGAGGGCCGGCGGGCTCCGAGATGTGTCAAGCTCTGTCCTTGGGACTGAGCGACACATGCCAGGGTGAAACCAGTATGCCTCGTTCAGACGGTTACTCAAAGGCATTTCGGCAGGAATTGGTAGAACGCGAAAACTCGACTTGGGGCTCGAACCTCATCTGGCGGTCTTCGGGTGCATCGCAGAGCGGGGCATACGGCGGAGTGAGG
>JBFKVA010000025.1:0-27991 GCA_041635475.1 Acidimicrobiia bacterium | reverse complement strand
TCGTAGTGGAAGACGGGGTCGGGATGACGGCAAATAGAGCGCTCGTCCGCCGTGATCTTCATGACGTGCTCCACGGTGACCGGGCCCGGGCCCAGCAACTCGCCGGCGTCCGACAGGCGATCAACCGATGATCGGGACAGCTCAGCGTCCCGAACCGCCTCCACCCGGCGGGTCGAGGACGAGAGGCAGTGATTCGTGTGGAGGAGGGGATGCCGTCCGAGGGGGGTGACCACCCGCTCCGTCGGGGTCGCCTCCACGTTGTACCCCCGGCCGTCCCCGGCCAGGATGAGGAAGTTGTGGGCCCCGGCCAGGGGAGCCTCCGCGACGCAGTCGAGGGCTGCCTCGACGTCGTCCTGCTGCAGCACCTTCCGGACGACGAATGGCCAGGTGACACCGGCGGTGCCGTCGGTCGACGACAGGTTGTTGATCCCGATGGCGATCCCCGCTGCGTTGAGGCCGATCTGCCCGATGCATCCGAGTGTTGTGAAGACGAGAGCCTCCAACCGGTCGAACACCCGGAGCAGGACCACATGGGGGGTGGCGCTCGCATGCATGTCCCAGGTCTGGGCGAGGAGGGCACCGCCGGTGGCGACCCCGTCCGGGACGAGCATGGCGGTGCAGTCGTCATCGTGGCCGGCAGACCCTGTCCGGGCCCGGACCACGTCCAGGAAGTCCGTGTAGCCGCTGACGAGGAGCGCCTCGGCGACCGTGATCCCGGCCCCGGCGGCCAACCCCTCGGTCTCCCGGAACAGGTCGGGGGCGTAGGCGGCGTGGGCCGGGATGCTCTCCTCCACGAGTGAGAGCCCGTCGGTGGGGCTGAGCGTGGTTCCGGCCACCACGAGGGCGGCCCGGTCGGCGGCGTACGCCCGGATCTCGGCGGCGTGGGCAGCCCCGTGCGTGCGCCCACGTTCGTGGGGCGTACCGGACACTCGGAGGATTCGGAGCCGGCCATGGGGCGAGGGCATCGGGTGATGGTACTTGAGAACCCCGCCCCGCACCGTGCTAGCTATTGCAAGCAAACCGCTGTATAATGCAATCATGGACAAGAAGCCGGACGAGAAGCAGTCGGAGATCGGTGCCTTCATCCGCCACCAGCGGGAGCAGGCATCCATGTCCCTCCGCAAGCTGGCCGACAAGGCGGGGATCTCCAACCCGTACCTCAGCCAGATCGAGCGGGGTCTGCGCAAACCGTCGGCAGAGATCCTCAAGTCGCTGGCCCGGGCCCTCAGCCTCCAGGCCGAATCGCTCTACCAGAGGGCGGGGCTGCTGGAGAACACCGTCTCCGGGAGTGTCATCGGGTCCATCGAAGCGGACGAGCGACTGGCCGCCCCCGAGAAGCAGATCCTCATCGATCTCTATCGGAGGATGGCACTGGAAGAACCAAACGAAAAGGAGTCAACATGACCACCACGAGCCAGAAGGTCCGTGAGGGTGCCGAGAAGGCGTTCTACGCCTCCGTCGGTGCCCCCGTCGTGACCACCAAGAAGTACGTCGAGTTCGTCAAGAGCACCGGCGAGGCGCTCAAGACCAAGCGGTCGGAGATGAAGGACGTCGACGTGATCGCCAAGGTCGCGGACTTCCGCGGCAAGGCCATCGAAGAGCTCAAGTCGGCCTTCGAGGCGTGGGCCGCCCAGGGCGAGGACGTCATCAAGGGCCTCAAGGACCAGAAGGTCGTCGAGGACCTCGCCGAGCGGGTGAGCTTCGACCAGATCCAGGAGCAGGCGGGCAAACTCCGTTCACAGCTCGAGGACCTCGTCGGCAACTGGCGGGCCAACTTCGCCCCCGAGGAGGTCGTCGAGAAGGCGACCGAGGGTGTGCGCAAGGCCGCCGGCAAGGCGACCGACACGGTGCGCAAGGCCGAGGTCAAGATCGTCGAAGGCGTCAAGGACGTCTCCGAGAAGCTCACCAAGGATGAGGACCTCACGCTCATCAACGGGATCGGCCCCGCCTACGCCCTCCGGTTGAAGGAAGGCAACGTCGACACGTTCGCCAAGCTCGCCAAGGCGTCGGCCGACGAGTTGGCGGCGATCGCCAAGGTCCGCCCGGAACTCGCCAAGAAGTGGATTGCCCAGGCCAAGAGCCTGTAGCACGAAACCCATCGTGGGAAGGGCGCCTTCCGGGGCGCCCTTCTCGCGCATCAGCGGACGACGAGCGGTTCCGTGGCCTGGGCCGTGGCGATCCAGTCGGCAACCATCTCCGGGGTCGGGAGCCGCCGGATCCCGCCCAGCTTGCCGTTGAGATCGGAGATCGACCTCGTCAGGTTGGCCGGGTTGCGGCGCCGCAACTCTCGGAGCGTGTCGACGCCGGCCTTGGAGAGGATGTAGGCGTACTCCGGGCCGATTCCCTTCACCCGGAGGAGATCGGCGCGGTTCACCCACGCCAGGAGGTCTTCGGGGTCGAGGCCGGTCTGACCGGCCAGTGCTCGCCTGTCGTTCGGTGTCCCGGCCCTCTTGAGCAATGCTTCGGTGGTGCGCACCCGCGCCTTGCGCAAGGTGGCGGCGTTCTTGTGTCCCATGTCGGTGATGGCGTCGATCGACGGCATTGTTGGTCCTGACCCGTGAATCGTGATGCCCCCGAATGTAGTGGACGGGCATGGCCAGTGGGGAACGGCATGTCGACTTTTCGTCGAGCGCCCGGACAGATCGGGTCAGGTCCTCAGGACTGCTTCGGTGCCAGCCGCTCGAAGTCCTCGACCGTGTCGATGTCCCTGGGGGGAAGCGCGTCGATCCACACCTCCCGCACCCAGTCCGGGTGGGTGGCGAACAGCGTCCTGGCACCCTCGTCGCCTTCCAGGCTCATGAGCCGCTCCCACAGGAGGCGTCCGACGAGGACGGGGTTGCCCCACTCGTACCGGTACTTGGGCACGGCCACCGGCAGGCGGTCGTCCTCCATGGCCTCGATGAGGGCGCCCGGGACCTCCGGGGGGATTGCCGGTTGATCCCCCAGGACGATGAGCACGGCGTCCACCCGGGTGCCGAGCTGGATGGCGTCGAGTCCCACCTTGAGCGACGAGGAGATCCCTTCGGCGTGCGACTCGTTGATGACGACGGTGGCATCCCCCACGTCGGTCCGATCGAGGATCTCTTCGGCGCTGGCCCCGAGGACGAGCCACGTCTCGGTGACCGGCCACGTGCCGACGTTGGCCAGGACCTGGCCCAGCAGCGTGGTCTCGCCCCACGGGGCGAGCTGCTTGGGAGCCCCGAACCGTCGCGACTCGCCGGCGGCGAGGACGAGCGCCGCCACCTTCATGCGACGTCTCCTTCGTCCTCGGTGCGTTGCCGGTGGATCCGACCATGTCGGCCCCGCAAGGAGAGCCCGGTTCCCGACCCGTACCGGACGTGGATCATCTCGGCCAGGATCGAAACGGCGGTCTCCCCCGGGCCCTCGGCTCCGAGGTCGAGCCCCACCGGCCCGTGGATCCGGTCCACCTGGGCTTCCGAGAAGCCACCGGCAAGGAGCTTGGCGACCCGGTTGGCGTGGGTCCGCCGACTCCCCATCGCCCCGATGTAGCGGGCGTCGCCACGCACTGCCCACTCCAGCACCGGGTCCTCGAAACGAGCATCGTGGCTGAGGACCACGATGAACGTGCGTCGATCGACCGCGAGGTCGGGCAGGACCGTCTCCGGCCATCCCAGCACGACCCGGCAACCCGGGAACCGCTCGGGCGTCGTGAACGCGGGCCGGGCATCGACCACCGTCACCCGGAACCCCAACAGCTGGGCATGTCGGGCCAGCTCCTGGGCGATGTGGACGGCGCCGAAGACGACGAGTTCGGGGGAAGGCGCGATCGTCTCGATGAACACGCCCCCCTCCTCATACGTCACGGTCCTCGACTGCTCTCGTTCGAGGAGCATGCGGGCGTCGGATCGGACGGCTTCCTCGAGGCCCGCCGGGAGCGCCCCCGCCAGGAGCGCACCGTCGACGTCGAGGACTGCCTTGAGCCCGAGGGGTTCGCCTTCCACGACGGTCACCACCGAGCCGAACCGCTCCTCCTCGACCAGCAGGCGGGCGGCGACGAGGACGTCCTCGGTCACCATGGTTCGATGAACACCTGGATCGTACCCCCGCAGGCAAGGCCCACCTCGAACGCATCGTCGTCGGCGATCCCGTATGTCACCAGACGCGGGGTCCCGGTCTCGAGGACCTGTTGGGCGTGGAGGAACACGTCGTTCTCGACACAGCCACCGCTCACCGATCCCTCCATGTCGCCGGCGGACGAGACGAGGAACCGTGATCCCTCGGGACGGGGAGCCGAGCCGGACACGCGCACGACGGTGGCCGCGGCCACCTGCTTGCCCTCGTCGTGCCAGCGGTCTCGTGTCTCCAAGGCGTCCCTCATGGGACGGAGGGTAGTGATGGATCGGGCAACGAGTCCCGGCCCTATCGGCGAAGCCCCGCCGGGGGGCCATCACTGGCGGGACCGGCATAGGCCTGGGCCTTGAGGAGCCAGTCGCGACCGGCAGGCCCAACGACGAGTGCGGTGTCGTCGAGGTGCCGGCGCTGGGTGACGACGAGGCAGAACTCCTCGGCCGAACCCTCCACCACCTCGTCGGCGTGCTCCGGGCCGAACGTCCACTCCGCGCCGGACGGTGCGGTGAGGCGGACAGTGATCTCCTCGGCGGGTGGGTTCAGCCCCCTGTTCACGTAGGACCACCCGCGGGTGACGAACCCCAACTGCGCGACATGGGCCAGCCGGTCGGTGGCCGGACGCTCGACACCCAAGGCATCGACGACGTCCTGGCCGTGGGCCCAGCACTCCATGAGCCGGGCCGTGAGGAACGATTTCCCACTCATCGACGGCCCGTACCACTCGACGCGGGACGAATCGGTGAGGGTGGCGGCCGCCTCGGCCAGCCCCGCCCGGTTGGCTCGCCACGCAGCCAGCAGTTCCTCCCCGGACATCTCGAGGTAGGGACGGAGGGTGGCCTCGTCGGCGGCCTCGTCCCCCTCGCCCATGAGGTCGAGGAGCTCATCGCGCAACGCTGCGAAACCGCCCGGGTCGACGATGGCCACTGCCGCCGCATGGTCGAAGTAGGCGAGGTGCCCCAACTGATGGGCGATCGTCCAGCGGGGGCTGGGAGTGGCGAGCCGGAACTGTCGTTCGGTGAGTGGGGCGACGATGGCGTCGAGCGCGTCCTGCTCGGCGACGAGATCGCCTGCTATCCGGATGACGCTCACCTCACCTCCTGTCGGCCGGCACGCTACCACCCGGGCTATGAAGCTCCTGCTGCGAGTGCCGGCAGGATGAGGTCGAGCACCTCGTCACTCGCCTCGAGCTCTCCCCCGCCCAAGTCGGCGCGGACATCCGGCTGGCTGAGGTGCAGCGTGGCCCCGGTGAGCGCCGCGGACACCACGGAGGGGCTCACCGGGCGGAACTCCCCCGACTCGACGCCTTGGCGCACCATGTCGGCCACCACGGCACCCACGTAGCGGAAGTGGCGGTCGATGAGGCGGGCCGCCGCCGGCTCCTCGGCAACGTCCTCGGCGAAGGTGATCGTCTGGCGAAGGATCTCGGCGCCCCCGTGGAAATAGGCGCGGATGCGATCGGGGATCGGGGCGCGGTCGTCGATGGCGGCCAGTGCCGTCCGCCCCACCCGGTGCAGGAAGCGGTCGAGCACCGTCAGGACGAGTTCCTCCTTGGACGGGGCGATCTCGTAGAGCGTCCGGCGCGAGCATTCGAGTTCGGCCGCCAGCTCCCCCACGGTGAAGGTGGCGAAGCCGCGCTCCAGGAACAGGGCCTCCAGCCGATCGAGGATCTCCTTCTGGCGTGGCCGCAGCAGGTCCTCGGCTCGCTGCGAGAGCAGGGGCCGCGGTGGAACGATCTCGGTGGACGAGGAACTCATTCCCGGTCGCGTTCCCGGGTTGTCTCGCGGCCGAGGATCCGGCGCAGGAAGCGGCCGATGACACCGACGATCGACCGCAGGAACAACGAGCCTCCTGCCACCGTGTCCCTCTCGATCATCCCGGCCGTCTCGGCGTCGGGAGCATCGAGCTTGGCGTCCAGGCAGGCAACGAACTCCTCCACGAGGCGCTCGGACATCTCCTTGATGAGCCCAACCCGCCCGAACTGGGCGGCCGGCCCCGACAGCTGAACCTCGGCGTCGACGAGGACCCGGGTTCCGCCGGCCGCCGGGGTCAGCGTGTACTCGACGACCAGCTTGCCTCGACTGCCGCCGCGGCGATCGACACCAGACCCCGCGATCCGTCCGGTGTGGCTGGAGGCGTCGGCCTCGACCGTGGCTCGTCCCTCGAACGTGATGGCCATGGGTCCGAGCTTCACGAGGACCGTGCCCTCGTACGCCTCGTCGGCCGTCCTCCCGGTGAGGTGGGCGCCCGGCAGGCACTTGACGACCTCCTCGACGTCTTGGAAGAACGCCCATACCCGGTCGGGTTGGCGGTCGACGTCCGTCTCGAGAGCGATCTTCACCGGTCCTCCTTTGGGCGATGATACGGGACGGCCGGGCTACTCATCCCTCGCGATCGAGCAGGTCCACAAGGCCGCGCAGGTCCACGACGCTGGCGGCGGGGAGGAGGTCGTCGACGTGGGGAAGGGCGGCACGCATGCCCCTCGTCTCGGGCGCGTACTCCTTGTGCGACGCGAGCGGGTTGAGCCACACCACCCGCATGGCGTTGCGGGAGATCCGGGCCATCTCCCGACTGAGGATGCCCGGGTCACCCAGGTCCCATCCATCGGAGAGGACCATCACGATCGGCCGACCTCGGAACACCCGGCGGCCCCACTCGCGGTTGAATGTCGCCAGCGCTTCGCCGATGCGCGTCCCCCCCGACCAGTCCTCGACGTCGTCGGCCACGCGCCGCAGCGCCGCCGTGAGATCGCGCCGCTCCAGCGACCGCGTGATCCGGGTGAGCCGGGTGGCAAAGACGAAGACCTCGACGGGGCCGAACCGGTGGCGGGCGGCGTGGGCGAACACGAGGAACATCTCGGCGTAGGCCTCCATCGATCCGCTGATGTCGGCGATCACGACCAGCGGCCGTCTGCGGGTGCGGCGCGCCGTCCACGCCAGGGGGAGCAGGTCGCCGGCGGGTCCGAGCGCGGCCCGGAGGCTGCGCCGCAGGTCTGGCCGATCACCCGAGCTCGCCGGTGCCCGTCGCCGGGTCCGCACGAGTGGCGGCTCCCACGCCATGCGGGCGATGAGCCCGCGGACCGCCTCCGCTTCCTCGCCGCTGAGGGTGGCGAAATCGCGATGGGCGAGCCGCTCGGTGGTCGACGCGCCGAGGTCGACGATCGTCCCGCCCTCGGCGGGGACCTCGGACCCCACCTCGGCGACCCGGGTCAGGGCCGCCACCGCGCTCACCGCCACCCGCGCCTCGACACCCTCGGGGGCCAGGCCCAGGAACTCCGCCGCCACCCGGTCGAAGACCTCCGCCTGGGCATGCGCGGTGATGACGACCGCTCGCAACGCGTGGAGGAGCCGATCGGGACGTTCGTAGCCCACCTCGGCTGCGGCTCTGGCCATGTCGGCTGCGACGTCAGGCGTGACGACGAGGCCCGCGGCCCGCAGCCGCCGCCCCAGCTCCACCAGCCGATCGACCGCCGTCATCCGGCCCCGGCCAGGAGCCCCAGGTCGCCGCCCGCCACCACTTCGACGTCCTCCTGGTACTTCACGACCACACCGAGCGTCCGCGAGATCAGGCCCGGGTCGAGGGAGTCGGCCCCCAGCACCCGGAGGGCGGTCGCCCAGTCGATGGTCTCGGCGACGCCGGGAGGCTTGAACAGGTCCATCGCCCGCAGGCGCCGCATCGCCTGCGCCAGTTGGCGCGCCAAGTCCTCCGGGAGCCCTGGGACCTTGCCCAGCACGATGGCGGCCTCGCGCTCGGGATCCGGGTAGTCGATCCAGTGGTAGATACACCGACGCTTCAGTGCGTCGTGGATCTCCCGGGTCCGATTCGAGGTGAGGATCACGATCGGTCGCCCGTCGGCGGTGATCGTTCCCAGTTCGGGAATCGTGACCTGGAAGTCGCTGAGGATCTCGAGCAGGTATGCCTCGAACTCTTCGTCGGCCCGGTCGATCTCGTCGATGAGCAGGACGGGGCGCCGCCCGGCCCTCGTCGCCTCCACCGCCTGGAGGAGGGGACGCGCCAAGAGGAAGTCGCGACTCATGATGTCGGCGACCTCGGCCCGCTCGTGGTTGGCCTCCATGAGCCGGATCGCCAGCATCTGGCGGGCGTAGTCCCATTCGTACACGGCGTGGTTGACGTCGAGACCCTCGTAGCACTGGAGCCGGATGAGGGGTTCCTCGCTCAGGGCCGCCAGCACCTTGCCGACCTCGGTCTTGCCCACGCCCGGCTCGCCCTCGAGAAAGAGCGGCTTGCCCATCCTCAGCGCCAGGAACAGGGCGGTGAGCAGGGCGTCGTCGGCGAGGTACCGCTCTCCGGCCAGGCCGGCTGCCAGCTCCTCCATTGAATCCGGTATCACGAGGCGAGCCTACCGGCCCGACCGCTCCCGCACGGGGGGCCCGGGACCCGTCCCGAGGGCAGGTCCCGGACCGCAGTGTGCGTCAGCGCGCGTTCTCCCGTGCGGCCGCGTAGGCCCGGCCCGTGAAGACCGCGGCCAGGTGGGCTTTGTACGCCTCCGACCCGTGCAGGTCCTCGAGGACGGTCATGCCCTCGGTCGCCCGAGCGGCTGCCTCCTCGATCGGTGTCCCCGCGCCGAGCGCGTCCATGACGGCGGTCGCCAGCTGCGGCTTCGTGCCCACCCCGGTCACCGCCACCCGGGCATCACTGCCGGTGGCATCGGCGACCCATACCGCCACCCCGGCCACGGCGTAGTCGGTGTGCCCGCCACGGCGACCAAGCTTGTCGTATGCCGATCCGCCGCCCCGCTTGGGGATCCGCACCTCGGTGAGGATCTCGTCGGGTTCCAGGGCTGATTGGAGGGTGTCGACGAAGAACTCCTCCGCCGCGATCTCCCGCTCACCCCGGGTCGAGCGGGCCACCATCGTCGCGCCCAGGGCGAGGGTGGTCGCCGGGGTGTCGGCGGCCAGGTCGGCGTGGGCGACGGCGCCGCACAACGTCCCCCGGTTCCTCACTTGGGCATCACCGGTCCAGGCGGCCGCCTGGCCGAGGGCCGTTGCCTGGGCGGCGATGAGGTCACTGGCGGCCACCTCGGCGTGGGTGACGAGGGCGCCGATGGCGATGTGATCGCCCTGGTCGACGATCTCGTCGAGGCCGGGGATCCTCCCGATGTCGATGACGAGCGTCGGCGACAGGAGCCGCAGCTTCATCATCGGCAGGAGGCTCATCCCGCCCGACATGACCTTGGCGTCCGGGTTGGCCGACAGGAGGTCCAGGGCTTCCTCGAGACTCGAGGGAGCCGCGTAGTCGAATGGTCGTGCGTACATGTCCTACGCTCCCTTCGCGTCCTGGATCGCCTGCCAGACCCGTTTCGGTCTGAGTGGCATGTCGATGTGGCGGACGCCGAGGTGGGCGACCGCGTCCACGACGGCGTTCACGATGGTCTGGGCCGACCCGATGGTTCCCGCCTCGCCGATTCCCTTCACCCCGAGGGGGTTGACATGCGTCGGGGTGACCGTGCGGGCCAACTCGAACGCCGGCAACGTGGCCGCGGTCGGGATGAGGTAGTCGACGAGCGACGTGGTGAGGAGGTTCCCCATGTCGTCGTAGATGCCGTGCTCGTGGAGGGCCTGGCCGATCCCTTGGGCGGCACCGCCATGGAGTTGGCCGTCGACGATCATCGGGTTGACCACGTTGCCGCAGTCGTCCATCCCGATGTACCGGAGCAAGGTGACGTCGCCGGTGTCGGGGTCGACCTCGACCATGGCGATGTGCGACCCGAACGGCCACGTGGCGTTGCCCGGACTGAACAGGGCGTGGGCTTCGAGGCTTCCCTCCAATCCCTCCGGGAGCAGGTGAGGCTGGTAGGCCGCCTTGGCGATCTCGGCCCACGTCACCGACGCGTCCGGGGAGCCCGCCACGTGGGCGGCGCCGTCGCCGAACCGGATGTCCTCTTCGGCTGCTTCGAGGAGATGGGCGGCGATCTTCGACGCCTTGGCCGTCACCTTCTGCGACGCCTCGTGGGCCGCCGCCCCGTCGACCGCCAACGACCGCGACCCGAACGAGCCGATCCCGGTCGGTGAGTCCTTCGTGTCCCCGTGGAGCACCCGGATCCGGTCGAGGGGAATGCCGGTCTCTCGATTGACGATCTGGGCCCAGGTCGTTTCGTGGCCCTGGCCCGACGGCCCGGTGCCGATCGAGAGCGTCGCCCCTCCCTCGGGCGTGACCCGAAGGAGCGCGGAGCCGTTGAACGAGGACGGCAGGTTGTACTCCGACCACGAGAACCCGAGTTCGGCCAACCCCGAGGGGCCGAACCCGCACACCTCCACGTAGGAGGAGAGTCCGATCCCGACGAGGCGACCCTCGGCCCGCATCCTGTCGCGATCTGCCTTGAGACCGTCGTAGTCGGCGAAGGCGAGCAACGCGTCGAGGTTCTTGGCGTAGTCGCCCGTGTCCATGGCGAACCCGATGGGGCTGATCGCGTCCTGGAATGTGTCGAAGTAGTTCTTCTTTCGCACGTCGGCCGGGTCCATGCCGATCTCGCGGGCGTAGGCGTCGACGATCCGCTCGAGGTAGTACTCCGCCTCCGGTCGACCGGCACCGCGGTAGGCATCCGTGACGACGGTGTTGGTGAGGACGCAGTCGACCTTCCAGTAGGTCGGCATCGTGTACTGCCCGGAACCGATGAACAGGCCCAGGAACGGGATGGCCGCGGTGAAGTTCTGGGTGTAGGCGCCCATGTCGGCCACGCCCTCCAGTTCGTACCCGAGGATCTCGCCGTCGCGGGTGCCGGTGATGGTGGCGGTTGCCACCCAGCCCCGTCCGTGGATCGTGCTGACGGCCGCCTCCCGTCTCGTCTCTGTGAACTTCACCGGCCGCCCCAGGGACCGGGCCGCGAAGCACGTGAGGATCTCATCGGGGTAGATGTTGAGCTTGGCACCGAACCCACCCCCCACCTCGGGAGCGGTGAGGTGCACCGCGGAGTTGGCAAGACCGAACACCCGGGCGATGGCCCCGGCGAGGGCGTGGGCGATCTGCGTCGACGAGTGGACGCGGAACTCCCCGTACCCGGCGTTCCACTCGGCGTGGACGGATCTCGGCTCGATGGCCGTGGGGATGAGTCGCTGGTTGGTCATCTCGAGGGAGACGACGACGGCATCCTCCCGCTCCTTGGCCGCTGAGATCCCGGCCCGGGTGGCGGCGATCGCCTCCTCGTCGCCGAACGGACCCCCGGCCCACGAGATGATGACGTTGGAGTCCATGTCGTCGTGCGCCTTGACATCGCCGGCCTGGGCGGCCTTGAGGTCGATGACCGGGGCCTGGTCCTCATAGTCGACGAAGACGAGCTCGGCCGCGTCCTGGGCGAGGTAGCGGTCGGTGGCAACCACCATCGCCACCGCCTCCCCGGCGTGGGCAACCTGGCCGTCTGCCAGGAGAGGACGAGGGCGCACCGGCACCTGGGCGGGGAGCGGCCCGAGGTGGCGCACGTCCTCTGCGGTGTACACGGCCACCACCCCGGCCGCCTCGGCGGCCGCCGTCGTGTCGATGGAGAGGATCTTGGCCTTGGCGAACGGGCTCCTGACGAACGCGACGTGGAGGGTTCCGGTCGGGTTGACGTCATCGGTGTACTTCCCGGTCCCGCGGATGAGCGCCGGGTCCTCCCGACGTCGCACCGCGCCGCCGAGAACGCTGGTCGTCTCGGTCATCAGTTCACCTCCCAATCCGGTTGGGCTGGTTCCTCACCGCGCATTCGGGCCCCGGCGTACTCCACGGCCCTGACGATGTTGTGGTAGCCGGTGCACCGACAGAGGTTGCCCTCGAGGGCTTCCCTGATCTCCCGTTCCGACGGGTCCGGTGCTGCCTCGAGGAGCTTGACCGAGGACATGATCATCCCCGGGGTGCAGAACCCGCACTGGAGGCCGTGGCGTTCCCAGAAGCCCTCTTGCACGGGATGGAGGGCGTCACCGTCGGCCAGGCCCTCGATCGTCGTGATGTCCGCCCCGTCGGCCTGGACGGCGAGCATCGTGCACGACTTGACGGCCTTGCCGTCCACATGGACGGTGCAGGCCCCGCAGTACGAGGTCTCACACCCGACGTGGGTGCCGGTGAGCCGCAGGTGTTCCCGGATGAAGTGGACGAGAAGCGTCCTGGGTTCGACCGAGGCGGAGACCTGCTCACCGTTGACCGTCATGTGGATGTCCACGTTTGCGTCCTCCTCGCTGGGTGTCTCCGAACCTATCAACAGGGCCGCATTCGCGCCCCGGGAACCGCGCGTTTTCTCCGCGCGCGTCGAGCCACGCTGAGTGGGATCAGGCGGTCCCGCAGAAGACCTCGACGGACCCCAGGACCTCCTCGTTCCCGGTTGCACCGCCGCTGATCTCTCCGACCCAGGTGGCGGTGGTCTCCGTGGTCGTGAGGTAGCCGTCGACCTCGCTCCAAGCCTCCCATCGGATGCCGTCCAACGTGAACTGGACCGCCACGGTCTGGTCGTCGATCTTCGTGAGCGAGAAGTGGTTCTCCGTCAGGTCGCCCATGCTGACCTGGACCTGACCGAGGACGAGGGCGCAGCCCGCGTCCGTGCCGAACTCGTATCGGACCATTCCCCCGCTCCCCGACTCGATGAGGACGACGGCCGTTCCCGCGTAGTCGCTCACGTTGGGCAGGTCGGATCCGGCCCCGTTGCCGGCCGGGCCGGTCGTGGGCGCGCCAGCGTCGGCCGGCCCCTCCGTCGCGGGCACGCCGGCATCGGGCTGGACGCTGGTGGTGGCACGTTCCTCTCCATCAGCGCCGCAGGCCACTACGGCAACCAATGCGAGTACTGCGATCATCTTCATCATTGGGGCCTCCCCCTCGTTTCGTCATGGATCATCCGCACAACCTCCGCCATTGCGCCCAACGTCTGCGGGGTCTTGGGTTGGAGGTCGCACCTGACTTCGTCGATACCGAGCGACCGGTACCCGAGGATCACCTCGGCCATCTCACTTGCCGATCCTCCCACCACTCCGTCGTCAACATGGGCTCCCGGAGGTGCCATCGAGTAGACATCGATCGACTTCCGTAGCGTCGCCGGGTCGCGGCCGACCTCCTGACATGCCTTCTCGAGTTGTTCCACGGTGGCTGCCAGTTCGGTTGGGCCATTTCGCGGGTCCTGCGTCCACCAGTTCCACTCGTCGGCGTACCGAGCGGCGAGACCGAGCATCCGCGGGCCCCCGGCTGCGATGATGATCGGGGGGCCAGCCGGCCTCGGACCGCGAAGAACCAACTCGGCCGACCGCGCCGACCAGAAGTCACCGCAGTAATCGACCGCACCGTTCTTGAGCAGGGAGTGAACGATGGTGATCGTCTCGGCGAACCGTGCGTACCTCCGGTCGGTGGGGAAACCGAAGGCCTCGTAGTCGGTGTCGGGCGTGTTCCCGGCTCCGATGCCGAAGAGGTACCGCCCGCCGGAGATCTCGTCGAGGGTTTCGGCGATCTTGGCCAGCATTGCCGGTGATCGGTATGGCGCATTGCACACCGACTGGCCGAAGTGGATCGAGTCCGTGCTGGCGGCGATGGCCCCGGCGATCGCCACCGACTCCCACACCCCGTAGGTGCCCTTCTCACCCCGATACAGCAGTGCGTCCTCGAAGACGAACGAGTCAAAGCCGATCTCCTCGGCCGCCCACGCAAGATCGCGCAGGTCTTGCCAGCCCGGGGGTGGCGGGTCACTGCCAGGTGCTCCATGGAGCTGGGTGATCAGGCCGATCCTCATCGTGGCGCTCCCGGTCTCATGGGTCGGTCCGACCGTATGCGAGCGCGCTAAACGTCCTCTGAACGACGATCGGCGAGTGGTCGTGCGACAATCGTGGACCCGTTGCAGGAGGACAGGCCCTGGTAGCCAGCTTCAATGTTCTCGGCCCACTCAGCGTGAGCACGGACGGCGGCGACGTGGCCCTGCGGCCGGCCCAGCGCCGCTTGCTGGCGATCATGGTCCTCGACTCGCGCAGGCGGGTCGACAGCGACGAGTTGATCTTCCGGTTCTGGGGAGAAGACGCTCCGCCGACGTCCAAGGCAGCCTTGCAGACCCACATCTCTGCCCTGCGGAGGCTCATCCCGAAGGGATGCATCGTCACGGAAGGATCGGGGTACGTCTTCGACCCGGCCGGGCACCATGTGGATGCCGAGGAGTTCTCGGCCGCTGCCGCCCGGGCCCGGGCGGCGCTGACGGCCCGTCAATGGGAGGAGGTCGTCTCGAGTGCGTCTTTCGCGCTGGCACTCTGGCGGGGACGGCCGTACCAGGAGTTGGACGGCCACGACTTCGCCCGCGCCGAAATCGCCCGGCTGGAGGAGATGCGGGCGGCCCTGCTCGAGGCACGGGTGGAGAGCCTCGTGGCGATGGGACGAAGCGCCGACGTCCTTCCCGAGTTGGAGGCCCTCGTCCGTGATCACCCATTGCGAGAGCGGCTATGGGCGAGCTTGATGACCGCCCGCCACCGATTGGGTCGGCACGCCGAAGCCGTCAGGGCCTACCGCGACGCGGAGGAGGCGTTGGCCGAACTCGGGTTGGAGCCGAGCCCGGAATTGCGTTCTCTCGAGGCGAGGATCATCACCCACGGCGAACGTCCGGGCCCGTCGGCCCAACACAATCTCCCGGCTCCCCTCAGCAGCTTCGTCGGCAGGACGGCCGAGCTGTCCGACTGCGCCCAGAGGCTCGCGGCCAACCGCCTCGTCACCCTGACGGGCCTCGGCGGTTCCGGCAAGACCCGCCTCGCAATCGAGGCAGCGCGTGCGGGCCTGGATGACTTTCCTGCAGGGGCCTGGTTTGTCGACCTCTCGGCCCTCCGGGACACTGACCAGGTTGCCTTCCAGGTGGCGACCGCGGTGGGGCTCCGCCCGGAGGGGGCCGACGTCTCGAGGGAGCTGGTCGACGCCCTCGCCGCGTCGAAGGCGCTGCTCATCATCGACAACGCCGAGCACCTCCTCGGGGGCGTCGCCGCCACCACCCGCCTCCTCCTGGCTGCATGCGCTGATCTCCGGGTACTGGTCACGAGCAGGTTTCCTTTGGGAATACCGGGCGAATCCGTACTCGATGTGCCCCCGCTCGCGGTCCCCGCCGCCCACGTCGCCGACCCGGAGGACATCATGGGCTACGACGCGGTTCGGCTCTTCGCCGAGCGGGCCGCCGACGCCCTGACCGGCTTCGTCGTCGACGCGGCCACCGCCGTCGGAGTCGCTGCCGTGTGCCGGAGGCTCGACGGCGTCCCCCTGGCGATCGAGCTCGCCGCCACCCGGGTCAGGTCGCTGACCCCGGCCGAGATCGCCGGCGCCCTCGCCGACCAATTCGACCTCCTCGACTACCTCAACCCCTCCGCTCCACCCCGGCACCAGACCGTCTCCGACGCCATCGCCTGGAGCCACGATCTCCTCTCGCCATCGGAACAGGCCGTTCTTGGGCGGCTGGCCGTGTTCCACGGGTCATTCGACCTGACCGCCATCGAAGAAGTCTGTTCCGGCGACGGGATCGACCAGGGAGAGGTGGCCCGGATCGTTTCCAACCTCGTGGACCATTCCCTGCTGGCCGTCGTCACCAACCAAGGGGGGCGGCGGTTCCGGCTCCTCGAACTCGTCCGGGACTTCGCTCAGACGCGACTCGCCGAGACGAATGCGGCGATCCCGCTGGCCGACCGGCATGCCGCCTGGTGCGAGCGCCTGGCCCGCACGTTGGCCGAACACGCCCACACACCGAGCGGCTACTCGTCAGTGCGTTCCGTGGCTGCCGACGAACCCAACCTCGCGGCCGCCCTCACCTGGCGCACCGAGCAGCGGGACCCGGCCGGTGTGGCGCTGCTGGCCAACGCGCTCGCCCGCGTGTTCAACCAGGTCGAGGCGCATCCGCAGGAGATCTCCCACCTTCGCCTCGCCCTCGAATGGCAGCCCGCTGACCCAGAAGGCCTGGCCGACCTGGAGACCAGGCTGGCCCGGGCACTCATCAACAAGGGCGAGGTGGATGAGGGGCGCCGGCACCTCGCCGCGGCAGAGCGTCGCCTCGAGGGGCTTCCCGGATCGCCGACACGGACAATGACAGCCCTGACGCGGGCGTGGAGCTACCGCATCGCAGCAACAAGCGCCGGCTCCGAGGGTATCGACGACGCCGCGACGGCGGTCTCGCTCGCCCGCGAGGTCGGGAACCCCTACCTCGAATGGAGGGCGACGGTGGAACTGGCGCGGCAACTGGCGTGGGCAGGTAACCCTGACGCTGGGCTCGACCTGATCCGCGCCACCACGCCGCTTGCTCGGGGCTTCGGCCAGCCTGAGCTTCTGCTCGACCACCACGGATGGATGATCGAAGTCGCCTGGCTCCATCCCACCGAACGCCGCGACCTCCCACTCCGAATCGCCGAGGAGGCCATCGGTCTCACCGACGGCGAGCCCGAGATGGCCCGCTCCTGGAAGGCCTGGCTGATGTATGTGTGGATCCAGACCGGTCGATGGGACGACGCCGAACGGGCCATCGCCGCGATCCGGCCCCTCCACGGGGAGGGGACCGGCCTGCTCGCCCACATGACGGCGGGGACCCTGCTGTGGATGCAGGGGCGGCTGGACCAAGCAGCGGCCGAAGTGAACACCATGCGGCGGCGAGGCGTCCACGAGCGCTGGCATCAGGAGTTCTTCGCCCTGGCAGCGGAGATCGCCGCCGACCGCGGTCTGCTGCACGAGGTCCGGGCGATCGCGGAGGAACACCTCGGGTTTCGGGTGCACGCCACCGAGGAGGGAATGAAGCTGGGCACCCTTGGCGCGCTTGTACGCGCCGAGATCGAGAGCGCGCGCTCCGTCGGAGGTCGGGAGCATCTCGCGAGAGGCCAGAGTGTCTTGGCGCGCATGCGGGAGATCCTCTCAGCCCATCCGGCTCCTGCCGGTGGCAACGGACTCGAACTGCCGGAGACACACCTCGCCTTCGCCGAGGCGGAGATCTCCCGGGTGACCGGACCGGACCCCGAGCTCTGGCGGGCGGCCACCAGCCGGGCCGACTACCTGTACTTCCGCCTCTACGGACGGCTGCGGCTCGCCGAGGCTCTCGCAGCCGACGGCCACCTGGAGGAGGCCGAGGTCGAATTGGCCTCCACCGCCGACGTCCTGGCGACCCTCGGGGCCCAGGGTCTCTCCCGGCTGCACGGCGAGATTTCCGACGGACTGGCCCAGGCTCGCCCCAGCCGGCGCCTCAGGTGACAGGTGCGACCGCCTCGGAGTCGTCCACGACCCGCTCGAACCTCGACACGGCCTCCACGTGGAACGTCTGGGGAAAGAGATCGAGCGGCGTCGTTTCGACGAGCCGATAGCCGCCCTCGGTGAGGAGGCGGGCGTCCCGTCCGAGCGACGCCGGGTCGCACGAGACGAGGACGATCGTCGAGGGCCGGGCCCGGAGCACTGCCGCAGCCCCCGTGCGCTGGAGTCCGGCCCGCGGGGGGTCGGCCACCACCGTCGCCCCCGGGTGTCGGGCCAGGACGTCGCCGGCCCGTTCCACGGCGACCGGGTGGAGTTCGACGTGGTCGAGACCGGCTGCGTTGTGGTGGAAGTCGTCGACTGCCAGGGCCGCCGATTCGACAGCGACGACCCGATCGAACCTGCGCCCGATCGTGCACGAGAACAAACCCCCGCCCGCGTACAGGTCGATCAGGGTCCCGCCGCGCCCGGCGGCCGTGGCCACGAGCTGGGCCAGAACGTCCGCGCCGTCGGTGTTGTTCTGGAAGAACGCGGATCCGCTCACCCGAAACCGCATGCCGACCACGACCTCGTGGAGCCACGGATCCCCGATCAGCGCCTCCACCCTGCCAGAGCGGACCCGACACACAGGGACGCCCCAGGCCGGGGCGTCGGAAGGGAGCTCAGCGTCCAGCACGAGGAGGCGATCCCCGGTCCGTGTCCCCACCCTCGCCGTCACCCGGTCGGCGCCTTCGAACGCGGAGACCGAGATGAGCGCTTCGAGGGCCGGGTGGAGCACCGGGCACTCCTCGAGGACCACGAGGTCGTTGGACCGACGCCGATGGAGGGCCAAGCCGGGTCCCACCACGAAGTCCATCCGGTTGCGGTACCCATAGGCCGGGCCGGCCACCTTCGTGGGGTTGACCGGGGGCTGCGGGATCCGACCGATCCTCTCTAGTTGCTCGGCCACCACCTGTCGTTTCCAGTCCCTCTGGGCGGCAAGCGCAGCGTGCTGCCACTGGCACCCGCCGCACACCGCGGCGTGGCGACACGCCGGCACGGCCGCGAACGGGCCGGCCTCGAGGACCTCCAGAATCTCCCCCCGGGCCCACCTGTCGTGATCGTCGGTGACTGCAATGGCGACCGTGGAACCGGGCAGGGCGTCGGGGACGAAATGGACCTTGCCGTCGATCCGGGCCACGCCCTGGCCACCGTGGGCGATCGAGGTGATCGTGGCCTCGAGGCGCGTGGTCACTCGTCGCCCACGAGGAGGGGCTCTGCCGCCTCGATGAGCGCATCCTGAAGCCACCCGAGCAGGTGGTAGAGGTGCAGTTCGGGAGCGTCCTCCAACTCCGGGCCGGGGTACCAGTCGTCGGCGTCGATGCCGAGCCGGGCCGCCATGACAAGTCGAGCCTCGTCCATGACCCGGAGCACCGCGAAGACCTCATCTTCGGTGAGGGTGGCCGGTCCGGCCGACACCCGCTCCAGGGCATCGGCGAAGACCGCTCGATCGTGGGCACGGCCGGTGGCCAGTTCCGGGAGCATGAGCCGGTCGAACTCGGCGGCAGCCTCAGGGTCCTCCGGGTAGGCGCGAGGCGTGAGCCGATCGGCGGCCGGGTCCGACCCGGGGCGCCCGACCGACGCCAACCAGTCCGGGACCTGTCCGAGGATCTCATCGAGCCCGGGCGCGAGGTGGACCCGCAGCCCGCCCGCTGCCTGGCCGATCTCGATCATGCTCGCTCCATCGTCGCCCACAGCCCATGGCGATGAAGTTGATGGCAATGCATTTCGGCCCGTTCCCGCGGTGCGCTTGCGACCATGCTCCGACCGTCGCGGTGGACCTCCATCATGAGCCGAGTCGCCTTCTCCTTCGAGTACCCGAACAACCGGCGGAAGACGAGGACGACGTAGCTCATGAGGTTGACCGGGTCGTTCCACACGATGACGTTCCACGGTGTGTCGCGGACCACGACGTCCTCCTCCACGGGTGCGGGAACGGTCATCATCGGAGCCAAACCTACTCACTCCGGCGCGACGTTCACCGATCCGCGAAAAGCGACGCTGCCGACCCGTGGGGACGGTGATATGGTTGGTTTGTGTTGTTTTACAGTGTTTCATCATGGATGAGCTGAGACACCCCGACCTCGTCGTCCTCGCCCGGTCGATGCGAACAGCGTTCGTCCGGGCGGTCGAGATCGAACAGGCGGCAGCGGCCGTCGCCTCGCGTCGAACCCGCGAGCTTCGCGAACTCCTCCTGGAACTGGAAGACCGGGCCACCCGGGTGCGGGTGACGGCCGGGGGGACGAGCATCGGGCCGGCACCGGTGTCGGCGGTCGGAGTCGACCACCTCGTACTGGGAGCCGACCGAGCCCCCACCATCGTCCCCCTCTGGTCGATCGACCTCGTGGAGGTGATGGCGTGAGGCCGGTGGTTGCCACGGTGCTCACGGCCCGCCGCTGGGAGGCAGACCTCGTCGCCTTCGCCCGCCGGACCGGCCGCGCCCGCATCGTGGGCAGGGCCTATGAACCGGAGGATCTCGACCGCATGGGGCCCCTCGAGTTCGTCGCCGTCGCCAGCGGCACCGCGTGGCTGTCACCAGCGCTCATCCGCTCCTGGCGGCGCCGGGGCTGGCGGGTACTCGGGATTCACCCACCGTCGGACACCCCGGGCCGCCGGCTCCTGGAGGCGGGGGGAAGCGACCTCGTGGCGCCCGAGGGAACGCCACCGGACCACCTTGTGCGCATGCTCGTGGCCGCCGGGCCGACACCGAGTCGACCATCGCCCGGGGCCAGGCTGATCACCGTGACGGGAGCCCGCGGCGCTCCCGGTCGGACCACCATTGCCCTCGCCCTGGCCAGGGTGGCCGGAGCGGGCACGCTCCTGCTGGATGCCGATCCCCTCCCCAACGTCGGCCCGGTCCTCGGCCTCGGCCCCGGTCCGGGCTTCGATGAGGTGGCCGACGTCGTCCGCGGTGGTGCAGCGCCCTGCTTCCCCCGCACCGGCGATGGGCTGGCGGTGCTGAGCCCGGGGGCCGGACCCCATCCCCTGGCAGCGCCCCTCCTGTGCGAGCTGGCGCTGGGCATGCGGTTGGAGTTCACCACCATCATCCTCGAGACGGGTCCTCCCGGACCCGACCTGCCCCGCCTGCTCCGGGTGGCCGACCGGGTCGTGCTCGTCGTGGACGGCACCCCTCACGGTCTCATCCGGGCCGGGCGCCTCGTCCGGGACTGGTCGGCCGAGCGGCCCGACGTGATCCTCAACCGCGTGCGCGGCGACACGGAAGCGGTCGTCCGGTCCTGCCGATCGGCGCTCGGACTGGAGCCCACGATCGTCATACCCCGGGTCGCGGGCGACCCCATCGAGGCCGTGGCCCGGTTCCTGCCCGACCCGCCCGGGTCGCTCCCACCGGCCCCCGCCTACTCGGCGGCAGCCACGTAGCTCCCAAGGTGGCGGAAGTCCGACATCGTCGTCGGCAACGGATCGAAGACCGATGCGAACCCGGCCGGGCCCGGGGGGTGGAGGAGGTTCACGAAGAACCGGTACGACCAGGCCGCGTCGGTCGGACGGGACTCGATGCGGGTGAGATTCCCTCCCCGGAGCCCGATCTCCGTGAGGGCGAGGGCCAGGGCTCCCGGGCGGTGCTGGGTCTCGAACGCCACCGTCGACTTGTCGGCCTGCTCCGGGACGAACGGCTCCCCCTTTTCCAGGACCACGAACCGCGTGGTGTTGTGGAGGCGATCCACGGCGTCGACGAGGAGGATCTCGAGTCCGTGGGCCTCGGCCGCGCGGGGCGGCGCCAGGGCCGCGATGGATCGGTCGCCGAGCTCGGCAACCAGTCGCACCGCCCCGGCGGTGTCGTGGACCGGCATGGGCTCCCACCCCCGATGGACGATCGTGTCGACCGCCTGGCTCAGCGCCTCCGGGTGCGATCGGATCTCCTTGAGGTCTTCCAGGGTGGCCCCGGGGACACCCATGACCGCGTGGCGGATCTCGAGCAGGTGCTCGGCCACGATGCGGGTCCCACCGTTCACGAGCCGGTCCAACACGGGCAGGACACTGCCCGTCGTCGAGTTCTCCACCGGGAGCACGAGCCGAGCCACCCGCTCGTCCATGAGGGCATCGAACGCGGCCGGGAAGTTGGCGAACCCGACCCGATCGGCGCCGGGGAAGAGCTCGCCGGCCGCGGTGAAGCTGTACGAGAAGGGCTCACCCTGGTAGCCGACCGGCACCCTGCTCAGCGCTCCGCAGAAACCCGCCGGACCGGGCGGGGACCAAGGGGGGGATGGTGGCTCACGACTGGGCGTCTTTCCTCGTGATGGCGTCGGCCAGGATCATGGCGATGTCCTTGACCTCGACGCCCTCGGCGCCGAGCTCCTTCACGCCGTCGTCGAGCATGACGTAACAGAACGGGCATGCCACCGCGACCTGCCCGGCCCCGGTCGCCACCGCCTCCTGAGCTCGTTCGACGTTCACCTTCTTGCCGGTCGCCTCCTCGGTCCAGAACCGAGCTCCCCCTGCTCCGCAGCAGAACGACGTCGTACCCGAACGCTCCATCTCGATGAGGTTCCCCGAGGCGGCCACGACCTCACGGGGATCCATGTACACGTCGTTGTGGCGCCCCAGGTAGCAGGCGTCGTGGTAGGTGATGTCGGCGCCCCCGAGGTCGGGGGTGAGGTGGCCCTGCCGGACGAGTTCTGCCAGGAACTGGCTGTGATGGATCACGTCGTAGTCGCCGCTGAACTGCTTGTAGTCGTTGCCGAGGGTGGTGAAGCAGTGTGGGCACTGGGCAATGATCTTCTTGACACCAAGCCCGTCGAGGGTCGCGATGTTCTGGGCCGCCATCATCTGGAAGAGGTACTCGTTCCCGGCGCGGCGAGCCGCGTCACCGGTGCACGTCTCGGCCGAACCCAGGATGGCGTAGTCGACGCCGGCTTCGTGGAGGAGCGTCGCCACCGCCCTCGTGACGGCGACGTTGCGGTCGTCGAAGCTGCCTGCGCAGCCAACCCAGTAGAGGTACTCGGCGGAGTCGGTGGTCTCACCCAGGACCGGCACGTCGAAGTCGAGGGCCTTGGCCCAGTCGGCGCGACTCGCCTGGTTGAGGCCCCACGGGTTGCCCGAGTTCTCGAGCGCCACGAAGGACTTGCCGAGATCCGACGGGAAGTCCGACTCCATGAGGGTCTTGTACCGTCGCATGTCCAGGATCTTGTCGAGGATCTCGATGTCCACGGGACAGATCTCATCACAGGCGCGACACGTCGTGCACGAGAACAACTCGTCGGTGGTGATCCGCTCGAAGAGGCTGTCGGACGTGATCGTGATCCCCGACCCAAGGCTCACCGGCGTCGACACCGGCGGTTGCCCCGAGGTGGCGGCCACCTCCCCCACCTTGAGGACGATCTCACGGGGGTCGAGGGCTTTGCCGGTCGCGTTGGCCGGGCACACCGACGTGCAACGCCCGCACACGGTGCAGGCATCGGTGTCGAGGATCTGCTTCCAGGTGAGGTCGGCAACGATCCCCGCCCCGAACGACTCCAGGTCGCTCGTCATGAGGTCCGGCATCGCCTTCATCGCCCCTTTGGGCCGATCCTTGGGTGACAACAACATGTTGGCCGGGGAGACGAACACGTGTCGGAGCTTGGTGGTCGGGAACACGACGAGCAGTGCGAAGAAGGCACCGGCGTGGGCAATCCACAGGACCCGATGCCACGTCCCGGCGCTGGCAGCCGGGATCCAGCGAGCGAGCGGGTACCCGACGAACGACCACACCTCGAAGTCCGGGATTCCCATGAGCGAGATCCGGGCCGCCTCCGTGAGCAGACCGGTGACCCCGATGACCGCCAGGAGGACGAGGATCCAGCCATCCTCCGGCTTGGTCTTGGCCCGTAGACGCCACGGTCGCTGGAGGTATCGACGCACGGCAGCCATGGCCAGGCCAAGGAGGAACACCACCCCGGCCAGGTCGAGGATCGCCGAATACACCTGGTACGTGAGGCCGTTGAGGAACGTCATCGGCTCCGGGAGGAGATGGTCGATCTCCAACGTGACCGTCCCAAGGAACAGCACGATGAACCCGTAGTAGATGGCGGCGTGGGTGAGACCGGCTGCCCGGTCCTCCATGAGCGTCTTCATCCGCAGGCCGCGGTCGAGCTCCCGAAAGCGCGCCGCCCACTGGCCCAGGCGACGTTCGGCGGCGCCTCGCTCCCAGTTCCGAGCCCGCAGCGAAAAGAGGTGGAACATGAGGAACAGGAAGGCCGCGACCCCGACGTAGAAGACGGCGCGGAGTGAGGGCGGAATGTTCCCGAAGACCTCGCGGCCCACGGCGGGTTCCGAGTGGGCCCACGAGGCGGAGCCGAGCGCCCACAGACCAAAGGTGCCTGCCGCCAGCAGCACACCCAGCCCGGTGAGCAGCCGGCTGGCGGTTGGTCTGCGGTCAGGCACGCGGTTCTCTCCTCACCGGGGGCATCCTAGGACCCAGGCCACCGGGCACCGGGCACCGGTGCCGGGCAGGGATGGGCGCAGGCACGGGGGTGGGCACCGGGTCCCGAGGGCGGAGCGGGGACCGCTACTGCTCGAGGCCGAGTTCCGCCCGCAGCGCCTCGAGCTGGGCATCGGCCGACGCCATGTTGATCGCCTCTCGCAACTCGGCCTCGGCCCCATCGGGGGTCGCCGCCCGCAGCTCCGCGTTGGCCTGGGCGGACGCGAGCCGACCCTGGATCTTCTCTTCGACGTTGTCGAGGCTCGGGGCGTCCATGTCGAGGGCGACGTTCATGCTCTCGACCGCGGAGTTGACGGCTTCCTGCATCTTGGCCTGTTCGAGCTTGCCCAGGAGGTCCATGCGGCGGGCGAGGAGCTCCTGCACCCGGGAGGCGTTCTGCTGGACGGCCTTCTTGGCCGAGTCGGCCTGGCCCTGGGCGAGTTCGTACTGCTCCCGGAGCGAGTTGAGGTTGTTCTCTGCCGCCTGCATCTTGAGCGCCTGCGCCTGGGCCGCCCGCGTCCACTTGTCGAAGGCCTCGGTGTCCCCTTCGGCCTTGGCCTTGTCGGCCCGGAGCAGGGCCTGCTTGGCGATCTCGCGGGCCTCTCCCAGGGTGTCGGCGGACTTCTCGAGCTTCTGTTCGAGTTGGGTGCGATGGGCAATGACCTTGGCGGCCTGGTTGCGGAGTGCCTGGTCCTGCTTCCTGGCCTCGGTGATGGCCATCTCGATCTCGATCGCCGGGTCCATGACACCCTCGGCGGTGGACCGGAACAGCTGCTTGAGGTAGGCCCAGATCTTCTTGAACATGTTCCCTCTTCTCGGTGACGCGCACGAGGCTACATGAGCAGGGCCGGCCACGAGCCGGCTCGACGGGTCACAGCCGCCGGGAGGCCCGCCCGCCGCCGGTCTTGCGGGAGGAGGAACGCGAGGACGAACGCGTCCTTCCGCCGGCGCTTGACCGCGAACCCACGCCGAAACCCCGGGGGCGACTCCCACGCGCCGGCCGGGGGCGGCTCCAGTCGTACGATGCCCGGCCCGCTCCCAGGACCACATCGAAGACGTCGAGGTCGAAGCCGCCCCCTCCGTACGAGCGGGGGGCCCGACCGGCCGGCGTTCGAGAGCCTCCGACGACCACCTGTCGAGGTGTCGGCGCCTCCCCCCGCCGGAGTTGCACGGCGCACTCCCGGCACACGCTCACCGTCTTGGTCCCTGCGGCGGTTTCGACGTCCGCCCGCACGGTGCCTGCCTTGTGCTGGTGGAAGAAGCACTCCACGGGCCGGTCCGTCGGCTTTTCGGGGACCTCCCGTCCCTCCAGGATCGCCTCGGCGGCCTCCAGGTGCCACTCCGCTTCGGTGAGTTCGTTCGAGAGCCGAACGAACTCCATCTCGCTGCTGGCACCGGCCATGGCGTCCTGGGTCTCCGAGAACCTGGCGTTGGCCTCCCGGTAGTGGCCGGTCGCCTCGGCGTTGTCGGCAACCTGGACCCTGTCGGAGAGGGCGAGGATGTCGTTGGCGACGTCGTCGGCCTGTTCGCCGAGGGCTTGTCGACGCTCGGCGAGGCGCGCCGCCGCTGCCGCCTTGGAGGTCTTGCGCCCCCGGTACATGCCCCACCCGACGAGCACGACGATTCCACCGAGGATCACAGGGCCGAACGGGAACCCCCCGGTCCCCGTCAGTTGGCTGTCGAGTGCCTTGATGCCCGCGGCATTCGATTCCCGCCATCCGTCAAGGCTGTCGTCGAGCGCTGCCTCGACGGTGGCGTCGTCGTAGTCGACCGAGTAGACGCCGATGAAGTCGGGGGTGCGAACGACGAAGGTGCCGCTCCCGAACAACTCCCCGAGCCGTTGGGCCGTGAGGCTGGGGTCCTCTCCCGGGTCCGTTGCCAGCACCACGAGGTAGATGGGGATCGAGGCCTGTTCCAGCGCGTCGACGGTGTTCGGGTCGACGTCGGCGCCCGGCTCTGCGTAGAAGCCGTCGGCGCGCAGTGTCGCCGCGATTTCGTCGACGTCGACCTGGGCGAGCGCGGCCGTGGCCGGGAGGAGGACCACCAAGAGGGCCGCGGCGACGAGCAACCGGCGCATGGGAGGACGGTAGTGGGCCGGGAGCGAGCGTTCGCCGTCAGTCGTCGAGGCCGAGTTCCTTGGCGACCCGGGCGGCGTGGCCAGTGGCTTTGACGTTGCGGAAGAAGTGGGTGATGGCGCCGTCGTCGCCGGTGACCACGGTCGACCGGATCACCCCGAGGAACGTCTTGCCGTAGTTCTTGTTCTCGCCCCAGGCCCCGACGGCCGTCATGAAGGCGTGGTCCTCGTCGGAGAGCAGCGGGTACGAGAGGTCGTGCATGTCCCGGAACTTGGCATTGCGCGCCGACGGGTCGGGGCTCACCCCGTACACGGCGTACCCGGCGGCCTGGAGGCGCTCGTACCGATCACGGAAGTCACACGCCTCGGTGGTGCACCCCGGGGTCATCGCCCGGGGGTAGATGAAGAAGACGGCCTTGCCGAGCGACCCGAGGGCCACCTCGTTGCCGGCGTCGTCATGGAGGGTCAGGTCGGGAAGGGGATCACCAAGTGCAAGCATGAGACGACGGTAGTGCGGCTCCCAGGTTGGTCGAGCGGGTAGGCCGACCAGCCGCACCACTAGGTTTCCCCCATGCACGCCCTCCCCCGCCCGTTCGTCCTCGGGATCGCCGGTGGAAGTGGGTCGGGCAAGACGACGATCACGAAGGCGGTGGTCGAACGTCTCGGGGGTGACGTCGACATCCTCCAGCACGACGCCTACTACCTCCACCGACCGGAGCTGCCCCTCGAGGACCGGGCCCAGCTCAACTACGACCATCCCGACAGCCTCGAGACCACCCTCATGGTCGAGCATTTGTGCGCGCTCCTCGACGGCCGGTCGGCCGACGTGCCGCAGTACGACTTCAGTCAGCACCTCCGCCGAACCGAGACACGCCGGGTTGACCCGGCCCCGATCATCGTCGTCGAAGGCATCCTCGTGCTCTCCGAGCCGAGCCTGCGCCGGCACATGGACCTCACCGTGTTCGTCGACACGGACGCCGACCTCCGCCTCACCCGGCGGCTCCAGCGAGACGTCAACGAACGGGGCCGCACCGTCGACAGCGTCCTCGCCCAGTGGGAACGCACGGTGCGCCCCATGTACCTGGCATTCGTGGAGCCCTCCAAACGCCATGCCGACCTCATCGTCCAGGAGGGGTACAGCGAGGAGGCGGTGAGTGCGCTCGAGTCCGTGCTCATCCAGCGGATCCTCCAGCGCCAGTCCTCTACGATCGCCCGATGAGCATCGCGATTCTCGGCGTGGGGGCCATGGGCACCGCCATCGTCAAGGGCCTCATGGAGGCCGGGTGGGAGAAGCTGGACCTCCGCCTCGCCGACACCGCACCGGCCCGGGTCGAGGAGCTCCTCGCCGACGGTCACATCGCCTACTCGGACCCCACGATCGCCACGGAGTCGGCCGAGGTCGTGATCATCGCCGTCAAACCGCAGGTCATCGACGACCTCCTGGCCGAGATCGCTCCCTCCGTGACGCCCGACCATCTCGTCGTCTCCATCGCCGCCGGGATCACCACGGCCCGCATCGAGGCGGCGCTGGGCGCGGTCCCGGTCGTGCGCTGCATGCCCAACACGCCGGCGCTCGTCGGGGAGGGGATGACCGGCCTGGCTCCCGGGGCCCACGCCTCGGAGGCCCACCTGGCCCGGGCCGAGGAGCTCCTCGCCTCCGTGGGCCAGACCGTCGTCGTCCGCGAAGACCAACTCGACGCGGTCACCGGCGTGTCGGGCTCCGGCCCCGCCTACGTGTTCCTCCTGACCGAAGCCCTCGAGGAAGCGGCGATCGCCGAGGGCATCGAGGCCGAGGTGGCCCGTCTGCTGGCGAGCCAGACCGTGGTGGGGGCCGGCAAGCTCCTCGGAGCCTCACCGATGACGGCCGAAGAGCTCCGCCGGCAGGTCACCTCCCCCAACGGCACGACCGAGGCCGCCCTCACCGCGCTCGAGAACGCGGCGTTCCGTCGAATCATGCGAGACGCCGTGCGGGCGGCGACCGAGCGCTCCCGGGAGCTTGGGGGCTGAGCGGTCCGGTTCTCGTGACCGGGGCGGGGTTGGTGAATGGCCGAGCCGAGGGTCATCCCGGAAGTGGCTCGGGCCGAGCCCCCACGTCGGCCCGGCCCCTCTCCATCCTCTTGAGTTCGTGGAACCAGGGGGCGCGGGCGAGGTACTCGACGTGGTCGAAGAGCTCGAGGGCGGCCTCGCCGGTGGGGGCGGGGGAGACGACCGGGCCGAAGAAGCCTGCG